>CADAPN010000013.1 GCA_902789835.1 Oscillospiraceae bacterium
TTGGCTTAACAGTGATAAGGAACTAATCGATACTTATCATCTGTTGGCTGACGGTATCGGGTGCCAAAATTGACCGACCAGCTTCAGATGAGGCTGGTCGGATCCTTTTTGGAGGTATTAAAATGAAACCGATTATTTCTTGTGCATTCAATATGGATACCGCCTGCGTGGAGCTGCGGTTCCTTGACGGCGCGATGCTTACCATTGACACCATCGCCGTGGAGGACGAGGTCGCGGCCAATTCGTTCGAGCGATCCGAGTTGGACTATTTGATCTATAACGACCCAACCGGGTACGCCGATCTGATACTGAACGGAGATCTGAAGGCGTATCTGCGGACTGTAACGGACTACCACCCTTTGGACAACTGAATACGAGCATACGGCGGCGCTGTGTTGGCACCGCCGTTAGTATTGTAAAACCATACTGGTCACATGGTTCTGAACGCGAAAGATCGTTCATACAACAAGCCCCCGTCGGACAGTCCGTAAGTCTATCGACAGCAAGAGGCTCCTACCGGGTCGTGCGTCACGACCAGAAGCGTTTTGCCTGCCTCATTGAGATCCGAAAAGATTTCTACGATCATAATGTGTCAAATGTTTTTCGTGCATTTTGTAGTGCTTGAAAATATCGGAAAAAGAAACAATTTGCATTATCCGATCAAGAGATGGTCTGGAGATCAAAATCTACGCAAAAACAACGGCATGCTGCGGCCCATGTCGGTCTGGAAAAGCAGATTTGTGAATGCAAATCGAAAATTGACGAGTCCGATTTCTTGTGGTATAATCTGAACAGCATTTGTGTTATATTGCAAAATGTGGAGATATCCGCAAAAAGACGTATATTTCCATCATCATATGGAGGGAAAAGATGCGCATCAGCTACAGGCCGCTATGGGTCATGCTTGCCGAACGGGAAATCACCAAAAAACAGCTCCGCGAGCTCAGCGGCATCAGCACTGCCTCATTAGCGAAGCTTGGCAAGGGAGAAAACCTGACAACAGACACTCTTTTGAAGATTTGTAAGGCTTTGAACTGCAGCATCACGGAGATCATGGAGACCGTTCCGGATGTCCGGCAGGATGAGAGTATCTGTGAGGAGTAAACGCTTCAAACGAGAATGTTCGTTGAGTTTGGAATGTTTGAAAGCGGACGCGATAGCTTTTGCGGCGCGATCCTGATCGAGCGGTTGCCTGCCGGAAATGAATGGTCTTGAGGTTTGAAAAATGGATGAAAAGAAGGAAACGATAAAAGCCCTGGACCGATATCTCTCCCCTCTTGACGTCTGGGCGATGGCCTTCGGCGTCATGGTGGGCTGGGGAGCGTTCGCCATGCCCGGAAACACCTTCCTCCCGGTGGCGGGACCCGCCGGCACGCTGATCTCCATGTTCATCGGCATGGCGATCATGCTGGTCATCGGCAGCAGCTTCTCCTATCTCATGGGACGCTCGTCCATCACCGGCGGGGTCTATTCCTATACCAAGGAGGCCTTCGGACGGGATCACGCCTTTTTGAGCTCCTGGTTCCTGTGCCTTTCCTATCTGACGATCGTGTTCCTCAACGGCACAGCCCTGTTCTTCATCCTCCGGATCCTGCTGGACGGGGCCGTGCAGACGGGCGTCCACTATGCCATCGCGGGGAACACCATCTATCTCTCGGAAACGCTGGTGTCCGCGCTGGTGCTGGGCGGCGTGGGGGTGCTCTTCATCGTGGCGAAGCCCCTGCTGCAGCGCCTCCACACCGTCCTCTCCGCGGTTCTTTTCATCGGCGTGGCGGTCATTGCGGTCATGTGCGTCCCCCACGCGCTTTCCAGCGGCGCGCTGACGGAGTTCGGGTCCGGCGGAACGGGGAAGGTCTACGCCGTTTTCAGCCTGGTGATCCTGGCCCCCTGGGCCTTCGTGGGCTTTGAGGTCACGTCCTTCGACACGGCGCATTTCAAGTTCCCCATCCGGAAGTCGAAGGGGCTGATCATCGTCTCCATCATCCTGGCGGCCTTCGCCTATGTGTCCATGACGCTGACGGCCGTATCCGCCGTACCGGAGGGATTCTCTTCATGGCAGGAGTATGTCTCCTCCCTGGACGGCCTGACCGGCCTGACCTCCGTGCCGACCTTCTTCGCCGCGGGACGCATCATGGGGACCGCGGGCCTCGCCGTCATTGTCGTCGCCGCGCTCTCCGGCATCCTGACGGGGATCATCGGCGGGTACCGCGCCGCCACCAGGATCCTCTCCACAATGGCGGAGGACCGCATCCTCTCCGAGCGGTTTTCCCGGACGAGCTTCAGTATCTTCTTTATCATGGTGATCTCCATCGTGCTGGCGTTCCTGGGACGGAACACCCTGAACTGGTTCGTCGACCTTACCTCCTTCGGGGCCATCGTCGGCTTCGGGTACACCTGCGCCGCCGCATGGAAGATCGCGAAAGCGGAGGGGAATAAAAAGCAGGCTGTCCTGAGCGTCGTCGGCACGGTGATCTCCGCTCTGTTCGCCGTGGTGCAGCTCGTCCCCAGCCTGACCGCCATGGAGGCCATGGGGAGCCAGGCATTCCTCCTGCTGTCCCTGTGGTGCCTGCTGGGCTTTGTGTTCTACTGGCGGACGATCAAATACGGCATGCTGACGGAACACAGCGGGATGTTCACCTCCGGCACGGTGCTGTTCGCGTTTCTGATCTACACGGCGATCATGTGGCTCGGCAAGCAGCTCGCCGGAAAGCAGAGCGTGGATGAGATCCGCTCCGCGCTGTTCGGCGGCGGCTTCGTTCTCCTGCTGATCATCTTTGTGGGACTCGCGGTCATGCTATACATCCAAAGGCTGGTCCGTATCAAGCATGAAGCCTCCGAGCGGGAGAAGATCCGCGCCGTGGAGGGAAGCCTTGCCAAGAGCCGGTTCCTTTTCAACATGTCCCACGACATCCGGACGCCCATGAACGCGATCCTGGGCTATACGAACCTCGCTTTGAAGGAGCCTACCTCCGATACGCAGCGCGACTATCTGACGAAGATCGAGAGCTCCAGCCAGCATCTGCTGGCGCTCATCAATGACATTCTGGAGATGAGCCGCATCGAGAGCGGAAAGGTGGAGCTGGAGTACGCTCCCGCCGATCTGTGCGGCATCCTGGACTCCCTGTACGACCTGTTTGCCGAGCAGATGAAGCAGAAGCAGATGGATTTCTCCGTCCACACCGCCCAGGTCCAGGACCGCTGGGTCTGGTGCGACAGGAATAATCTTAACCGGGTGCTGCTGAATCTCCTCTCCAACGCCTACAAATTCACTGACGACGGCGGCACGATCTCCGCCTCTCTCTACGAGCTGGGCAGCCCGGCGGACGGCTACGGCTCCTATGAGATCCGTATTCAGGACAACGGCATCGGCATGTCCAAGGAATTTGTGGAGCGGATGTGGGGCGCCTTTGAGCGCGAACGCAGTTCCACGGACAGCGGCGTGGAAGGCACCGGTCTTGGGCTGGCGATCACCAAGGGCATCGTGGATATGATGGGCGGCACCATCGAGGTGCTCACCGCCCCCGGCTGCGGCACGGAGATCCTTCTCCGCTTCAAGTTCCGGCTGGCGGAGAATGAGGAGATCCACAAAGAGAGCGTCGCTGTCGGGGCGGCGGACGAGGAGACGGTGGATTTCACGGGAAAACGCCTTCTGCTGGTGGAGGACAACGCCATCAATATGGAGATCGCGAAGATGATCCTGGAGCAGATGGGTTTTTCCCTGGAGACCGCCGAAAACGGACAGGCTGCCGTGGACATGGTCGCCGCCTCGCAGCCCGGGCATTTTGACGCTGTCCTGATGGATATTCAAATGCCCGTCATGGACGGCTACGCCGCCACGCGGGCGATCCGGGCTCTGGACAATACAGAGTTGGCGAGTGTGCCGATCTTGGCCATGACGGCCAACGCCTTCCGGGAGGACGTGCAGGCTGCCATGGACGCGGGCATGCAGGCGCACATCGCAAAGCCCATCGACATCGGCGACCTGACAAAAACGCTCCGATCGGTTCTGAGATCGTGATGCCGGGAGGCAGCGGCAATGTCTTCCGAAGAACGAACTGTATAGGTGAACGGACTGAAATATGTGAGCAACACACAGGGACACGACGCGGACTGACGGGATACGATCCCGGGCAGACGAAAAACTGCCGTGCGGTCTTTGAACAGGCCGACGCGCAGGTGCGCGAAGAGAAGAAGCTGCTCAAAAGCCCCGGCGCTGTGACCCGGCTATAAACAAACAGGAGGAAAGATACTATGCAAGAGAACCAGACGGCTTTCCGCCCCTCTCGCGACAGAAGGCGTATCTTGCTGATCGAGGATGAGTATGTCAACCAGGAGATCCTGAAAATGTTCCTGGAGGACAGCTATGACCTTGTTGTGGCGGGAACGGGAACGGAGGCTCTGAACATCATTCGTTCTCAATATGAGATGCTCAGTCTGATCCTGCTGGATCTGAATCTGCCGGATCTCAGCGGACTTGACATTCTGCGTCAGGTCAAGGCAGACTCCAGAACCGCCCGCCTGCCGGTCATTGTCGCGACCTCCGACGGCGACGCGGAGGTGGAGTGCCTGACGCTGGGCGCCATTGACTTTATTTCCAAGCCTTATCCGCGGCAGGAAGTCGTTCTGGCGAGAGTGCTGCGCACCATCGAGCTGTCCGAGGATCGGGATACCCTGAGCCTGACGGAGCGCGATCATCTGACCGGGCTATATAACAAGGAGTTCTTCAATCGCTACGCCGCCCAGCTCGACATCCATCACAGAGACTGCCCTATGGACGCGATCGTACTGAACGTCAATCAGTTTCATATGATCAATGACCGCTATGGAAAGGTCTACGGCGACGAGGTGCTCCGTCTGATTGCGGAGAAGATCCTGGAACTCGTTGAACAATCGGGCGGCATCGCAGGCAGGAGTGAGGCGGACAACTTCTGGATCTACTGCCCCCAGTGCGCGGATTATGGCGCGACCCTTGAAGCGGTGCAGGGTGACCTGAACGGAGACGGACAGAGCGAAAACCGCATCCGTCTGCGGATGGGCGTGTATTCCAACGTCGATAAGGAGCTGGACATCGAGCGCCGCTTCGACCGGGCCAAGCTTGCCGCAGACACCGTGAAGGGCAGCGTTACGAGGGTGATCGGGCGATATGACGACTCTATGCACGAGGCGGAGCTGCTTGCCGAACAGCTGATCGAGGACTTTCCCGCGGCGATCCGGGAGCGTCAATTCCAGGTTTACTACCAGCCCAAATTCGACGTGCGGCCCAATGAACCGATCCTTAACAGCGCGGAGGCTCTGGTGCGCTGGAGGCATCCGACGCTGGGTATGGTAAATCCGGGCGTGTTTATCTCCCTTTTTGAAAACAACGGACTCATTTCGACGCTGGATCAATATGTCTGGTCCGAAGCTGCGGCGCAGATCAGACAGTGGAAGGATCGTTTCGGGGTCACGCTGCCCGTATCCGTCAACGTCTCCCGTGTCGATATGCTCGATCCGGGGCTGATCGAGAAATTGCAGGAGATCGTGACGCGCAACGGGCTGACCACGCGGGAGCTTTTGCTTGAGGTCACAGAATCTGCCTATACGGAGGACGCGGAACAGATCATCGAAACTGTCACGCAGCTTCGCAAGCTGGGCTTTCGGATCGAGATGGATGATTTCGGTTCGGGCTATTCCTCCCTGAATATGCTCTCGTCGCTTCCCATCGACGCTTTGAAGCTGGACATGCAGTTTGTCCGAAACGCGTTCAGGGAGCGGAAGGACACCCGGCTTCTTGAGGTCATGATCCTGCTGGCAGAGTCCTTTGAACTGCCGACGATTGCCGAGGGCGTGGAAACGGCGGAACAGATGTTCACTCTCAAGATGATGGGCTGCGCGATCATCCAGGGCTATTATTTCTCGCGCCCTCTCCCTGCGGAAGCGTTTGAAGCGTTTATCGCGGAGAGAAAGGAAATCGAACCGCACACAGAAGCAAAGAGCGGCCTGACAAGAAAAGACAACTATACATATAATGCGCTCCACGACTCTCTGACCGGGCTCTATAACAACAGTGCCTTTGAGATCCTGTTCCATGACGCAGACCAGGAGCACATTGCCGTGCTGATCGCCGACATCGACGACTACCCCAATCTCAGGAAAAGCCGGGGGCGGGTATACGCAGACAACTTGGTTCGCCGTGTGGCTGAAGTTCTGCGAAGCAGCTTCCGCTCTGTGGATCATATTTGCCGGCTGAAGGAGGACGAATTCGTCGTCATCATGTCAAGGATCACAAGCTCGCAAAAAGAACTGGTCTTCTCCAAGATCGAGTCTGTTACCCAGGCCCTTCGGGAAGGAACGGACGAGCTTATGCCTGTCACGCTGAGCGTGGGTATCGCTTTCTCCGACCGGGAGCACCCGGACGGAGACATCTTTCAGGATGCGGACAAAGCGCTCTGGCGGATGCGGGAGATCCGGCATTCCGGTTATGCGGTATATTGAATTGTGATCAGGAAAGGATGAAAAGAAAATGACGGTTAACGATTTGAAAACCTACGGCGCCGATACCGAGGAAGGACTGCGGCGCTGCATGAACAACGAGAGCTTTTATCTTCGGCTGGTGAAAATGATCCCGGGAGACGCGAGCTTCCCGAAGCTCTATGACGCCGTTGACAAGGGCGACCTGGATGCCGCCTTTGAAGCCGCGCATGCGCTCAAAGGCAGTGCCGGCAACCTTTCGCTGACGCCGATCTTCGCGCCGATCAGTGAGATCACGGAGCTGCTCCGCGCGAGAACGCAGACGGATTATTCAGCGCTGATCAATCAGATCCGCGAAGCCCGGGACGAGCTGGCACACATCTGTGAGGAATAATCGCTTTCTTCACTGATTTCTGCGATCCTGCTGCAAACAAAGGCATGTCCTCTGCAGGTATCCTGAGAAAAGGAGCCTGCAGAGGCGGGAGACGTTTGAAAGAAGGATGGGTTTCGGTATGAAGAAAGCGCGGATCGCCATTGTCAATATCGCGATCATGGTGGGAATACTGATCTTTGTCATTCTGTATTCCAGCTATGAAGGCAAGGCCGCACTCCGCCGACAGGTGGAGAGCTTTGTGAGCACCACCGTCGCGATGGAGCATGTGACGGAGAATTATATGGCGGGCGAACAGCACATCTGCGACGTGTGGGCGCGCTATATCAACAGCAAGGGTATGAGTATCGAGGAGGCCGCCTCCTTCATCTGCATCTCTCATGTGACGCAGACCGCCTCTGCGCATATCGTGTATCTCGATACGCTGTCCGGTCTGTCTACGAGGGCAAGGCAGGATGCCGCCGACGACTATGCCGTCTCTTACGGACGGATAGGTCTTCTGAACGATGTGAGCTGGATCAATGATATCGGGAAATCCGTCAACATTTCCCGCGCCTATACAAACCCGGTCAACGGGGAACAGTCCATAGCCTTCTGCAATTATGTCACGCTTCAAGATTCAGAAACCGGCGAGCTCCGTGACGCCGTGCTGCTGCGCGTGCTACCGATCGCGGAGATGGCGCAGAAATGGATCTTCCCGCAGGAAGGGTTTGAAAACACCGAACTGTCCATGATTGATGCGAACGGCGATTATATCATCAAGGGCCATTCCTTCAAAAATTCCAGTTTCTTCGAGTTTTACAGGTCTTACAACACCATTGATCCAGCCTCCGCGCAGGAGTTCTTTGAAACCATCACGTCTTCGACCGGCTCCTTTACTATGCTCAACTCCCGCGGGGAGAAATGTATCCTCGCCTATACCCCGGTCGACGCGACAGGAGGATGGACGCTTCTCAGCTTCATGCCGATGAAGGATCTGCGCGTAAATACCGAAAACTGGCTGTTGATCGGCGTTATTTCCGCAGCCCTTCTGCTCCTCTTCGTGTTTGACCTGTCTGTCATGCTTAATTTCAATAAGAAGCTCCAGGCGGCGGCCAGAGAAGCGGCCTCGGCGAACAGGGCAAAAACCGATTTTCTCTCCACCATGTCGCATGATATCCGCACGCCGATGAACGCCATTATGGGCTTGACGACCATTGCGGAGAAGAATCTGGGAGACACGGAATCGGTGGCCGATAATCTTCGGAAAATCGGCCTTGCCAGCAATCATCTTTTGTCTTTGATCAACGACATCCTGGATATCTCCAAGGTGGAGAGCAGCAAGCTGAATCTGAGTCCCCTGACCTTCTCCATCGTCGATACGGTCGAGAACCTGGTCAACATCTCCCAGCCGATGATCAAGGAAAAGAACATCAGCTTCAGCTTCCGTATCAACCGTATGGAAAAGGAATATCTGTATGCTGATCAGCTGCGCCTGAATCAGATCTACATCAACATCCTTTCCAACGCGATCAAATACACGGAGCCGGGCGGAAGCGTCAGCGTAGATATGCGGGAGGAGGAAAGCGAGACGCCCGGCTGCGTCAAGCTGACCTACGTCGTTGCCGATACGGGCATGGGCATGAGCCCCGAGTTCATGGCAAAGATGTACGAGCCCTTCTCCCGTCAGACAGACAGCCGCGTCAACACCATTCAGGGCACCGGCCTCGGCCTTGCGATCACGAAGCAGATGGTGGATCTGATGAACGGCGTCATCGACTGCCAGAGCGAGCTGGGGAAGGGCACGACCTTCACCATCGTTTTGGATATTCCGGTCGCGGACAAGCAGCTCGACGACATGCGGCTCGAGCCCATCGACGTGTTGATCGTGGACGACGACACGGTCCTGCTGGAGACCGCCGTGGACGCGCTGGAGTCCTTGGGCGTCACCGCGGAGAAGGCCGAAGACAGCGTAACGGCGCTGGAGATGATCCGGCAACGTCAGGAGTCCGGCCGACAGTACGGCGTCGTGATCCTGGACTGGAAGATGCCCGGCATGGACGGCGTGGAAGCTGTAAGGCGCATCCGATCCGAGATCGACGAGAACGTCCCGATCCTGCTGATCTCGGCCTATGACTGGTCCGACATCGAAGACGCGGCAAAGGATGCCGGCGTAAACGGCTTTATCAGCAAGCCCCTCTTCCGCTCAAAGCTGTATGATAAGATCAACGAGCTTCTGGGAACGGAAGCGAAGTCTGCGGAGCCGGAGGATGATTACTCCGACCTTGCCGGAATAAGCATTCTCGTCGCGGAGGATAACGACATCAACTGGGAGATCATCTCCGCCATGCTGGGGATGTTTGGAATCGTGACGGAGCGCGCGGAGAACGGTCAGATATGCGTCGACAAGATGAAGGCGGCGGAACGCGGACAATACGCCCTTGTCTTCATGGATATCCAGATGCCGGTCATGAACGGACTGGATGCCGCAAGGAATATCCGCGCGTTGGAGGATCCGTGGGCGTCCTCTATCCCGATCATCGCCATGACGGCGGACGCGTTTTCGGAAAATGTCACAGAATGCCTGAACGCCGGCATGAACGGACATATCGCAAAACCCGTAGACATCAGACTTGTCATCAAAGAGATCCGCAGGATCAAGGAGGAAAAGAAAGCATGAAAAAGCTGATCTGCATCATTTTAGCCATTTGCGCAGCCGTATCGCTGACAGCCTGCGGCGGCAAAACGCAGGAGGAGACCGCCGCGGGATTCAAGCCGGCTCTCGACACCAATACAAGCTGCAGCATCACGGTAGTTGGAAGCTATGACAACTTTGAGGCGCTGGAGGCGGAATTTGACCGGTTCAACGAGTTCTATCCGAACGTTCAGCTCAGCTATGTGAAGCTGGACGACTACAGCAATACGCTGGTCACCGCGCTGGAAGGCAATGACAAACCCAATATTTTCTTCACCACCGCCTCGATGATCGGGAACGAGCAGTATGATCCGGTATTTGCTCTTGCGGAGGATCTTGCGGACCCGGCCCTGGGTTTGGATCTGGACTGCATCCGCCCCGGCCTCATCAACCATGACGCGGAAGGCCGCGTGCTGCTGGTTCCGGTTTTTTCCCGATCCTATGGTATGCTGGTGAACAAGGACCTGTTTGAAAAGGAAGGGCTCGACATTCCAACTACATGGACGGAGCTGCTGGCCGTCTGCGAAGCGTTCCGCGGCAAAGGCTGCTCAAGCCCCATGATGGGCTACAGTCTTAAGTCGTCGAGCTGTTTCATGTACACTGTCGCCTACCCGCTGTTTGCGGCTGCCCTTGCCGAAAACCCGGAAGCGCTTGTGCTCGCCAATGAACTGGATCCCGCGGCGGGAGAAACCATGCGCCCGGCCCTGGAGGCGGTGGAGCAGCTGATCGGAAGCGGCTGTATCGATCTCGACGCGTGCGATATGATCGAGGACAACTATACCCAGGTGATCCTCCGCTTTTTTGAAGGCGATGTGCCGATGATGATCTGCGCCGGTGATACCGTATCCGGCACCAGAAAACGGGAGAGTCAGTCGGAGGCATTCACCAATGCGCCCTTCGATTACTCGTTTGCCCCGATCCCCTTGACGGAGGAAGGCGGATATTTTATCGACAGTCCTTCCGTGGAGTTCTCCGTCAACAAGGACTGCGACGATCTGGATATGACAAACGAATTCATGCGGTTTCTGATCACAAGGGAAGAGCTGAACGCGATGGCTTCGGTGAAGCGCCTGGTAACGCCCACTACCGATCTGTCCTTTGATGCGGTTTACGCTCCTTTCGGGCAGGTGCCGTCGGAGCGTACCATCTCTCCGGAGGTGCTCGGCATTACGGATGCGCTTACGGTTCAGATCCGACTCGCGGCGTTCCAGGTCGGAAAAGGCGATATCACGGTGGATGAAGCCGTCACGATGTACGGAAGCCTGGAAGAAACGCAGTAATCCACGGGCGAAAAGCATCCCGGCATACCCGTCGGACCGGGGGCTCTGTCTGAGACAACGGAAGCGCTGATGAAGTGTATATGATATGAAAAGAGGCTGACCATGGCGAACAAGGTTTTCCAGATGAATGATCAGACGGCGTTCATGATCCGGGAACTGGGCGGACACATGCCCGGGGGGTTCTTCATTTACAAAGCCGAAGAGCCGGAAGAGCTTCTCTATGCAAACAAGCCTGTCTTTGATATCTACGGCTGCGACGATCTTGAGGATTTCAAAAAGCTGACGGGCTATACCTTCCGGGGCATGGTGCATCCGGAGGATTACCGCCGCATCTCAGACTCCGTTGCGGAACAGATCGACGCCAGCGATGACAACATGGACTATGTGGAATACCGGATCATCCGCAAGGACGGCGCCGTCCGCCGGGTGGACGACTACGGCCACTATCTGGAGACAGACGTTTACGGAGGAGTTTATACGGTCTTTATTTCCGACATCACGGAGAAGCATGAACGGATCGTGTCGGAACTGGAAGGTCATAAAGCGACGATCGACACCCTGAACGAGACCATCGGCAGGATGGACGCTGATCACCTCACTTTCAGCAGCGTCGCACAGGCTCTCGCCGGGGACTATTTCAGCATTTATGTGGTCGATCCCGACACAGAAGCCTTTGTCGAGTACAGCTCCTCGGAGGAGTACAAGAATCTGGGTATCGAAACGCAAGGGGCGAACTTCTTTGAGCTGAGCCGCAGGAACATGGAAACCTTGATCTATCCGGAGGATCGGGAACGCTTTATGGCGGTTTTTTCCCGTGAAAGGGTACTGAAAATCATCGAACGGGACGGCCACTTCACGACAAAATACCGTCTTATGCTCAATGGCATTCCTACGTATGTCAGCATGAAGGCAACTCTTCTGGAAAACCGGAACGAACGCCGACTGATCATCGGCCTCACCAACATCGACGCCCAGATGAAGCGCGAGGAGGAATTCCGGAAACATATGGCGGAGGCAAGGACCCGCGCGAAAAACGATTTTCTTGCCAACATGTCCCATGATATCCGCACCCCGATGAACGCCATCGTGGGTTATACGAACATCGCCAAAAGCCATTGGGATGAGCCGGAGGTCGTAGCGGACGCGCTGGATAAGATCGGTTCCTCCAGCCATTTTCTGCTCTCTCTGATCAATGATATTCTTGATATCTCCAAGATCGAAAGCGGAAAAATGCAGCTCAGCTTGGCAGCCTGCGATCTCAGAGATATTTTCCGGCGTATCGAGGATATTACGGCGCTGCAGGCGAAGAACAAGTCCATTACGATCACCTATTCGCACGACACAGTACATCATTACAAGGTAATGGCAGACGACCTGCGGATCGAGCAGGTCCTGATCAATATCACCGGCAACGCCATCAAATACACGCCGGAGGGGAAGAGCGTCGAGCTGATCGCGGAAGAACTCGGAGCGACAGAAGACAAAAAGATAAAATATCGCTTCATTGTCAGAGATACCGGCATCGGTATCAGCAAAGAGTATTTGCCTCATATATTCGAGAGCTTCACACGTGAAGAGAAAACAACAGTAAACCGCGTGCAAGGCACGGGCCTCGGGCTTGCGATCACAGCCAAAGTCGTTGAAATGATGGGCGGCGTGATCTCAGTCAAAAGCAAGCAGGGCGAGGGCTCGGAATTCACGGTCGAGCTTGCTCTGGAGCCCTCCGAGCCGGACGAGAATACCGCGGAGGCGAACGAGATCCAGTATGCCGCTCTGAACGGCAAGCGGGTCCTGCTGGTAGAGGACAACGCGATCAACGCGGAGATCGCCACCATCGTGCTTGAGCAGTACGGGATCGCGGTCGACCACGCCGAAAACGGCCGGATCGGCGCAGATAAAGTGAAGAATGTCGAAGCCGGTTATTACAGCGCCGTCCTCATGGACATTCAAATGCCGGTCATGAACGGCTACGAGGCGACGCGGGCCATCCGGTCATTACCGGGTGAGTATTACAGGACGCTTCCCATCATCGCCATGAGCGCGAACGCCTATGACGAGGATATTCGGGCGAGTCTGGACTCCGGGATGAACGCTCATATCGCCAAGCCTTTCCAGCCTGACGATTTGATAAAAACACTGTGCCGGTATATAGTCGATCAGTGAACACGAGCTATGCGGACTATGAGAGGATCATCGGACAATAAGCAGACGGAGGAAAAAGCATGAAGATCAGAAAGAATACGGCGTTTTTGACATGCACCGCAATATTGCTGTTCCTCATCCTGTCGCTCGGCGCGCAGATGTCGATAACGGCAGCGGCTGCGGGTCACGAGGGCATCACCGTCCGTGTAGGCTATTATGAAAACGAGGTTTTCCAGGAAGGCGCACGGGAGGGAGCTGTCAAATCCGGGTACGCCTATGAGTACTATCAGAAGCTCTCGGAGTATACCGGATGGCAGTATGACTATGTTTACGGCGAATTCGGAGACCTGTACCAGATGCTTCTGGACGGCGATATAGATTTCCTCGCGGGTCTTGCCTGGCGGGAGGATCGTGAGGAGATCATAGGGTATCCGGACGCGGCTATGGGCAATGAGACATATAACCTCGTCAAGCATGACGCCGATGAGGATATAACCGTCGCCCCCTCTACGCTGGACGGGAAAAAGATCGGCGTCCTCGACAGTGCAATGGCGGGTGTGCTGCAAGCGTATCTGGAGGAGCATGAGGTACAGGCTGAAATCGTTCTTTTCCGGGACTATGAGCCCCTTTTTGACGCTTTTGACAACCATGACATTGACGTTATGGCCGTGGAGGGAGACGGGGCATACGGACGGCCTAACGCAGAGCTTTTATATGCGTTTGGCGCTTCAGACTATTATCTTTGCGTTGCGAAATCACGCCTAGAGCTGTTGACTGAACTGAATGAAGCGCAGACGGAGCTTGCGGCGAATGAGCCGAACTATATCAACTCGCTGCGCAGCAGATACTATCCTGTCAGCATTTCGAGCCGAGCCTTTTCCGCGACTGAGAAGCAGTGGCTCTCCGGGCACGACGAGCTGCGTGTAGGTTATCTGAATCACTATCTGCCATACAGTGACACGGACGATTCGGGGGATGTGACCGGGATCGTCAGAGATGTCGTTCCGAGGATGCTGGAGGAGCTCGGTATCAGTCACATTTCCGTTTCCTTTGTCGGCTACGACAGCTACGACAGGATGATCTCCGCCCTGAGCGACGGAGAGATCGATACGGCCTTCCCCGTTGGCGGCGGTCTGTACTATTCCGAGGAGAGCGGTATTTTCCAGTCCGCACCCGTCGTATCTGCCGCCACGGAGCTGGTCCACCGGGGAGAGTATACGGAGGAAACGACAGCCCGTTTTGCGGTCAATGAGAACAACCGTATGCAGTATTACTTCGTGCTGACCCATTATCCGGACGCCGAGATCGTTTTCTATCCCTCGATCGACGACTGCCTGCAGGCGGTCAGCGAAGGCAGTGTGGGCTGCACCACCTTGAACGGACTGAGAGCGAACGATATCCTGCGCAACAGCCGTTACAGCGGCCTGGCTCTGCTCCAGACGACGTATGACGACGACCGGTGCTTTGGCGTTCAGATCGGCAACGCCGGACTTTTGAGACTGCTCAACCGGGGCATCAACGTGCTGGGCTCTGATTACGCGCAGAATCTGGCGTTCCGCTATACGGATCAGTTGTATTCCTATTCCGTATGGGACATGATCCAAAACAACATGGCGCTCTTTGGCAGCGCTATCCTCGGCATCGCCGCTTTGATCATCCTGTTTCTCGTTCGCGACGCCAGAAGATCCAGGCGGGAGATCCAAAACAAGGAAAACGCCCGGGTCGAACTGGAAAAGGCGAATACGGAGCTGGCAGAAAGCCAGGCGGCGAAGCAGCGCGAGCTGGAGGAACGGCTAGCGCTGCAGGGGGAATTGCTGGAGCAGCAATCGCGCCGGGAGCAGCAGGACAAGATGATCACCGCTCTGGCGTCGGATTATCGCTGCGTATATCACGTTGATCTGGATCGTGACGATGCCGTCTGTTATCGGGAAGATCCCACGGACTCCGAGCAGACGAAAGAAGGGATCCACTTTCCGTATCATGAACGCTTTGTCTGGTATGCAGAGCATTGTGTCGCGGAGAACTACCGCGAAGGTTTTCTGCGGTTCATCGACCCGGAGTACATACAGTCGGCGCTTTCAAACGAGCTGATCATTGCCTATCGGTATCTCGCCCAAAGAAATGGGAAAGAGTACTATGAAATGATCCGTATGGCGGGCGTGCGCCACGCGGAGGATCGCGACGACCACATCGTACACGCCGTGGGCCTCGGTCTCACAGTCATCGACGAGGAAATGCGGGAGGCGATGGCGAAGAACCGGGCGCTGGCGGAGGCGCTCAGCGCAGCCGAGGAAGCAAATAAAGCCAAGACGGCATTCCTGTCCAACATGAGCCACGAGATCCGCACCCCAATGAACGCGATCATCGGTCTGAACAACATCGCCATGAACGATCCCACGGCCAGCGATAAGGTCAAGGAATACCTGGGAAAGATCGGCGATTCCGCCCATCATTTGCTGGGGATCATCAACGACATCCTGGACATGAGCCGCATCGAATCCGGACGCATGACCATCAAAAAGGAGGAGTTCTCCTTTGCCAAGGCGCTGGAGCAGGTCAACACGATCGTCAGCGGCCAGTGCCGGGACAAGGGGCTCGTCTACGACTGCCGCGTCATCGGTCAGGTGGACGATTATTATATCGGCGACGCCACGAAGCTCAAGCAGGTGATGATCAACATTCTCGGCAACGCGGTCAAGTTCACGCCGGAGGGCGGGACGGTCCGCTTTATGATCGAGGAGGGACCGCGCTATGACGGGCAGGCGACGCTCCGCTTTATCATCAGCGACACCGGCATCGGTATGAGCAAGGAGTTTCTGCCCCGGATTTTTGACGCCTTCAGCCAGGAGGACTCTTCCTCCACCAGCCGCTACGGTTCGACGGGCCTGGGCATGCCGATCACCAAGAGCATCGTGGAGCTCATGAACGGCCACATTGAGGTAGAAAGCGAAAAGGGCAAGGGCACTGTTTTTACGGTAACCGTTACGCTGGGCGAATCGGAGAGAAAGAATCTCCCAACCGAAGAGGATGATTTGGTTTCCAAGGATATGAGCGTTCTGGTGATCGACGACGACCGGATCGCTCTTGAACACGCGGAAATCATTCTCGGCCAGGTGGGCGTAAGCTGCGATACGGCGGAATCCGGCTGGGAGGGCGTGGACAAGGTCCGCATCCGTCACGGGCGGCGGGAGGACTATGATCTGATCCTGATCGACTGGAAAATGCCCGAAATGGACGGCGTCGAGACGACGCGGCATATCCGTGAGATCGTCGGTCATGATACGCCCATTATCATCCTTACGTCGTTTAACTGGGAGGAGATAGCGGATGAGGCCAAGGAGGCCGGCGTAGACACCTTCGTGTCAAAGCCGCTGTTTGCCGAGAACGTGATGGACGAGTTCAGGGAAGCCTTCCGCCGCAAGCATGAGGCGCTGGAAGAGAATACAGCGGATCTGAAGGGACGCAGGGTACTACTGGCGGAGGACGTGGCGGTGAACGCCGAGATCATGATGATGGTGCTGGCTATGCGGGAGATAGAGGTCGATCTTGCAGAAAACGGCAGGGTCGCCGTGGACCTGTTTGAAAGCCATGAGCCGGGCTATTACGACGCGATCCTGATGGATATGCGCATGCCGGAAATGGACGGGCTCGAGGCAACGCGCCATATCAGAGCCTCTGATCACGCCGACGCGAAAAGCATCCCGATCATCGCGCTCACTGCCAACGCTTTCGACGAGGACGTTCAGCGCAGTTTGCAGGCCGGGCTGAACGCGCATCTGAGCAAGCCCGTCGAGCCGGAGCTTTTGTTTGAGACGCTGGAAAAGCTGATAAAGTAAAAGTGTCAAGCGGCAGGTGTATTCAAATGCCGCCGGACAAGAAAACACAGCAAGAAAACACAAATGGCATTCTGTGCTTTTTCTTCGATCGTATGGGAGCGGATGGAAAGAGGATGGAAAGCAGCAGATACTGGCTTCCCTGTTCCATTAGTAATTATACTAATGGCGCACTTATATACTGTGGTCTCTCGAACCACAGTATGTGCGCTCTGCGAGGCAACGCCCGGACCGAGAAGGTCCGGGCGTTTTGCGTCGCTGCGCTCCATCCAGGGGACGTGCCCCTGCGAGCGCTTGCGCGCTCTACCCCCACCGCTTCCGCGGCTGTCTTCCGAGAAGAGAATATCCTTCACATATTTTTTGTTCCAAATTAACGCAAATGCGAAACAAAATGTTCCAAATGATATTGACTTACGGTTTTCTGCCTGCTACGATACTGTTATGAAACGACTTGTTCCTGTTCTGTTTGGAGGCTCTTATGCGCAAAAAAGATGAAAACCGTATGCAGGTTATACGAGACTGCATCGACAGTTATTACAGCGCCTACGGCGAGATACCCACCGTGCGTGACATTTCCGCAAACACCGGTATCGCCGTCACCACGGTCCATCGTTATCTGACGGCGCTGAAGGAATCCGGCGAGCTCGAATACAATGGTCGCCGCTCCATCATCACAAAGCGGATCAACATGGAATCGGCGCAGTATTCCATGCCGGTTCTCGGTTATGTGCGCTGCGGCCCCGGCGAGGAAGAGGAAGAAGCGGTCATCGAGTACATCCGCCTGCCGGAGAGCATGGTCGGCCGGGGCGAGTTCTTCGCCCTCATCGCCAAGGGCGAGTCCATGATCGACGTCGGTATTCATCCCGGTGACTATGTGATCATAAGAAAGCAGAACTACGCTGAGCCCGGGGAACTCATCGTTGCGCTGTACGAAGGACTGAACAATTTGAAACAGCTTGCCTATGACGATGACGAGCACCGATATGTTCTGCGGTCCTGCAATGAGGATAAGGAATCCTATCCCGACATTTCGTTCGAGGAGCTCACGATCCAGGGCGTGGCCGTGGGCGTCTATCACGGATTTTGATTTCGTTAATATGAGCAATTTCATCCGGCGGTGACAAGATTCGACAGTTTTCGCTCTTCCGTTTTGTTACACTATAGCTCAGCTTCGACTTACTTCGCGTGCTCCAATCTGGAAACGCGATTTCATCACAGAGCTCAAAAACGACCTGGTCATTTTTACCATATCGTTTTCGCCTGAGGCCCCTTTTGAGGACTCAGGCGATCCTGCCCCTGGACAAAACGATTGACCCATTTTGGGATAATCGTTTTTCAAGTCTTTCTAAAACCAAGAAAGAAAGAATGATGTTCAACCTGAAAGCCTATCCACCCATCGAGCGAAATGCGGACGGCTCTCTCATCCGCATGAAGCTTCGCCAGTCGTGGGCGGTCAAACGGATCATCCGGGAGCATTGCTGCAATCTTCAGGATGAACGGAACTGCCTTCTGCTGGATGACGGTGAAGAAGTCACTTGCCCACAGCTTCGCAACCGCTCGGTGTGCTGCACGTTTTTCCGAAACGTACTTCTGAAGCTCGCTGAGGCCGCCGGGCTGGAAGCGGAGATCTTCCATGAGGATAATGTGCGCCTCTGCGCCCGATGCGGAAAGCCATATATTGCCCATGGCAATCGAGCCAAATACTGCGACGAATGCAAGGTCATCACAAAGAAGGAACAGCAAGCGGAATACGCCCGCCGAAAGAGGGCGAGACGTCGAAAAATAGAGATTTGAACCCCGGGTGTATCAAGGCTTTCCGGACGCAGAGGTCGGGGTGCCCGCATACCTTGTACCACCTACCCCAAAAGAGGTAATTCAAATGAACCCACAGATCGAAGAATTGCGTGCCGAGCAGGAACAGATCCAACAGGAGATTGAGCAGCTCGAGCATCAGCAGGTGCTGATAGAAAACAAGATATCCTACTTCAAAGGCGCGGATCGCCGGAAGCGATCCCACCGTCTTATCACCCGCGGCGCGGCGGTGGAAAGTATCGTCCCCGCCGTGAAGGACATGGATCAGGTGGATTTCTATGAGCTCATGGAAAAGGTCCTGACCCACCCCGCCGTAATACCGCTCCTGCCCGGAGGCAATGAAGATGGCACTGTACCACTTCCACCTGACGCAGATCAAGCGCAGTGAGGGTAAGACCGCCATGGCCGCGGCAGCCTATCGCGCCGGGGAAAAGCTGCACAGCGATTACTACGGTTTTGACTATGACTACACCCGCAAGAGCGGCGTCGTGCATACGGAAATCATGCTGCCGCCTCATGCTCCAAGAGAGTATGCAGACCGAAAGACACTATGGGACGCCGTGGAGAAGGCTGAGCGCGGCAAGAAAGCTCAGCTCGCCCACAGCTTTGACATTGCCTTACAGACCGAGTTTTCGCTGGAAGAGAACATCGCCCTGGCGAGGCAATTTGTAGCGGAGCAGCTCGTCGCCCGGGGCATGATCGCCGACCTTGCGGTACATTTGCCGGACAAGGATGACGGCATTGACAATCCGCACTTCCATGTAATGTGTCCCATCCGACCTCTGAACCCGGACGGCTCTTGGGGTCTGAAGCAGCGCCGGGAATATGTACTGGACGAGCACGGCAACCGGATCGAGGATGAAAACGGCAACTACATATTCAACGCCGTGCCCACGACCAACTGGAGCCAGCCGGAGACGCTGGAGGAGATGCGCCGGGCCTGGGCGGAGATGTGTAATCGCCGGTTTGAAGCTAAGGGTTTCGATTGCAGGATCGACCACCGATCCTATGAGCGCCAGGGCATCAAGCAGGTGCCCACGACCCACGAGGGTCCCAACGTCCGCAAGATGGAGGCCAAGGGCATTGAAACAGAAAAAGGCAAGCTGAACCGTTGGATCCGCAATGTCAATCGCTCGTTTGCCAACCTCAAAGCAAGGCTCGCGGCGCTGCTGGAGGCGCTCGACGCCATCATAGAGGAACAACGTAAGGCGCGGGCAAAGTTCGAGGCCGAAAATATCGCCACGCTGCTGAACACCTATTACCGCCGCCGCAATGCCGGGGCATACAGCTCCAGAGCCCGCGCGAACAATCTGCAGGAGCAGATCGACACCTTTGAATACCTGCAGGCCAAGGGCATCAATACGCTGGACGATCTGAAAGACGCCGTCCAACAGCTGGGTGACCGTGTCACCGATAAGCAGACGACGATCCGGGACAGGCAGAACCGGATCAAGGAGATCGACGACCTCCTGACCTGCGTTGAGAACTATAAGCGGCTAAAGCCCCTGTTCGATGAGATGAACAGGATCCGATGGAAGAAAAAGCGCGAGCAGTTCCGGCAGGACCATGATGGCGAGCTCAAGCTGTTCTACCTCGCCCGCAGGAAGCTGAATGAGGCGCGGCAGGGAGACGAACCCCTTCCCCTCGCGGCAATGAAAAAGGAACGGACTGCGCTGATAGAGAAAAATAAGAGCGATTACGCCTCTTTGAAAGACGAGCGTACCGAGTTTCTCAAGCTGCAGAAGATCAAGGCCCATCTGGAATCCGCGCTGCGATCCGAACCCGAGCGCAGCCGGGAGCCGGATCGATGAACACGATAGACGGAGGAATGATCTGTTATGGACGAACAGTTTGAATATGAATTGGTTGAAGGCGATGCCCCAGCCGATTATGGGACACCTCCCGAGAGTTTTCTAAGGGAATGTGAGGAATACTGGGCCAACACCATGAAGCCCTTTCATAAGACCATAGAACGGAAGATCGGCAACACCACCTACGTCATCGAGACAGAGTTTGCCGGCCGGGAGAGTCTTGCCGACAAGCTCCGGCGAATGATGATGGGAGACGATGAAAAATGATGGTGACAAACCACGGTGATTATGTTAAGCTCGACGCAGGCACTACGATACTGTCAGCTGACCAACCCGAAAAGGAGGATAATATGTTGGATCAGCAAACAATCACCGTCCTGTACTGCCGCCTCAGCAACGAGGACGCTTTGGACGGCGAGAGCAATAGTATCGCAAATCAGCGGAGTATACTTCAAGCATACGCAGACAGTCATGGGTTCACCAACACCCGCACGTTCATCGATGACGGCTACACCGGCACGAATTTCAACCGCCCTGGCATACAGGAAGCGCTGTCGCTGGTAGAGCAGGGGCTTGTATCCACCTTCATTGTCAAGGATATGAGCCGCTTCGGACGCGATTACCTGCAGGTGGGTCAGTACACGGAGCTCATCTTCCCCAGCTACGACGTTCGGTTCATCGCTATCAACGACGGCGTAGACAGCGCCTATGGCGACAACGACTTCACCCCGTTCCGGAACCTGTTCAACGACTTCTATGCCAAAGACACCAGCAAGAAGGTGCGGGCCGTCTTCCGGGCGAAGGCGGCGAGGGGCGAACACCTCAGCGGCCCTCCCTATGGGTATATGGACGATCCCGACCAGCATGGACATTGGATCATCGACCCGGAGGCTGCGAAGGTCGTGAAGCGCATCTTTGACCTAGCGATCGACGGGAAAGGGCCGGATCGTATCGCCCGGATCCTGGAGGATGATCACGTTCCGACTACCAAGGCCCTGTATGCGGCAAGGAAAGGAAAGCCTCTTCCGGAGCGCCCCTATCATTGGGCTGAGCAGTCTATCGTGGATATACTGGAGCGTCAGGAGTACACCGGCTGCACATGCAGCTTCAAGACCTATTCCCGGTCCTATAAGCTCAAGAAGCGGATCCCGAACAAGCCGGAAGATATGATCGTTTTCCCGAACACGCAGGAGGCCATCGTTCCGCAGGCGCAGTGGGATCGTGTGCAGGAGCTTCGGAAGAACAAGCGCCGTATGACCAAGGCTGACCGCCAGGGACTCTTCTCCGGCCTGCTGTTCTGTGCAGACTGCGGCGGCAAGCTCCATTTTGCTACCTGCAAGAGCTTTGAGGGGAAACAGGATCACTACATCTGCTCTCATTATAAGAGCGGACGCGGTACCTGTTCCGCCCACTACATCCGGGAGGATGTTCTGCGGGAGATCGTCCTTGAACGCATCCAGGCCATCAACCTGTATATCCACGACGATGTCAACGGATTCCAGGAAGAGTGGCTGCAGAACCGCCGTGAGGATCATCAGCGGAACATCCGCGAGGATAAGAAGCGGCTGACCCAGGCCAGGAAGCGCTTTGATGAACTCGATGTGCTCATCACCCGGGGATACGAGGATGCCGTACTCGGAAACCTGAGCATGGAGCGTTACAAGAAGATGGCCGAGGGGTACGAGGCAGAGCAGGATCGTCTGAGACTGGAGATCATCGCGCTGGAGGAATGGGTCAACCAGCAGGTAGAGATGAACGACGACCTGGATCGCTTCATCGCCCTGGTGGAGAAGTATGAGGAGATCATTGAACTGACGCCCTCTATCGTGAACGAGTATGTGCAGAAGATCGTGGTCCATGCCCCGGACAAGTCCAGCGGCAAGCGCAGACAGCGCGTTCAGATCTTCTTCAACTTCCTAGGCGAGTTCAACCTCCCCACCCTGAACGAACCCGTGATCATTGAAAACACCCCGAAAAACAGAAAGACCACATGACCATAATGGTCACACGATCTTTCTGCGGGCAAATAGTTACTTATCACTATTAACCCTTGGTATCAAGCGGTTTCGCATAGGAAAGCAATTCCTCAAGATATCTCCGAACCTCTTTTTCGGGGACGGTACCTGTTTCCAATTCATCCAGGTCCGAGCGGAGTTTCTCGATGATGGCGGAAAATTCGGAAATAGCTGCTTTTTCGGGGCGATAGAATGTGCATTTCATGATTCAAGTCTCCTTTTCTGTTTTGTGGTTTTATCATAACAGACAAGGAGGCAGAGTGCTATGAAGCTCAGCTTCATTCTGCTATTCGGTCAGCAACTCTTCGATTGTATAGGTGGTTCGAATTACCCGATTAGTTTCCAGGAGTTTACGCCCTTGATTGCATTCAACGGCTATAATGTGCTCTCCGTTTCTCCCGCTAGACTGAGTCCTCACATATCTACAATCTTTGTACAGTTCCACTCCGGTATCCGTCTGATACTCAACACAGAAAGGCTTATCATTTTTCAGGCAGTCGAGCCATACATTTCCGGGGACACTGCATTGACGCTCTGTTGCAAACTTGTTTTCGGGATCCAGTTCCAGATGCTCATACCAGCTGAGATCCTCCGGAAGCAGATCGCCAAGTACAAACCTGATTCTCTTTTTTGCATAGTCAGACAGCTGTTCCCAAATGTCTGCGGCACTGGCCTCTGCATACTGGGTGTAAAGAGGATCTCCCGCCATTTGACGCAATCCCTTCAACATAACGATGACCTGGGTGAGGTTTTCTGTAAGGAATAGTGGATGGACTGTTGATGCGGATTCATAGCGGCCCCCAGTACGGGTGCTGTCAGGGATGAAAAACGGACGCCCGCAGATCTGAATCGGATCTTTGCTGTTCCGGTATAATCGGCCGAGATCCTCCTCAACAGTGCGTCTGCTGATCCATAGGATATCTTCAAGACCCTCAATCCTATTATCTTTAGACTGCAGGTACTTGGCAATAAACATTTGACGCTCGAAGCTGCTGTCGATCGGTACAGGGGGAAACTCTACATCCACTTCGATTCCTTTTGTCTTAAGGAAAGTAACGAGCATTTTATAGACACTGACTGCGGTGTCTTTTCCCCTGGGGATGTTCTTCACAGACTGCTTGATATTTACATCCAGATTGCCAGATTCATTCCAGCCTTCCTGCTTGGGAAGAGAGTATGGCTTATCGCCCTTGAGCAGAGTTTTGGCGGTCTTAAGTAGAGCGCTTTTTGGATGAAAGTTTGTTTTAAGAAATTCATCAAAATATGCATCAATCTTCATAACAGAATCTCCTATGCATCCTCAGATCTTCTAGAACAATGTTTTTGCGGGCCCGAGTGAGACAGTACCATTCTCGTCGATTTTCAAAGAGAATCCACTGTAGGGGCCAAGATGAGCGTCCTCTACCAGCACAAAGGCAGTCTGAGACAATGCCTTGAGATAATCAATATCTTTGTCATTGGCAAAGCACTCATTCATGTAATTAATGTCAATCTCATCCAAATAGTAGTTTCCTTCGCCTGGAAGCGATTCTTCCATATTAGGCCAGGAGTTTGCATCTGCTCCGTGATGAATCAGAAATCGGACCATGGGTGCGTCACCGCTTCCAACCGCCAGCATGAGCGCGTTGAAATCATCGTCGGAGTCATTGACATTATGGCCTTCATCCAGCAATATTTTAAGAGCTGATCCAATCCCACTTTCACGATCTTCTATGGGTTGGAGCAATTCTTCCGGAAACGGAGGATCAAGATCAGAGTCTTCAGCTTCTATATCCCCAACTATATACATATAGTAGGTGTCTATCAAACTATATACGCAGGCGGTTTTGATTTCACCGCCTGCTATTCTTTTGAGAGTTTTTTCTATTTCTGGATGCATGCAGAGCCCCTCTCAGCTTTCATGGCTTTCCATACAGGCATAGGCAAAACGTTTGCTGAGTGCTTTAAACCGGCAACAGCCGCTGTAGTATCCGTATCCCGACCAAGATTTACAGCTTTGAGAACACAATCGGCATATCCCTCTGTGGTAAGGAGACACCAAAGAGCTGCCTGTAAAGTATTAACGACGTAACCACCGCTTTTGATCTTGCTTTCCGGCCACTGTGCAATAGAACTTAATGACTCAAATTCATCATATAGATCCTTGTAATCCGGATGATCCTGATAGTATTTTAGACCGTAGAATATGCCGCTCTGAACAGCACTAGGGAGGTAACCGCAACAGCACATGGCGATAATGACGCTGGTGTATATGCCGCAGGCAATTTCACATCGTCTGCTGGCATGGGTGCAATCGGAAGCCTTATGGATAATATCAGCACAAAAATCGTCGAAGCTCAATTTGTCATATCGTGACTGAAGATAGATGGCAAGAGGCATGATCCGCATCAGAGAACCGTTGCCGCATGCATCTTCATCAGGATCACCACACTTAAGAACCGGCTTACCATGCCTGTAATTGTTGATGGCGTGCTGCGTTGTACCGCCAATATCGAATACTTCGCCGTTTGCGGTGTAATTCCCGTTGATCATCCAGTCGACAAAGCGTAGCATCTGGTCGTCATAGTCAATGCCTTTTTCTATGAGAGAATGAATCATGCAGAGGGTCATACTGGTGTCGTCTGACCATGTGCCGGCAGGCTGGCCGTGTGTACCGCCGCTTCGCATCTCATAGACCGGATCCAGACGGCGTTCCTCACGACTGGAGAATTCGACCGGCACACCGAGAGCGTCTGCCACAGCAAAACCGATATCAGCGCCTTCTACTCTCTGAAAATGGTATTTCGGATCCCCAAACATATATGAAGCACCTCCATGACTTGAGTGTATAGGTTATCAATTGTTCTCAACTACGAAACTGACGAGCGACCTGGTTACGGACAGAGGGTGTTCCGGGAACATGGAATCCAGTTCGGGAACCTCGGATCTGTTCATAAGGAAACCTTTTGTATAGTCCGGATCATAAGGATCGCAGAACCAATCATGTTCCATTATATCTGTCAGATCAGCAGCTTGTCCAGCCTGTTCTTTTGATTTGGCATGTAACATGAGGCCAATACTGTCTCTTTGACCTGTCATGCCGGCTTCATCGAAAGATCCGCTGATGAAGTAAACATGGTCATCAATCTCAAAGTTAAAGTTCAGCTGATATCCGCAGACTCTGGATGGGATATCATCTTCACCGTAGGAGAATTTCATAATGTAGTACACATAGCGACCGCCATTCTTACACTTTCCGTTCCTGACCTCAATGATTCCCTGATTCTCATTCATCGTCTCATGGAGGTAGTGAACCAGGTCCTCTGGATTGTCAAAGGGCATAGCTGTTTCAGGCGGCACCTCAAAGCAAACAACAATCCCTGTGGCATTGTCAGACGCAATTGTGTAGCCCAAACTCCCTTCGGGCATCTGGAGTTCCTGCATCTGAGCAGGATCGATCTGTGAATATGAGTCCGGAATCATGAATGGCTCATCGACAGTACGGTCAACATAGTGAAAGGTCTTCCTTTCTGGCTCTTCGTTTTGTCTTTTGCTCTTACTCATAAGATAACCTCCATATGACGTTCGGTGCAGTTGCTGAGTAACTGCATTTTTGAGGTTAGGTCTGAGCCTGGCTTAACAAGGATCTGTTTGCCTCGAAGAAATCCCAATAAATCCTTACATTTTCCAGTTCCCACCAGTTCCTTATCTCAACCGGATTAGAGTCCAGATCATATATTCGGGCCCCTTCCATAGCAAGCAGAAAAGGGGAGTGAGTTGCAATGATGAACTGGCACCCGCAGTATCTGGAGAACTCCTCAAGCATCCGCTTAAGTTCCAGCTGCATCTTCGGAGACATGCTGTTTTCAGGCTCATCCAGGCAATACAGCTTATCGAATTTTAGCTTCTGCTCAAAGTAACACAGGGCTGTTTCGCCGTTGCTGTTCAGCTTCACTTCCATCCCCGCGGTTCTTCGGATGAATTGCCTGCGGGTGAGAGACTTCTGGCGCGCCAGAAGCTGCATTCGGTTCGCCTCATAGTCTTCCAGTCCGTTAAACTTCACAGTTTCACCGTACTTCAGCTTGGTATGCTCCTTTTTTCCTGATTCGATTTCTTCGGCTATCTCCAAATTATTTGTTCGGACAGTCAGCATGTAGTCAAAGATGTCGTCGCTGGTGATGATTCTGCTTCCATCAGGTATGCGGTGCTTGAACCCTTCTTCATCATAACCAACAGAGAATTTACAAGCCTTGGCGTATCTGTCAAACAGCTCACTGGAATTGAAAGGGGAGATGCGGTTTAATTCCAGTCGCGCTGCAATCAGATTTAGGAGCGTGCTTTTTCCGGATCCGTTTCCACCGTAAAAGATGGTTACATTCCGAAAATTAATCTCACTCAGCTCTTTTGGGCCGAAGAATCTGCAGGGATATATGTTGTCTATATATCCGTAATCGCCGCCGTTTTCTTTCATGCGCTTTCCAATCATTTTCTCTTCCTGGCTGATGGGAAGCGTAAAAGAATCCAGATACATATAATTTGCTCCTCTGAGATTTATGAGAGATTATATTCCTAAAAGGTTATTTTCTTTACAGTTCTTGAGACAACCTGCCAGAAACAGGAATCATCAATGGCAACAAAGCCTCTTTCGATATCCAGGCCTTCCTGAATCATGCTTTTCAGAATGATGGATACTGCCAGAAGATGCTTGCAGAGACCGGGATATGGGCAACTGCAGTACATCTCGGTCAAGTGACTGCCTTTGATCTGAAAGTTAACCTCATACCATTCGGTCCCGTGAATGAAGGCGGTACCGACTCCGTCGGAAACAGAAATATACGCTACACTCCCGTCACGGCAATATCCTAACGCACGGTCGAATATGGCATTCTTGATTTCATCAGGGCTGCTCAGGTCTTCGAGATTGATTTCATACCCATCGCCCGCGACGATCTCATCATCCTCATTTTCTGGAGGCATACACCAGGAGCGGAACTGAGCTGCGGATACGGCAGCAGAATCATAACTGACCATCTTATCGATAATTCTTTCATAGGTTCCGTGGATTTCCAGGCTAGCCACAGAGATGATCTTCTCGTAGTTTGCCAGGTTGATTTTGAACTTTGTAGTGACGCTCTCGACGATTCCGGGTTTTCCAGCAAGCCTTCCGCTGACGAAGACCCGGTCACCGGGGTTGAGCTGAAAGCGATCGTTGTAGTAGGTGAGGACACGTCCATCGCCCTCAAATCGCACCTGGACAAGCGTACGGACGGGCTTTGGAGGCTCAGAGACTGGGCGAATAAGCTTCTTCACTGTCTTAAGTGGATTAATGCGGAATCCTATTTTCATTTTCTACCCTCCAATGCTGGCGTTATAATACAGCGAGTCTTATGATAGTTGGTCAATTGGCACTTGACATTCTTACCTCTTCTCCTCATAATCTCATTCTACAACAAATCATGTCCTAAATATTTCCCTCAATCAAGGATGATTCTTTGATCGAGGGAAATATTTTGTACAGGGTCTGTGATATGATTTGAAATAGAATCCATAAATCTTTGAACTATAATACAAGGAGGATCTTTTTATGACTACTTATATTCAGAGCGAACATGCGCAATGCTTCCGCATCGGTCCGATGGACGAGGCCTATATTGCTGAGGTTGAGCTTGTCGTTGACGGACAGGATCCGATCTTCATAGTTGCCGAGGAAGTAGCCTCAGTTGGTGACCGTGATGCATGTGTGGGTAAGTTCAGCCGTATCGACACCATGGAGAAGTGGAACGAGACGGGGGAAGAACAGGATCTCGGTACAATTACTGAATTTGATGACATTGATGATGCCATTGAGAATTCTGAATATGCACTGTACTTTTCCATTGCCAGCCGTATGATTGACGAACTTATTGGCGAGTTCGACGATGATGATGCGGATGACGAAGAAGAGGAATAATGGCATAGAGACTGACAACTGGGTTAGATTATATAATTCCGACTGACACCGTTGTGCTTAGGCGTATGGATCTGCGTAAACCAATGATGAAATAAATCAGATGTGTTGAGGCCTATTTGAGGAGGCTGGGAGGACTCCCGGTCTTTACCCGTTCAGATTACAAATTTCAGTTGAACTGCACAAAAGGGAATAATATAATATATAATAGGAATAGTATAAAAGTAGGTTCAGTTCATGAAAAGTAAAGTAATCGAAGATCCTTCGCGAAAGTACAAACCTATCCCAAGGAAAGCACGTATACAGAATCTGAATATTGAGCCAGGAAGAAGAATCCTGGTTATTTCTGATATTCACGCGAACATTCCATATTTCGAAGGCGTATTGAAACTGGCTCAATTCTCGGATGACGATATTCTTATTATTGATGGAGACTTTCTCGAGAAGGGACCGGAAAGCCTGAAAACCCTGCGTGTCATTATGGGGATGGCGGAGAAGGAAAACGTTCATGTGATCTGCGGCAACTGCGATGACTGGGCAGAAATGTATCAGCCTGATTATCCTGACATTGCCAATGATCATGCCGTGAAATACATCCAGCATCGGAAGAAAAGTCTGCTTTGGGATCTTTGCGTGGACCAAGGCGTGGATCCGATGACACTGACTGACTTTAGACCGTTAAAAGATCTGTTCTATAAGGTTTACCCGGACATCTGGGAGTTCCTCGGAAAGATCCCGCATGCGATAGACGCAGGACCTTTTGTCTTTGCTCATGCCGGAATGACTCCGGGAAAACCTCTGTCTGAACACACTCATAGCGAACTGGACAAGGTAGATGCTCTTCTGAAAACGGATCGCAGTTTTGACCGGTGGCTGATTGTCGGACACTGGCCGGTTATGCTTTATGGGGAAGACCGGGTCTGCGCAAACCCGATTATCGACAGGGAAAGGAAAATCATCAGCATTGACGGCGGCTGCAGCCTGAAAGATGACGGACAGCTTAACTGCCTCATGATTCCGGACATCAACAGCGAAGACTTTTCCTTTGTTGCGTATGATCCGTTTCCGACTGCGATAGCGCTCGAGAATCAGAAGGAAGGCTCTCATTCCTATTACATCCGCTGGGGTGACAGCGAAGTGCAGGTGCTCGAACGGGGAGAAGAGTTTTCGCATTGCCGGCATGTGCGTACGGGATATGAGATGGACATCCTGACAAAGTATCTTTTCAGTGAAGATGAAATAACAGGATGTAATGATTCGACAGACTATATTCTGCCTGTCCAAGCCGGAGATGTTCTCCATATCGTGGAACGGACAAGCAGGGGCGTACTCGCAAAAAGAAACGGTGTCTCCGGATGGTATGCCGGAAAACTTGATATGAATCCCGGAAACGAGGCATAATATGATGCCTGGACTGATGTATTCTGATAAAAAGGCCGGAAAGGAACCCAATTGGGAAACTTTTCCAGCTCGCATAGTCGAACAGATGCAAGAACGAATACTTCAGCGTAGAATCCAGAGAGAAAGGATTGACACATAGCGCATGCTGAAGATACTCCCCATTGCCAGCGGTTCTACAGGAAACAGCATGCTGGTGGACATTGACGGCAGGAAAATCGTCATTGACCTTGGAGTAACTGCAAAGATGATAGGCACTGCTCTGGCAGCCCATGAGTATTCATGGAGCGATATAGATGCAGTTCTCATTACCCATACACATTCTGACCATGTCAAAGGCATGGACGTATGCCTGAAAAGGATTGAGGCTCCGGTTTATATGAGCCAGACATCCAAAGACACTCTGATGCTGGAAAGAGCCATGCCGCTCGCATACGCCATGCGCACAGAGATTATGAGCGGACTGTGGATTACGGCAATCCGCACATCTCATGACTGCCCCGGAAGTGTCGGATTCAAGATCGAAACAGAGAATACGTGCCTCGGATATATCACGGATTTAGGAATCATCCCCGATGCTACGATGGAGTTGTTGTCCGGCTCCGACTGCATCGTCATTGAATCGAACCATGATGAAGAAATGCTTCGCTATGGCAGATATCCGGTGTTCCTGAAAAAGAGAATCTTGTCTGAACAAGGGCACTTATCCAATGACCAATGCGCGGAAGCTGTCTCAAGATTTGCGGATAGAGGAACAAGGCATTTTCTTCTTGCCCATCTTAGTCAGGAGAACAACCTGCCTGAGCTTGCTTTGGACAGCGCACAAAAGGCTTCGGCAGGCATGAATGTACATATTGAAGTACTTCCGGTCTACGGTGACGGGCTGATTGTAATCGAAAACTGAAG
>CADAPN010000014.1 GCA_902789835.1 Oscillospiraceae bacterium
CTGCTGACCGACAAGTACATCCACGGCATCCCGGCGGATTCCAGAGCCGCCCACGATCCACGCTATCTGAAGCCTGACATGATCACGGAAGAGAAGATCACGAGGGTGGTGAAACTCAACGAACTGGCAGCAAAGCGCGGGGAGAGCCTGGCGCAGATGGCCTTGCAGTGGGTGCTGCGGGACGGGAGAGTGACCTCGGCGCTGATCGGCGCCAGCCGGCCGGAGCAGATCCGCGAGAACATCAAAGCGCTGCAGTTCGCGGACTTTTCCGCGGAGGAACTGCAGGAGATCGACACCATTCTTGCGTGAACCGGGCAGGAGTAAGCGTATGGATTTTGTCACAATGATCGCCTCCGCCCATCCCTATCTGGACCGGTTTGACTATGACCACTATCCGGACTGTTTTGCGGAGTTTGAAGAAAACTGTGCCAGGTGGTTCACGGAGCACGAAGCTTTTCTATCTCATCAGATGATTAAGCCTGCAATCCGGAATTTCGTTGTTCATTACCCGTTCGATATTTCTTACAAAAAATTCATAGCGTTTTCTGTGATACTTCACTCCATCGGGAAGACCTGCAGTATGCGGCGTTAAGATCACATTTTCGAGACTGCGGAACGGGTGATCGGGGCGTAAAGGTTCATCCTCAAAAACGTCCAGACAGGCGCCGCCGATCAGGCCCTTCTCCAATGCATGAAGGAGCTGCGGCTCATCAATGACGCCGCCTCTTGAGGTGTTGATCAGGACAGCGTCGGCTTTCATTTTGGCAAGCACATCGGCGTTTATCATGTGCCGTGTACTTTCATTCAGAGAAACATGCAGGCTGACAATATCGCTGTCACGCACCAGACTGTCCAGGTCTCTCTGTTCTATTCCCGCAGCGCCAGTTGGCTTGCGGCTGCATACCAGCACGTTCATATGAAAGGCATTACAGTATTCTGCCACTTTTTTGCCGACATGTCCGAATCCGACAAGGCCGATTGTTTTTTCCGTCAGTTCGGCTCCGCAATAGCTTAACCCGCCTTCATCGGAGTCCATCTTTAAAAACCGGTCAAGTTTTACAATGTTCTTGTACCAGCAGAGAATGAACGCCATGACATGTTCAGCTACGGCATTTGCATTTACACCCGCCGCGTTGCATACTTGGACACCATGCATGGTGCAGGCGCACAAATCAACATTGTCATATCCGGCGCCTGTCTGTACCAACTTCAGCTTCGGCGCTTTTTGAAGAATTTCATCGTTAATAAGGATGTGCTCAGGAATCAATACGTCTGCATCGGTCAATTCCTGCTCAGCCTCATCCGGCATAACAATTCTGACAGTCCATGCACTTGGAAAACTTTCAAGGATTCTGTCTTTTGCTGCGTCCGGGAAAAAGCCTGTGATGACGACCTTCATAGAACACATGCCTCCTCGTTTGTGGATTGTTTGCTGTGCACAAGATTCTCGCTTCTTTATGAAGCACTGTAAATGCAGTATAAACAAATTAACATATTACGTCAATGGGTTATAAGAGAAATGGGAGCACCTTTTTTCCCTCTTGACAGATCATGCGGAACGTGATATAAACATACTTACCCGATAGGGAAATAAGAAATTTGAGGAGACATCCATGAAACGCACAGATTCCAAGTCCATCCTGTGTTGTGCCGCACGCTGTGAGATGCGTGTGCGATTTGGCATGCCCAGGTGATGTTTCCTTCCGATGTTCAGGCGGGGAGCTCGATGGGCTCCCCGCTTTTTTATGGGACAATACCCCTTCCATTGGAGGTTTAAGCAATGATCTTTCTGATTCGACGCTGGAAAACGGACCGATGTCGTCCGGTTCTTATTTTTTCCGCACAGACTTCATTCTGACCACAGGTCAATCAAAAGAAAGAAGAATTTGTCATGCAAATACTGCTGTCCGTACGCTGGATGCCGTTTCTGGCCCTGGACGTCACTCTGCTTGCGTTTGTTCTGCTTCGGGTTCTGGAAGACCGGATGAACTGGTCCCTTGTCATTCTCCTCGCGCTGGTGCTGGGGGCAGGAATCGGTGTTCTGTTTGCCTCGGAAGGAAACGCATGGCTGCTCTGGGTCGATTTCCTCGGAAATCTTTACATCAGGCTCCTGAAGCTTCTGGTATCTCCGGTTATTTTCCTCTCCATCGTGTCAGGCATCATCAGTCTGAGAGGGCGTGCCAATGCCGGAAGTCTCGGACTTCGGTCGGTTTTCTGGCTGCTGCTTCAGGCCGCGCTCGCAATTCTGCTGAGTCTGCTGGCCGGTCAGGTCCTGAACATCGGCAGCGACGCGACAGCCCTTTTCCGCGAGCTTGATACGCTGGATGAGAGTACCGTCAGTGCCTATGCCGGATTGACACAGCCTTTTCACCAGGTACTGGAAAATCTCCTTCCCGAGAACGTCGTCGGAGATTTTGCAAACAACAATGTCCCGGCTCTGATTATAACCGGCGTGGCGGTCGCGGCGGCTTATCTCGCGATTGCGGAGAAGGAAGGCGAGGAGCTTGTCCGGCCTTTCTCGCGGCTGATTGACGCGGCACGAAAAATCGTCTTCAAAATCCTTGAAGTCGTCATTGATCTCACCCCCTATGCGGTGCTGTGCCTCATCGCCGGAGCGGCCAGCAGACTTCTGGAGAGCAGAGAGTCCATGCTTCAGCTTCTGCTGCTGACGGTGGTGATCTATGCCGTCTGCCTGGTACATACATACCTTCTGGGCGGGCTTATCATTTGGGGTGCGGCAAAGCTTTCGCCGCTGCGCTTCTTCCGCAAGATCTTCCCGGCGCAGATGACCGCGTTCAGTACCCAGTCCAGCGTCGGGACGCTCCCGGTAACGGTGCGCTGCCTGAAGGACGAGGTAGGCGTTTCCGAAGAAGTTGCGGATTTTACCGCTTCTCTCGGCACCACCATCGGGATGCCGGGCTGCACCTGCGTATGGCCGGTTCTGCTGGCCCTGTTCTATGTTCATGCAGCCGGGCTTTCCTGGAGTGCAGGGGACTATCTTACCCTGGCGGTCACGGCCTTTTTCCTTTCCATCGGCAGCGCGGGGGTTCCCGGAATTGCGGTGGTCTCGGCAATTGCGCTCTTCAGTGCCATCGGTCTTCCGGTAGGGGCGGTGGTTCTGATGATTCCCATCAACACCATCTCGGATATGATCCGCACGCTGGATAACGTTTCCAGCGCCTCCATCGCCGCCGCGGCTGTGGCGCGGAAAAACGGACTGCTGGACGACACGGTTTTTACCGCCGAAACCGGCAGAACAGGAAAGGAGCAGATCGCATGAAAAAAACAGCCCTTTTTCTGATCCTGCTGGTATTGGGCGGGATTTTCGGAGGGCTCTCCCTCGCTTCAGCTCATTATGCCGAGGAGCAGATCACGCAGGCCATCGACGCGCTGGGTGAAGTCCGCTATGACGAAGAGAGCCGTGCGCTGCTTGAGGCTGCGGATGCGGCTTTGGCCGCCGCGGATCCGGATTTCCATCTGGAAAGGAAGATCCCGAACCTTCAGGCCCTGAAAGAAGCAAAACTTGAGTATGTCAAGCTCGCCATCCGGGATATGTACATCTCAATCCGGGACAAAGAGCCGGAAGAGCTCATCCGGGAAAAGCTTCAAAGCGCCGAGGAGGCTTTCGACACATTCCTGACGGAAGAGGATATCCCTCTTCTGAAAAACTATCCCGATCTTGAGGCGGCCCGCGCAAAGTACGGTCCGGATGCTGAGCGGCAGGCTCAGGAGCCGGCCGCGCCGCAGCCTGCGGCGGCCGCTGTGCCGGAGCTCTGCCCTGCCTGATCCGGCCGGTTTATCCAACAATTTGATTACCTTAAAGGAGTTATATATTATGAAACGTTTAATGTCTGTCCTCACCGTTCTTGTGCTATTGCTCTCGCTTGCGCTGCCCGCGTGGGCCGATACGGCGCTGACATCCTCCGAAGAAACCCAGAACCTCCAGAAAGCCTATTACAACAGTGATTATGCCTATCTCGAGGATCCGGATTCCGTATTCAGCGCCCTGACGCTGGAGGAAGCGATTTATCTCTTCCGGCAGGAGGGAAACTACCTTCTGCTTCTGGGCGGCAGCTGGTGCGGCAACACCACGCCGGTCATCGGCTACATCGACCAGGTCGCGAAGGAATACGGCATTGATACCATTTACAATCTGGACTTCCGTCTCGACGGGACAAACCGCGCCTCCCACATTCGCGAAACCAACGGCGCAAGCTCAGAGGGCACTGTGCTTCCCGGCAGTCTCTACAATTACCTGTATGGCGAGCTGGTGACAAATTATCTTGTAAACCTCAACGACTTTGTGGAGTATCGGGTGGATACCGAGTCCGCGGTCACCTACACCGATTCTGACGGTGAGGAGGTCACAGTCCCCAAGGTTCAGGTCCCCTTCCTCTTCCTGTACAACAGGGACAACACCGATGCCGACGGCAATCCCGCTCCCATCGTGGCGGGCCTTGAACTTATGAAGGTGCGGGACGACTTTGTCACGGACAATGTCGAGAACGCGGAGGCCGTTGACGAATACAAGGCCATTCTCCGGGAAAGCGTATTTGACGCAGCTTCCGAAACGAAGCTCAGCCGCTTCAGCAGTGCGGATTATATCCGGCTTGCCTATAATGAGAAAGCGGAGCAGGAGATCTTCGCACCGGACGAACAGATTAATATTCAGCCGGTTACCTATAGGCAGCTGACGTGGCTGCTGGAGCAGGACGGCTCCTATCTGATCCTCCTGGGCGGCAGCTGGTGCGGAAATACACGGGCGGTGATCAAGATCATCAACGACTATGCCGTCCGAAATCATGTCACCGTCTATAACTTTGACACCAAGCTGGACGGCGGCTACGCCCGTAAGTTCTGGGGATATGAGAAGGATCTGCACATCCGGGACAACAGCAATGAATTTGTCGGCCTCTATGTGGATCTGGTCTCCGAGTACTTCCCCAACATCGAAACCGAATATGCCATTGACAGTGAAAACAATATCTTTACCGTGAATGCCGAAGGAGAGACCGTCACGGTCAACAAGCTGCAGGTGCCCTATTTCCTGGCATACACCAAGGGTCTGGAAGATGACATCGGTCATTTTGTCCCCATCACCGCCTATCACGAGCAGATGCTCACGCTGGACGCGGACGCGGAGGACTACGTCTACAGCGAGGAAAACTATGCCGCCTATACGGCCGGAACCTATGCCGTGATTCAATCCTATGCCGATCAGCTCGGCATTGAGGCGTTTGATCTCACCGATTGACGGGAACGCATCCCGTTAGAATAAAAAAGACGGAGTTTCCTGAGTGTTTCAGGAGACTCCGTTTTTTGATCCGGCGAGTAATTCCGGCATTCTCATGCGCCTGTTACCAGGCGCCTTTGTGGCCGATGGTGACGGCGGCTTTTTCCGCGCCTGCCTGCATACACTCCGGCAAAGCGTTCCCGGAGAGCCAGCTGACCAGGAAGCCGGCAATAAAGCTGTCGCCTGCTCCCATGGTGTCGATCAGGGCGCAGGGAGCGGGGGCGCAGGAAACGAAGCACCGTCCGTCATAGGCCAGACTCCCCTGTGCACCGCGGGTGGCGATTACCAGCTTCGGCCCGGCGGCAGACACAGCCAGGATCTTTTCTTTCAGGCTGCTGTCATCCAGCGCATCATCCGAGAAAAAAGCAATGTCTGTATGTGGGAGGGCGATCCGACCCGCGGGGTCAAACGGGCGCTCTGCGCCGTCGAAGGCAACGGGAATGCCCATAGCGCGGATGGCTTCCAGGCTGTGTTCCGCATGTCCCCAGAGGCCGGTCACAGCCAGGTCACACGCTCCAAGGAAACGAAAATCCTCCGGAAGAAGAGAGAATTCCGCCATGACGCCTTCGTCGTAGTCACCGAGAACCCGGTCTCCGTTTACATGCGAGACATGGCAGAGTGCGGTGGCACCGGGCAGCCGCTGCACATGCGAGACGTCGACACCCTCTTCCGAGAGCCTGCGGAGCAGCAGGTCTCCGTAAGGGTCTGTTCCGACCGCGCCGAGATAAGCTGTCTGTGCGCCCAGACTGCGGGCATAGACGGCGACATTTACCGGGTTTCCGCCCGGAAATGCCAGGCCGCTTTCCTCATAGTAGTCGATGCAGTTGTCACCGATACAGGCGATTTTCATGATTCTGTCATCTCCCTGATCCTCCGAATGGCAGCTGCCGCGGCTTCGGAAGGCGTGTCTATGTAATGGGTCACGAGTTCGAGGGTGGCCCGCCCATCGTAGCCGCAGGCACTCAGCTCTTCCAGAAGCCCGTGAAGATCCATGCACCCGTCACCGGGAAGAAGATGGTTTTCTGTGATGCCGTCGCTGTCTGTCAGGTGGAGATGGGCCATCCTCTGCCCGAGCAGACGCACTTCGGCCGCGGGACTGCGGCCCTGCACAAACGGAACAACCACATCGCACATTCCCCGCACTGCGGGAGAATTGACCAGATCCAGAAGCTCTGACAGTTCTTCGGAACGGTTGCAGAAGTCTGACTCCATCGGGGTCAAGGGTTCGACGACAATGCGGTGATCCAGACGTTCAGCCTCACGGGAAAGACGGGTCAGACTTTTCAGCAGTCGGGACCGTTTTTCCTCCGAGGAAGCGAAACCGCTGTGCCCGACGGAGATCAGGGTGTATTCCGCTCCGAGGGCCTTGCCGCAGCGCAGCGCAGCCGACAGATAGTCCATCGCATCTTCCCACTGGCGCTCTGACCCGGCCATATAATTGAAAGGATAGGCGTTGTGCTCCGGGGTATAAATCTCCACCGGCATCTCAAAGCGATCGATCAGCCGCAGGACGGCCTCCAGATCCCCGGCGAGGAGATCCGGCGCATAGGCGTGCGGTCTGCTGCCCCATAGTTCAATGTAATCGTAACCCAGAATGCTGGCATCTGAAAAGGCCCTTTCCAGCGAAAGCCGCTGATAGGGGCAGGTAAATAGTCCGTATTTCATAACATTCCGTTGCTTGATGAAACAGGGAAGGCCTCGGACCTTCCCTGCGTTTGTTTTCAATAGTCCATCTTCCGGTAATACCGGCGGAGCTTCATGTCGTGGCCGGAGAGCGCCTCCAGGTGGGCGTCGATGCGATTGGTTACGGCGTGCATGACCAGGTGGCATACCACAGGCCGAAACGCATCGTCAATACCGGGAAGTGCATACTCCTGCGTGTCGATGACGGTGTAGTTCTGACAGACTTTCGACAGAAAACGGGCGACCCGCTCCCCCAGACTGCGCTGAGCATCTTCCCCGATGAACAGGGTAACGGGCGTATCCTCCTCGATAATCTCCAGCATGCCATGGAAAAACTCCGCGGAGTGGATCGACTTGGTGCGGATCCAGTGCATCTCTTCCCAGTAGCACATGGCGTAGGAATACGTTGCACCGTAGAGGCTCCCGGCACCGACAAAGTAATGGAGTGCGTCGTCTCTGTGCCGCCGGGCGAAATCTTCACCGAACGTGTCCGCGGCTTTTTCCACTTCAACCAGCGCCTCGGGAAGGGCCGCGTCAAATTGCTTATACATGGCTTCATACTCCGGCATAACACCCTCATGCCAGAGAATGCGGTCGGCCGCCATGAAAAACTTCAGCTGTTCGTTTGCCGGATAGCTGATACAGAAGTCCACAGATGAAGCCAGAGGGACTTCCGGCTTGTCAATAAACCCGAGCACGCGGGCACCGGCTTCCCGAACCTTCTTCACAGCCTCTACGATTTCCACAGTGGTGCCGGTGACGGAAGAGATGATGACCAGTGTACCGGGACCGATCCTGCGGTCGCCTGCGGCGCAGTATTCCGCCGCGTTGGATACAAAAACATCAAGTGCGCTGCGCTCTTTCATATGGCAGTGTGCCTGCAGGCAGCTCGCCCAGGTACCGCCGATGCCGAGCCAGCAGAGATTGGTAAGCCCGTCATGCCAGACCGTGTCGACGATCTGTTCAATCTGTGTGCGCAGGGCAAGAGCCCCGCGCACACTGTCTATTTGCTTTTGTTCGTCGAACTTAAGCAAGGGTTTTCCTCCTCCGGTCCGATCAGCCGACCTTCAGCATCTGATAGTACTGGTCGTAGATGGTGATGGCATCGCCGACATCTTCCTGGAAGAAGATGTTGGTCTTGTAGTCAAAGTCGAAAGCCGGACCGTTGCGGTACTCCTCGGAGGCAGCGGCAACCGCGGCATCGTTCGGGCAGGAGTAGGGATTGTCAACCAGGTTTGCGGCCATGACTTCGGGGTCGCAGATGTAGTTGAGGAACTGATAAGCCAGATCCATGTGCTGGGCACCCTTCGGGATGACATACAGGTCAAAGCCGAGCTGTACCGGATCACTGGTGAAGGGAGCCACGACCAGAGTGTTGTCCTCGCCCAGCTGCGCCATGGCTTCGGCGGTGTTGCCGTCATAGGTGAACATGCAAGAGATGGCGCCGCTGACGATGTTGGTCTCGGTGGAGCCGTAGGCGACCACGTTCTCGTTGTACTTCACGAGCCACTCGTAGGCTTCCTTGATTTCGTTTTCATCACGGGAGTTGGGGTCATAGCCGAGGGCGATCAGAGCAATAGGGAAGAGGTTGCGGGCCCCGTCCACGGAGCCGATCTGGCCCTTCATCTCCGGGCGGATCAGGTCGTTGTAGCAGGTGATCTCGATGGGGCAGCGCTCGGTGTCATAGACTACATAGATGTAGTTCATCAGATAAGGCACGCAGTACTTCTGGTTCTGCTCGGACCAGTAGGCCTTGTTGATGTTTTCGGAATTGGGGATCTGGCTGAGATCCAGCTCCTCCAGATAGCCGCCGGCAATCAGAGACTCCATGTATGCGTCGCAGGTCATGATCAGGTCATACTCGCTGCCGGCGCCGGCGGTGAGCTTCGTGATGGAATCTGCGTTGTCGTTCATGTAGCTCAGGTTGACTCTGACACCGAACTCGTCTTCAAAGTTCGCGATCAGATCGTCGGAAATGTAGTCGCTCCACATGAAGATGTTGAGCTCCTTGCGCTCTGCGGCATTGGCAGTGATGCCCAGACTGAAGAGCATGACGAACGCGATGAGAAGGGACAGCGCTTTTTTCATTTTGATTTCCTCCTTATTTTATATCTTTCAGCCATGACTGGACATGGCGGAAATACGTTTTTCAGATTCAGCAATTTCTCTGGCCTCCTTTGCGGCAATGCGGCGCTGGATGAAATTCATGACCAGCATGCCGAACACCATGATCAGAACCATCATCGTGGTCAGCGCATTGATGTCCGGGGTAATGCCGGTGCGGTTTACGGAGAGAATCAGGACCGGCAGGGTCGACTGCCGTGCACTTGCCAGCATGTTGGACATGATGACATCGTCGATGGAGAGCGTAAAGCTCAGAAAAGCTGCAGACATGATGCCCGGCATGATGCTGGGAATCGTGACACGCCAGAAGGTCTGCACCCGGTTTGCCCCCAGATCCATCGAGGCCTCCTGCAGGGTGTCGTTATCGCCGCTGATGCGGCCCTTGATGGTGACGACTGCGTAAGGAATGCAGAAGGTACAGTGGCCGATGACAATGGTCCCCATTCCGAGCTTGATTCCGATGGTCATGAAGATGATCAGCATGGAGACAGCGAGGACGATCTCAGGAACAACAATCGGGACATAGAGCATGAGATTAATAAACTTTTTCCCGCGGAAGTGGAACTTCTTCAGTCCTATGCCGCCCAGAACTCCGATCACCACACTGATTACCGTGGCGACAACGGCAATGACGAGCGAGTAGATCAGCGCTTCCCAGAGATCGTGGTTGCGAAAGGAAAAGAGCTTTCCGTACCAGGCTGTGGTGAAGCCTTCCCAGGAGTAGTTGCGCTTGGCGTCGTTAAAGGAGAACTGGATCATGACCAGCACGGGAATGTAAAACAGAGCATAGATGATCGCCGCATAGAAGCTGCTCCAAAAACGGCTGCGCTTTTCTCGCAGGATTTTTCGATTCGGATTCTGCTGCCGCATCTCACATCACCTCCATGTCTTCGATACTGGCGAAGCGGGAGTAAATGAAAATCAGCAATGCCGTAATCAGCAGAAGCAGCACGCTCAGTGCCGCGCCGAGGGGCCAGTTGCGAATGGTGCCGAACTGGTTTTTGATGATGTTTCCGATGTACAGCACTTTCCCCCCGCCCAGCATATCCGTGATGGTATAGGTGCCCAGCGCGGGAATAAAAGTCAGAATAACGGCGGAGAAAATCCCCGGAAAGGTCAGGGGCAGCGTGACCCGCAGGAAGGTCGTCGAGGGCTTTGCCCCGAGATCTGCGGAAGCCTCCAGCATGGCGTTCTGCAGTTTCTCAATGGAAGAGTACATGGGCAGAACGGCAAAGGGGAGAAAATTCGTGATCAACCCAAGGAGAACCAACCCGTCCGTATAGAGAAACATGACCGGCTTTTCCACCAGGCCGAGTGCCAGCAGCGCCTTGTTCACCGGACCGTTGGTCTGGAAGAGCAGCATCCAGGCGTTGAGACGCATCAGGGAATTGGTCCAGAGAGGAATCATCAGCAGCATGATGAGCCGGGATGCGACATCGGCGGGCTTTCTCGCAATGTAGTAGGCGAAGGGATAGCCCAGGAGCAGGCAGACGACCGTCGTGACGACGGCAACCCGCAGACTTTTAAGGATGACATTGAGGTAGATCACATCCGCCAGCGTCTTATAGGACGTGAGCGTCGGCGTATACTCCACACCGCCGAAGGTCCCGCGTGTCATAAAGCTGATGAAGATGATAAACAGCATGGGAATGGTCACAAAGAGGATCATCCAGAGAGAGACCGGACCGGCCTGTGCGATCATCGGCAGGCGGCTGTGAGAAGCTTTTTTCGTGCCCCGACTCATGCCTGCACCTCCGATGCCTCCAGATGAATCGGAACGGATTTTGCAGGATCCCAGTACAGATAGCGCTCATCGCCTTCATGAAGATCGGGATCGGTTTCAAACCGGGAGAACTTCAGCTCCTGCCCGTTGTCAAGATCCAGGCTGGTCTTGATGACCGTGCCCATATAAATAAAGTCCTTCACTCTGGCCCGGACGGTAAATCCGTCTTTCGGCTCATGAGTCACAGAGAGGTATTCCGGCCGGATGGAGACACAGATTGTTTCGCCGACAGTGAAGCCCTCTCCGCAGGTCTTGATGATACCGCATGGAGTTTCCACCTGCATGAGGTTTCCGGAAATGGAATGAACCTTGCCGTCAAGAATGTTGGACTCGCCGATGAAGTCGGCGACAAAACGGCAATTGGGGTGATCATAGATTTCCAGCGGGCTGTCAATCTGAAGAATAATCCCGTCCCGCATGACGGCAATGCGGTCCGACATGGTCATGGCCTCTTCCTGGTCGTGCGTAACATAGACGAACGTGATCCCCAGTTTCTTCTGCAGCCGTTTCAGCTCGATCTGCATCTGCTTGCGAAGCTTCAGATCCAGCGCACCGAGGGGCTCGTCCAGAAGAAGGACGCGGGGGTTGTTGATCAGGGCACGGGCAATGGCGACGCGCTGCTTCTGGCCGCCTGAGAGGGCATCGGGCTTGCGCTTTTCATAACCAGACATCTGGACCAGGGCAAGCATCTCTTCCACCCGCCTGCGGATTTCATCCTTCGGGACTTTCTTGATGGAGGGACCGTAGGCGACATTGTCATAGACGCTCATGTGCGGAAAGAGAGAATAGTTCTGAAAAACCGTGTTGACATCCCGCTGATAAGGCTCTTTCTCTTCCACCCGCTCGCCCTGCACCTCAATGATGCCGCTGCTTGCGTCCTCGAAGCCGGCAATCATGCGCAGTGTGGTTGTTTTGCCGCAGCCGGAGGGACCTAGCAGGGTCAAAAACTCTCCCTCTCGTATTTCAAGGTTCATGTCTTTGACGACATGGTTGTTTCCATACCATTTGTCCACATGCTGAATCGAAACAATGGAATCTGACAAAACAGCCTCACTCCTCATGAAGAACTCTCAATGATATATACAAGTATATTATAAACTAATACCAATTACAATAGAAAAATCGGCAAAAAGTAAAAAACAAACGGGAAAGAGCGAATTAAAATTCATATAATTCAAAACAGAAAAAGAATCTGCCTCCGATTTTGAGCGGAGGCAGATTTAAAAAACAGATGAATAACTTGATAAATTATACCAATTGAGAATTTGAATAGTGAACGTAGAACTCGGTTTTATCGCCTCGGATGTAGCTGCGGGAGAATTCAACCGTCCGGCCCAGTGTGTCCTGAACAGAATAGCTGAATTCCATGACAGCCTGCCGGGGAGAGAGATCGATCAGTCTGGCCATTGCCGGCTCCAGCCTGGTGATGCGCAGTGTCTGCTGACCGACACTGAGGTGAATACCGCTCCACTGCAGAGCATCGTAAAGAGAAAAAAGGCCGATGTCGATGTCCTCCAGTCCGGGGCAAAGGGCATGGGGAATATAAATCTCCTCCAGCGCGACCGGCTCTCCTTCACTGGAATCGATACGGCGGATGAACCAGACCGGGTCCTCCGGAGAAATCTGAAGCAGGCGCGCATATAGAGGACCGGCAGGCCGGACGGCTTTGATCAGAACTTTGGTTGAGGCATCTCTCCCGCGCTCCTGCATGGTATGGCGGTATCCACCGAGGGTTTCCAGATCCCGCTGCGTTTTTGAACCCTGAACAAAGACGCCTTTTCCCTGAACACTTTTCAGCAGACCTTCATTTTCCAGCGCTTCCACAGCACTTCGGACCGACAGGCGGTTCAGCCCATATGCCTCTGCAAGCTGGTTCTCAGACGGAATGGCGGTTCCGGGCTGATATTCGCCGTCTTCGATCTTGCTGCGGATGACTTCCCGCAGCTGGATATAGAGCGGGGAACGGTAGTTGAGTTCACTCATATCCGGGTCTCCTTTGGAGCGGACCAGTGGAGCGTACTGACCATCTCAATGCGGTCAGCGCGCCCAACGGTGCGGCAGTATTCGATGACAGTGCCGTCCGGGGCTTCCGTTCTGCTCTCAATCCAGAAGGCGGCATCGCCCGCTGAAAGCTGCAGGTATCTTGCCTCTTCTTCTGAGACGAGGGTGATTCCGGCCTTTTCGACTCCATGATCAAGCCGGAGACCATAATTGGTTTTCAGAATGCGGAAGAGAGAATCCGTCACCAGATCCTGTTCTTCAAGTCTGGGGGCAAGCGCATGCGGAATATACGCGGTTTCTATCATGAGCGGCATCTGCTCCAGCATGCGCAGACGGGAGATTCGGTAAAGTTTGTCGCCCAGCAGCCTGTGAAAACGCCTTGAAAGCGTCTTGTCACATTCAACGCTTGAAAAAGAGAGCAGACGGGTTTCCGCCCGGAACCTGTTTTCGGCGGCATATTCGGTGAAGCTCTGCAGATCCTGAAGGGTACGGCGAAAACGAGGAGCCACGCGGGTACCGCTCCCTTGAACGGCATATAATCTTCCGGAAACCTCCAGGGCAGCGATGGCGCTGCGAAGGGTGCAGCGATTCAGATTCCACATCCGACACATCTCTCTCTCCGGCGGAAGAAGGTCATCTGCCGTGAGGCCGTGCTCCAGAATGTAGGCCTCGATCTGTTCCTGAGCCCATTCCCGGGGGCGGGGTGTATACGTCTTCATACAGACCATCCTGAAATTGGTATAATATTGATGCTGACAATTATACACACTTCTGTGATGTCATACAAGAGGATTCTGCGGTGCGAGTAACTGAATTACGATTGAAAGCAGCGGCGTTCTATGGTATGATAGGGCGAAAAAAGAGTACGGAGGGTACGTGATGCATAAAGTCATGGTCATCGGCATCGCCGGCGGCACCGGCAGCGGTAAAACGACGATCACCCGTCGGCTGATGCAGCGTTTCGGCAAGGATGTCTGCATGATTTCTTACGACAATTATTATAAGGCGCGGCATAATATCCCCTTTGAAGAGCGCGCGAAGATCAACTACGACCACCCGGATGCCTTCGACACGGAGCTGTTCCTGAAGGACCTGCGGACCCTGAAGGCCGGAAAGCCCATTCAGATGCCGCTCTACGACTATGCCATCCATGACCGCCTGGATCAGACCAGACAGATCTACCCGGCCAAGGTGATTCTGGTGGAGGGAATCCTGATTTTTGCCAGCCCTGAGCTCTGCGACGAGATGGACATCAAGCTCTTCGTGGACGCGGATGCGGATGTGCGGATTCTGCGGCGCATTGTCCGGGATGTCCGGGACCGCGGCCGCAGCCTCGACAGCGTGGTGAACCAGTATCTTACCACGGTGAAGCCCATGCACGAGCAGTTTGTGGAACCGTCGAAGCGCCGGGCGGACATCATCATCCCGGAGGGCGGCCACAATCTTGTGGCGCTGGACATGATCATGGAGCGGGTCCGCGCGCACCTGGAGCAGTGAGAGGAGAAGCACAGAGATGGCAAAACTGTATTTCAAATACGGCGCCATGGGTTCCTCCAAATCCGCCCAGGCCCTGATCACCAAGTTCAACTATGAAGAGCTGGGCATGACCGTCTGGCTCATCAAGCCCAGCATCGATACCCGGGACGGCGCGGACCTGATCCGAAGCCGGATCGGCCTGGAAGCCCATGCCCGGATCATCACGCCGGAGCAGAGCATCATAGATGCCTACCACGAGGCCGGGCGGCACGACGTCATCATCGCGGATGAGGCACAGTTTTTCACCCCGGAGCAGATCGACGATCTGCGCACCCTGGTGGATGAGGAGGATCTGCCGGTCCTCTGCTTCGGCCTCCGGACCGACTTCCTGACCCACTTCTTCCCCGGCGCACAGCGCCTCATGGAGCTGGCCGATTCTCTGACCGAGATCAAGACCGTCTGCGCCTGCGGACGGAAGGCGACGGTGAATGCCCGCATTGACGCAAACGGACGCATCATCACCGAGGGCGACCAGGTCTTCCTCGGCGGAAACGACAGTTATGTGGCCATGTGCCACCAGTGCTGGAAGCGGAAAATCCGGGAACAGAACGCGATATAATAAGACAGACAGGAGTAAGAAACCAGAAATTATGCTTGAGATCAAAAACCTGAGCTTTGCCGTCGAGGAGGACGGCAGACAGAAAGAGATTCTTCGGAATCTGAATCTCACCATCGACAACGGAAAATTCGTCGTTATTACCGGACCCAACGGCAGCGGCAAGTCGACCCTGGCCCGCCTGATCATGGGCATCGAAAAACCGACAGAGGGCAACATCCTGTTCGACGGCAAAGATGTCACGGAGCTGGACATCACCGAACGGGCCAAACTCGGCATCAGCTTTGCCTTCCAGCAGCCGGTCCGCTTCAAGGGTATCCGCGTGAAGGACCTGCTGCGCCTGGCCTCCGGAAAGAATCTCTCGGTCTCGGCGGCCTGCGACTATCTCTCGGAGGTAGGGCTGTGCGCGAGGGACTATATCGACCGCGAGATCAACTCCTCTCTCTCCGGCGGAGAGCTGAAGCGGATTGAGATCGCGACGCTGCTTGCAAGGCATACGCGCCTTTCGGTGTTTGACGAGCCGGAAGCGGGCATCGACCTCTGGAGCTTCCAGAACCTGATCCGCATCTTTGAAAAGATGCGCAAGGAGATCGAAGACAGCTCCATCGTTATCATCTCCCACCAGGAGCGGATCCTGAACATCGCCGATGAGATTCTGCTCCTCTCGGGCGGGACAATCCAGGACCGCGGAACGCCGGACGACATCATGCCGAAGCTCGTCGGCCAGAGCGGCACCTGCGTCAGGCTGCAGTGAGGGGAGGAAGAAACCATGGTCAAACTTGACGCGATTCAGAAACGACTGATCGAGGAGATCGCGGATCTCCATTCCATCCCCGAAGGGGCATATAACTTCCGCGCCAACAGTCAGCTTGCCGGGCGAAACACCACCGCGAACATCGATATCGTCTCCAAGGAGGACGGCAGCGGCATCGACATCCATATCAAGCCGGGGACGAAAAACGAGAGTGTCCACATCCCCGTGGTTCTGTCCCAGAGCGGGATTAAGGAGACGGTCTACAACGACTTCTACGTGGGTGAAGACAGCGACGTCGTCATCGTCGCCGGCTGCGGGATCGACAACTGCGGCTCGCAGGACTCCGAGCATGACGGCATCCACCGCTTCTATGTCGGGAAAAACGCCAAGGTCAAGTATGTGGAAAAGCACTACGGCTCCGGCGACGGAAAGGGCCAGAGAATCCTGAACCCCGTGACCGAGGTCTACATGGAAGAGGGAAGCTCCATGGAGATGGAGATGGAGCAGATCAAGGGCGTCGACTCCACCGACCGTGAGACCCGGGCAGAGCTCAAGGGCGATGCGCGTCTGGTGGTGAAGGAACGCCTCATGACCCACGGGACCCAGACGGCGGTCAGCGGGTATCAGGTGAACCTCAACGGAGCGGGCGCAACGGCGGACGTGGTGTCGCGCTCGGTGGCCCGGGACGATTCCAGCCAGACCTTCAACGCCCGCATCACGGGCAACGCCGCCTGCAGCGGCCACACGGAATGCGACTCCATCATCATGGACAACGGACGCATCCTCGCGATCCCGTCCCTGGAGGCGAACAACGTTGACGCGATGCTGGTCCATGAAGCCGCCATCGGCAAGATCGCCGGGGATCAGCTCATTAAGCTCATGACCCTCGGCCTCACCGAACAGCAGGCGGAGGAACAGATCATCAACGGCTTCCTGCGCTGAATCCGGCGCGGAAACAAGAAACGGGCTCCGAAGTCCTCGGAGCCCGTGCTTTTTCGGAAAAACAACCCCTGTCATTCTCCCGAAACGGAAGAAGACAGGGGGATTCTGTGTTCAGTCGTCGGAGCGGAAATCCCGGATCAGCGCCTGATAGGCATTGATCAGGACGCCGGCATCCAGACTGTAGGCCACGCTGTCAAAGCCCTTCGCGGCCCACTTTTTTGCGTCCTTCATGTTCCCGGCGAAGATCAGCGCTTCAATGTTGTTGGCCCTGCAGGCGGCGAGAATGCGCTCACAGGCCTCCAGCAGCATCGGATGGTCGAACTGCAGAGGGATGCCGAGGGCGATGGAGAGATCGCAGGGCCCGACAAAGATCCCGTCCACGCCCGGCAGTGCGGCGATTTCCTCAATCTGCTCCAGGGCTTCTCTGGTCTCGCACTGTGGGATAACCTTGCAGCGTTCGTTGCAGGCGGCCATATAGGAGAAAGCGTCCTTGGCCCACTCGTCCGCGCCCCAGCCGCTGGTCCGGGTCGGGCAGTAGCCGCGGTTGCCGAGAGGCGGGAACTTGGCGGCATCAATGAGCTGGCGCACCTCTTCGACGCTGCGGATGTTCGGGACGATCAGGCCGCGGGCGCCGATGTCCAGCATCCTCAGCACGTAAGGCCGGCGGGTGTCACCGATGCGGACATAGGGCAGAAGACCGCCGTTTTCCGCCGCAAGGACCATGTCCGCGGTCGTCTCGACTGAGAGACAGCCGTGTTCGGTGTCGATGATGACGTAGTCCAGTCCGGTCCGGGTCAGGGCTTCCATGGCACCGCGCCCGCCGAGCTCAAAAAAGGTTCCGAAGCTTGTCTTTTTCATACAATCACCTCTGTCTTTTTCCTGAGTTTGCGCCGAAGGAAGGGATTTGTCAAGGAATTTTTCGGAGGTCGTTCCAACAGAAACGAAGCAGGGCTGCTTCCGGATGGAGCGGAAGCGGTTTCTGTTGACAAACAGAGCGCGGAAAGCGTATGATGATGACAAGAACAATATCATTATAAAGAGACAGGAGAACAGGATCATGGACAAAGCGCTTTCCGAGATGAATACAAAGGAGCTCTTCTGCGCGCTGACCGGGGAATACGGTCCCATCCGGCAGGCCTATGTGCAGACCGCGTTCCGGAAATACAAGGAGCAGCACGGCGAGTATGCCGACCTGACCGAGATGATCCGGGCCGCCGTCAATGGCGAGCTGGGAGATCTGGATACCATCTGATTGGCATTAGATAAAATAAAAGAAAACAGCACCGTGCCGCAACAAGCTGCGTTTGTTGCGGCACGGTGTTATCCTTTTGCAGTGTTGGCTTCATAAAACTTGTAGCAGCATTTACCGGTGACGCCGAAGCAGGTAAGCTTTGGACAAGCAAAGAAGGGTTGAAGGATCTGCCCGGGTCATGAATTAAAAGGCAGTAATCTTTGAGATTGCAATATTGAAGGTCTGAGACCCTGGTTGGACAATCGATTACTCGTACAGCGCTGTGCGTCGAAGCTGGGTATAGGGCTTGCGGCTGCGGAGAACGGCGGCCTCACTCAGGTCAAGTTCACAGAGCAGGAGTTCCGCTTCGCTCCCGGCAAGTGCAAGTGTCTCACCGGAGGGACCGGCGATGATGGACTCTCCGGAGAAGTGCATCGCACCTTCAAGCCCCACGCGGTTGACCATGGCGACGAATGCGCTGCTGTGGAATGCCTGAATCTTAATCTCCCACCGGAACAGCTCGGAGGGTTCATCTGTGGTATTGGCGGTGGGAATCAGGATGAGATCCGCACCGCGCAGTGCCTCCGTGCGGATGCTCTCGGGATAATGGCGGTCAAAGCAAACGACGATCCCGATCCGCCCGAATGGTGTGTCGAAGACCTGAAAGCCCTCATCTGAAGGGGCGTAGTAGTCCTGCTCATAGAAGCAGGGGCATTGGGCAATGTGGACCATCTTCTGGCGGCCGATGATGTCGCCCCTGGCATCAATGAACAGGCTGGTGTCATAGCACCGATCACCATACTGCAGATAGAAGTTCGGGGAAGCAAAGATCCGGTTCTCTCGACAGGCTGCCTGAACCGCCCGGACTGCGGGGTCGTTTTCCTGCAGAAGATATCCGGTTACATCCAGACCTGTATACTGCGGGAAGAAGGGACTTAGCTGAATCTCCGGAAAGCAGATCAGGTCTGCACCCTGTTCCGCCGCTTCATGAATCAGGCGCAGGGTCTGCTTCAGGTTTTCTTCGATGCGCTCCGACATTTGCATCTGGGCCAAGGCAAGCTTCATGGTCGATCAACCTCCAATATCCTACTATGTCTATAGGTTAATCTTTTTATACTTTATTTGAAGGATCTTGTCAAGATAAAAAGCTCTTTCTTCCGGGTCCTGCCGAACCTTTTATGCTTACACAGCGGCCTTGTTATGAGGTCGTATCGAGCGAAGGCGGGAAAGAGTTCTCGAAGGGAATCACCGGGATTGTTTTTGTTGCTCATTCCGGGGAAGTCTGCTATAATCTGCCCATCTTGCCGGAAGCACAATCTTGATAAGTGATGGACGTGAACAATGACAGGTACTACCATCGACAACCGAATGTTCTATAAACGGCTCTGGACCCTCGCGCTGCCCATCTCGTTTCAGAGCCTGATGCTGGCCATGGTGGCGGCTTTCGACGCCCTGATGCTGGGGCGTGTTGCCCAGGAAGAGATGACGGCGGTGTCGCTGGCGACCCAAATCCAGTTTGTACAGAACATGTTTCTCATGTCCGGTACGGCGGCGGGCTCCATCCTCGGCGCACAGTATTACGGAAAGGGCGACCGGAAAACCATTGAAGAGCTCTTTAACCTCATGCTCCGTTTCTGCGGGCTGATCTCCGTCCTGTTCTTCCTGGCCTGCGAGCTCATTCCGGGGATCCTGATGCATGCCTTCACCCACGACCCGGTCCTGATCGGGATCGGCAGCGCCTATCTGAGGATCGCCGGATGGTCCTATCTTCTGACCGGGGTGTCACAGTGCTATCTTGCGGTGATGAAGTTCACCGATCATGTGACACCGGTTGCCTGGATCAGTTCTTCGGCTGTGATTGCAAATATCATCCTGAACGCGGTGTTCATCTTCGGCCTTCTCGGCCTGCCGTGCATGAATGCCCGCGGAGCGGCGCTGGCCACGACGCTTTCCCGCGTGATCGAACTCGGGCTGTGCATCTGGATTTCCGCCGGGGAAGGATATGTCCGGCCGGCGTGGGACCGCTTCCTGAAGGGGCAGAAGCAGCTGCGGCAGGACTTCACCCGTCAGTGCATTCCTCTTCTGGGCGCGTCGCTCTTCTGGGGGGTCGGCTTCACGTCCTATACGGCCATCATGGGCCATATGGGCTCGGACGCCGCGGCGGGCAACGCGGTTGCCTCCGTGGTGCGGGATCTAGTCTGCTGTGCCTGCAACGGCATCGGCAGCGCGGCCGGCATCATGGTGGGAAATGCCCTTGGGGCGGGTGATCTGGAGCGGGGAAAAGCCTACGGCATCAAGCTCAAGAACATCTCCTGGGTCATCGGCTTTGCTTCCACGGCATTGGTGCTGGCCGTGACACCGCTGGTGGTGCAGATGGTGATTCTGACCGAGGAAGCCCGGGGCTACCTCACCGGGATGATGGTCATTATGGCGTTTTACATGATCGGCCGCTGTGTCAACACCGTCTCCATCAACGGCGTTCTGGACGGCGGCGGAGATACCGTCTTTGATCTCTACAGTCTGGCGGTGTGTATGTGGGGCATCGCAATCCCGCTGGCGCTGCTGGGGGCGTTTGTATTCCACTGGCCGGTGCTGGCGGTCTATTCCTGCACCTGCCTGGACGAGGTGGGAAAGATCCCCTGGGTGATGATCCGCCTGCGAAAATACAAGTGGGTCAGGGACCTGACTCGGGAAAATGCTTAAAACATCCCGGGAAGCAGAGCGACAATGTGTTCTGTTTCCCGGGATGAACTATTTATAAGGTGGGGTCAGGCCTTGCAGGGGGTCTCGTTCTCAATGTTGATGTGATGGCCGCTGTAGTTGCCCTCGATCAGTTCCTTCTCGTGCTTCGCGGCGGCGAGAATCTTTGAAAAGCTGATGCCGGTGTCATAGCCCATCTCGTTGAGCATCCAGACGGCGTCTTCGGTGGCAAGATTGCCGGAGGCGCCGGGGGCGAAGGGGCAGCCGCCCAGACCGCCGAGGGTGGACTGGATTTCATCCACACCGGCTTCCATGGCCGTCAGAGTGTTGACCATGCCGAGGCCGCGGGTATCATGGAAGTGGACCGCGAGCTTCAGAGAAGGATAGGCGGCTTTCACGGCTTCGATCACGGCCTTGACCTGGGCGGGGTCGGCAATGCCGATGGTGTCGCAGAGGCAGACTTCCGTCATGCCCGCGTCGAAATAGTCCTTCAGGAAGGCGACGACCGCGGCGGGATCCTCATACTTGCCCTCAAAGGGGCAGCCAAAGGTGGTGGCCAGATCGACGATCACATCCATGTCGGGATAAGTTGCCCGGATTTCCTTGTAGGCATCCAGGGACTGCTCGTGGGTGCGGTTGATGTTGGCCTTGTTGTGACTGACGCTGAGGGAGACCACATAGCAGACTTTGCGCAGACCCAGCTCATAGGCATTGGCCGCGCCGCGGAGATTCGGGACCAGGGCGAAGAGATCCGCGCCCGGATGGCGTGCCAGGACAGCTCTGGTGACATCGGCGGCATCCGCCATCTGGGGGATGGCCTTGGGGCTCACAAAGGAGGTAAACTCCATGTGCTTCACCCCGGAAGCCAGCAGCTCCTCGATGATCTCGATTTTCTGCTCTGTGGGGATCTGGGCACACTTGATGCTCTGAAATCCGTCGCGGGGACCGACTTCACAAATCTGAATCTTTTTCGACATGTTTTTCTCCTCTCCGGCACCGATCAGATGGCGCCCTGTTCTTTCAGCGCGGCAAGCTTTGCCTCGTCATAACCGAGGAGTTCGCCGTAGACGCTGGCATTGTCTTCACCCAGCAGCGGAGCCGGCTTGCGCGGGCAGGCCTTGGTGCGTGTCAGCTTCTGCGCGGTGGCAGTAACCTGCAGCTTTCCAATGCCCGGCTGGTCGATCTCCGGGAACATCCCGCGGGCGCCCGCGATCTGCGGATCAACGACCATGCGGTCGATGGTGTTGACGGCACTGGCCGGGCAGCCTGCGTCGTTAAGCAGCTTGTCGACCTCGTCGATGGTGTGCTGCATGGTCCAGGCCGAAACAATCTCGCGCAGCGGCTCATGGTTGGCGACGCGGTCGCGGACTTCGAGGAAACGCGGATCTTCCTTGAGCTCGGGCTGGCCCATGACATCACAGAGAATGCCGAAGAGCTTGTTGTTGCCGGCGGCGATGATGGCGCTGCCGTCCTTGGTGGGGAAGGAGTCGTAGGGATAGGTGGACTCATAGCGGTTGCCGATGCGCTGGGGGATGCGGCCGGTGGCCTGATAAATCATGGTGATGTTCTCCATGGCGGAGACTACGGAGTCGACCAGGGCCACGTCGACCTTTTCGCCGAGGCCGGTCTTCTGCTTGTTGACCAGAGCGGCAAGGACGCCGATGGCCATGTTCAGACCGCCCAGCACGTCGCCCATCGGGGTTCCGACGCGGGTTGCGGGACCGCCGGGCCAGCCTGTGGTGCTCATCAGGCCGCCCATGGCCTGACCGACGATGTCATAGCCGGCGCGCTTGCTGAAGGGGCCGGTGTGGCCGAAGCCGGAGACGGAACCGTAGATGATGCCGGGGTTGACTTCCTTCAGCACGTCATAACCGAGGCCGAGCTTCTCCATGGTGCCGGGGCGATAGTTCTCGATGACCACGTCGGCCTTTTTAACCAGTTCCAGGAACATGGCCTTGGCATCCGGATCCTTGAGGTTCAGGGTGCAGCCCAGCTTGCTGCGGTTGAAGTTGGCATAGTAGACGCTGTTTTCGTTGATGAAGGGACCCATCTTGCGGGTGTCGTCCCCGCCCTTGGGATTTTCAAGCTTGATGACCGTCGCGCCCATATCGGCGAGAATCATGCCGCAGTAGGGGCCTGCGAGTACGCGGGTGAGATCCAGTACGATGATGCCGTCCAAAAGTCCTTTTTCCATGGGAGTGCTCCTTTCAATTCTGTTTATCTGTTGAATGATTGTTGTGATGAATGGTTCTTGATCAATGAGGTAACGGGGTCGATCAGAGGATTCTTACAGGATGCTGTAGAGCCCGATGAGTGCCGCGACAACGATAATGCCGAGCATCAGAGCCGAGATGCCGAAGAGCTGAACAAAGAGTTTGTTTTCCTTCTCCTTGGTGAATTCCGGGTCGGTGGCGTTGGCCGCCATGATCAGGCCGCCGCCGGTGGAAGCGGGGCTCAGGCCGGCAAAGGCGGCGGTGAGCGCCATGATGGAGATCAGGCCGTTCGGAGAGACGCCAACCTTCGCCGCAATGTCGCCGACGGTCGGGACCAGCGTGGGCCACACGACGCCGATGGCAGAGCTGAACCAGGACATGATGCCGGCGGTCAGACCCTGGATCGCGACGGCGGTACGCGGGGTCATGATGGAGGCCAGCGCATTGGACAGAAGGGTGACGCCGCCGACGTTGATGACGGCTTCCATCAGCATGCCGAAACCGGTGACCATCAGGAGCGTGGACCAGGAAATGGCCTTGAAGACCTCTTTCTCATCGGCCGCCTTGATCAGAATCAGAAGAATGCCGACGGCGAAGGAAATGAGACCGACGTTGCGCTTGAAGAAAGCGCAGGCGATGATGACCACGACGAAACCAAGCAGGGTGAGAATCTGGTGAACGCTGAACTTGGGGAGATCTTCCTTCTCCATCCGGCGGGTCTCGACTTTGTGTCCCTTGAAGACAAAGAAGACAACCAGAGAGAGGATGACCGTGGTGACGGCGGCGTAAATGATCAGCGGCGTCTGGTAGCCGGCGATGCCCTGCGGCTCGGCCAGACTGCGGATCAGAACCGATTCCGGCGTGATCGGGGAGAAGCGGCCGGCAAAGGAGCCGATCTCACCGATCAGGGCCAGCATCACGGAGTTATAACCGGTGGATTTGCCGAGGGGGAGGGAGAGCGCGGCGACAATGCCGAGGGCCGGGACACAGCCGGGGCCGATGGCGGCGATCACGACGCCGATGAGGTAGATCAAAATGGGAGCCACGATGGCGTGACCGCCGGAGAGCTGCAGGAACTTCTTGCTCATCAGGCCGATGAGGTAGATCAAAATGGGAGCCACGATGGCGTGACCGCCGGAGAGCTGCAGGAACTTCTTGCTCATCAGTTCCAGGGAGCCGTTGGTGATGCCGACGGAACACAGGAAGGAGACGCCCAGCAGCATGATGAAGAGGCTTGCACTGAAGCCGCCGATGGTTTTGGAATCCGACTGGCCGATGCAGGTGCCGAAGATGGTGACAGCGAGGATCGCGACGAGACCGACGTTGACCTTGCGGAAGAAGCCGATCAGAATGACGGCCACAAGGACAATCAGGGAAATGAGTGCGAGACTGTTCATGGTTCTTTACCTCCTGATGATTTGTTCTGGGATCAGCTGCGGGGATTTTGCTTTTCTTCTTGTCAAAACCATACCACATGTGCTACTATAAGTAAAATATTTGATTCTGATAGAACAATAGATTAAAACTATAACAGGAATCAGGAGGAATTTCACGATGAAGCTGTCGCAGATGCGTTACTTTTCCGCATCCTGTCACGCGGGAAACATCAGCCGGGCGGCCGAGGAACTGCATATTGCCCAGCCGTCCGTGACCGCGGCCATCAAGGCCCTGGAGGACGAGCTGGGGGTGTCTCTGCTGCACCGGGGGAACCGATCGGTGTCTCCCACACCGGATGGAGAGCGTTTTTTACACCGCTGTGACCAGATCCTGGCCGAAGTGGACAGCCTGACGGAAGAGTTTGCCGAATTGAGCAGAAAGCACCGGACCATCAACGTCGGAATCCCGCCGATGATCGGTTCCATCCTGTTTCCGGAAATCTTTCACAGCTTCCGGGCAAAGCATCCGGACATCGTCATCAACCCCGTAGAACTCGGCTCCGAGTCCGCGCGAGAGGCCGTGGCAAAGGGAGAGCTGGATCTCGCGGTCATCACGATGGGGGAGGATCTGCCGAGCCGGCTG
>CADAPN010000015.1 GCA_902789835.1 Oscillospiraceae bacterium
ATAACGAATCACAGGGACGCCTCTGCTCTCCATCTCATGGTCGAACTTGTTGAGATAGATATTTGCCAGAAGCGGACTGAGTGGGCCGCCCTGTGGGGAACCTTCCTCCGTCTTAACCAGAAGTCCGTCTTCCATTACTCCGCTTTTGAGGAATCTCTTAATGAGTTCAATCACGCGCCTGTCGTGGACTTCCTCTCGTACCATGTTCATCAGCAGATCGTGATTCAGCGTGTCAAAATATTTGGACAGGTCTATGAGTACTGCCGTGGTATAACCCTGTTCCGCATACTCTTTTACTTTCTGAATTGCCATCTGTGCGCTTCTTCCCGGCCGGTAGCCGTAGCTCCCATCCGAGAACAGCGGTTCAAAGATTGGGGTTAACTGCTGGGCAATTGCCTGCTGGATGATGCGGTCTACGACTGTTGGTATCCCCAACTTTCGCGCCCCGCCATCCGGTTTCGGGATTTCCTTCCGTCGTACCGGCTGCGGCTTATATCTTCCGCTTCGGATTTGGTCCAGAAGTTCCTCCCTGTGCTCCCTCAGCCAAGGCAGGGCATCCTCCACCGTCATTCCATCGATACCGGGTGCCCCCTTGTTGGCTTTTACCCGCTTGTAGGCCCTGTTCAGATTTCCTCTGCTCAGAATGCGTTCAAGCAAGTCTGCACCGTCCGTTTCTTCGGGTTCCTGTCTGTCAATACTCCGCGCTCCCGCATACTCTTCATGTTCCGCACTATCCCTTTGCGGGCAGCCCTCGTTCCCGGGGTATTCTGCTTTCTCCATATTGACCTCCTTCCTCCGTTTCTTCGGACTTACGATTGTTCAGCCCTTCCCGGTTTCCCGGTATTATGGCCTCTGCTGACTTCTCACAGTTCGTTGTTACTGCCGTGCGGCTACCTTCTGCTCTTTGCTTTATCCGGTTTCGGCCCTCCTGCCGTCCGCTCTGCCTGTGAGATCTCCCCGGGTACTCACACATTCTTTCGCTCTTATACCCGCCATGTTTACCGCAAGCGATTCCGTGCAGCTATTGGGTTTTGACTTGTTCAGCAGTCTCTCCCTCGCTTACGGCCTGACATGATTTCTGTTCGTCGGGCCAGAGTTTTGCCTCTGCCTTCCTTCAGATTCCGCCTCGCGACAGACACCCTTGGCTTTGGCTATGACCTTCCCGCTGCCGGGCGGTCTTGGGACTTTCACCCTTTAGAACGTGCGCTCGCCGGGCGCACTAAAAGGAACGAAAGGCAGTCGGTTTCGACCGACTGCCTTTCGTTCCTTAATGAAGCTGGTATGCTTTTTTGCAAATCAAAGTGCAGCAACATCTTGACCAACCAGGTAGCCAAAGGTCACGCAGCGTCCGATTGAGAGTCCCATCGTGTCAAGAGAATAGTCCACATCACCATAGAAGCATCCGGAGCAGTTGCCGGCAGCATACAGACCTTCCATCGGATTGTTCTCCATGTCCAGGACCTGGCCGTTTTCGTTGATCTTGAGTCCGTCGCAAATTGCAGACACCTGGTAGACACGTTTCACCGCATAGAACGGAGCGGTGTCCACCGGCTTCATATACTTGCTCGGCTTACCGAAGTCATAGTCAAATCCCTCCGCGCAGAGCTCGTTGTAATGATCAACCGTTGCCTTAAGCTGAACAGGGTCGACCTCCATGAGCGCAGCTAGTTCTTCAATAGAATTCGCAGTGAGGACGCTTCCCTTCTCAATGAACGCAGCCAGCTTCTCAGGGGTGCCATTGGCAACCGTAGGAACTGTCGGGTCACTGCCCCAGCCGTAGACGTAATCAAAGTAGTTGGCATCAAAGAGAGACCACATGAACGGATTCTTCATTTCCTTCAGGATCGTGTTGCGACGGGTATATTCGATATCCTCTTCCATAAAACGGATACCGTCGCCGTTGACAGCCAGCAGGGGCTCCTCACGCAGCATGCTTGCACCGTGGACCATCTTGCTGTGGACGCCCGGGCAGATCTGGGCACCGGCTGCCATCGCCATCAGGTGGCCATCGCCGGTCTTCATCGACTGCTTTGTCTCAAAATTCAGCGTGTCCGGGTTATAGCGGCGTTTCATGGCTACGTTGTTCTGATAATCTCCCGTGGTGAGGATAACGCCCTTCGTTGCTGTAAACTTGACGTATTCGCCGGCTTTATTCTTACCGATGACACCAACGATCCTGCCGCCTTCCTTCACAAGCTGAACAGCGGGGGTCTCATAATAAAAGTCAATCTTATCTTCATAAGCTTTTCCCAGCGCCTGCATCGGGGCGATCATCTGGGAGGGGAACAGTGTTCCTTCGATATAGCAGTTACCGTCTTCAAAGACATGATCCTTGCTGTCGCTCTCTTTGTAATCATCAAAGCCGGCTTGATTGAGCTGGTCAATAAACCAGTTGACCGCTTCTTCTGAACGGTCCACATAGCGCTCCCACAGTTTGGTATTATTCCGGTAGTCATACAGTTTATGGTTGTAATGGATGTACTGGCGCATGCCAATCTCTGTGGATTTCTCTTTTACAACCTTCGCGCAGAGATTTCCCTGTGCGATAATCATAGCCTGCTTCTGCAGAACCGCGACAGACGCGCCGCTCTGATAGGCGGAAATTGCAGCAGGGACACCGGTTGTTCCCGCACCGACAACGACGACATCATATTCATGCTCCTCGTCAAAGGACGTGATTGCGTCCGTTACAACGGTAGATTCCGCGACCATGGAGGCAAAGTCTTCCGGAAGCGAAGACGCCGCCTCTTCCGCGTAAGCTTCTGTTTTAACAGGCAGCGCACTTGACAGAGCCAGTCCGAGTGCCGTAGCTGCGCCTGCTTTCAGGAATGTTCTTCTATTCATGTCCATTTTCAGTCACCTCATATTATCATTTCTTTAGCGAAATGCGCTGGCAAAATGATTATATAGAAGCATTGGACATTTGTACAATTATGAATTATAATCTACCATAAGTAAAACTAATGATGGGAGATGGGAATCACGATGACAATACGCCAGATGGAACTTTTTTCTGTTGTGTGTGAAACGCGAAACCTCACCCGTGCGGCCGAAATCCTGTTTATGACGCAGTCCGCTGTGAGCCAGAACCTGAAGAAGATGGAGGAAGAGCTCGACGTGCAGCTCTTTGAACGCGACAATCGGAAGATCGCCCCTACCAGCGCGGGAGAGATCTTCAACAGCTACGCCAAAAGAATTGTGGATGATTTCAGGGCCGCACAGGAGGCCATCAAGCAGGCAGACGAGCATCTCAGCTTCTACTATTACGCCTTTCCCTCCACCGCGATCAAAGATAATGTAATTGCATCTTTCTGGGAAATCGATCCTCTCCTGAAAATCGACCTGCATGACTGCAGAATGCCGGAACTAAGGGACAACAAACGCTGGCAGGAGAACACTTTGTATCTCGTACCGGATGAGTTTATCCACAGCGCAGAGGTCAAGACCGTGGAAGCGACATCGGTGCAGCACTATATCATGATGCGAAAGGGCCACCGGCTGCAGAATAAAACTGTCATCTATCCCGAAGATCTTACCGGAGAAACCATCCTGGTACAGAGTGATGAAGACAAACGTTTCACACATCTGGTCGACACTCTTGACATTCTCAACAAGAAGAAGATCCAGTACAGGTTAGCTCCGGCAGACCGGGCCAATGAACTGATCCCCAGGATCCTTTCTTTTGGCGGTGTGGCGATCGTACCGGAATACATAGCCAGTGAAGTTCCCGGAATTATCACCGCTTAGTCCAAGGGTTATGAAACTGTTGGCGGCCTTCTGTAAACAGCATGATAGCAAAAATGGGTAATGCATACTATTCCCCCGCTCCTGCGCCGTAACGAAGTCGCAGGAGCTTTTCTGTTATCTGAGTAAGACGAAAACTACGTCCCCGCGTCCGCCATAGCGGAGAAGCCCCGAGCGACGTCCGCGGCAGCGGAGGCCGGAGACATGTATTATGATAGTTCAATATGACAATGATGATTTAAGAAATTGTATATAGAATCATTACCACTTTTTGATACTTGACTCTGCTTCAAGTATAATTTTGAACATATCCATGGCTGTTTTGAACGTTTCTATTTCACCAGTTTTCTCGTCTAAACAAACACAGACTAATCCTCTTTCTAATGGGTTCGCTGTTATTTCTGCCGGGATTTTATTATACCCGTCATAGATCACTCCGCTGTAATATTTTCCTTCTAAATAAGAATATGAAGGAGATACTTTTGCGCCAGGGAAAGCTTCTTTTATTTTCTTCCTAGCTCGTCTTGCCGATCTGGGTAATATATTAAACATTGACATTTTCATTCTCCATTCATTTATCGTTATCTTACGCGATCTCATCTTTTAACAATACACTAATTATGAAAACAGCCCCAGCTGCTTATGCAACCAGGGCTTTTCTTATCATACTGTCTTCACAGATAACATAAGGAATCAGAAGTCTATCTCATACTCGAAAATACGGCGAGATTCACTTTGCGCTTCGCTTGTAACAATTGCATTGCCATCAAGCTTCATGGCTTTAATAGCCGCATCAATTTTCACCGCATCTTTGATTTTGATGCCACAAGAACTGCTCAGATTAAGTGTATATGTCTGATGCTTGAGTTCATTATTTGACATTCTCAGTTCGATCAAACTCAGTATTTGTGGATCCTTACGGAAATAAGACAGTTTAGGTTTGACAGGATCATGCCCTATGCAGACCATTTCAGCCGCAATCTCTACCTTTGAAAACGCATTCTCTCCTGTGTGATGATCAACAGCTGCCTTTCCTCCCTGCTTAACCGGTAATTTAACAGCCGCATTCACTTTTGCATCATTGGCAGAAAAGGACTTCTTCTGCTCTTTATAGACTACTCTAAAATGCGTGGCCCCGAGATCCTGCGCAATTTTTTGAAGTTCCCCTATCCTTGCAACTTTCAAATAGTTAAAATATTCATCCAAGGATATATAAAAGTCCCGATCATTCGGGTCAACATAATATAAACCACTATCCGTGTCCGGGAAGAACTTCAGATCAAACAGATCCAGCTTATCCGGGTAAATCGTCACGATATCCAAATCCTTATCGCTAAAAGTGAAACCAACTGAGTCCTCACACACCTGGCTCTCAGCATGTTTAGTATCCATTTCAGCGATACGAATCAATTTGGGGAGAGAAAAGCCGGGACCTTCTATATCATTTGAAAAGAATGGCCGCAGCTCCTTCAATTCTCTATCACGCTTAACCTGTTCCTGTTTCTCCGCCCATCTTTCGCCGCTATCTTTCACCGCCGACTTCACAGCACCTCTTATTGCTGAAAAATCATCCTGACCTATTTTTCCATCACCGTTCTGATCTACAATACTGACTGCCGCATTTTTCGCTTTCTCAAAGATACCGGCAGCGTTTTCCCCTGCTTTAGCCAATCCGATACCCAGATTTTCAAACGCCTTAGCCATTTTCCGTGTCTCCAATCATAAATATTTCACATTTTTCGATTTTAACTCTACTATGAGTGTAATTATCTTTTCTTGGAGTCATAAGAGTCTCCATTATGGAGGCTGTAATATTTGCGAAACCATTATACCACGCTCATAACCATTCTTTCAACGCCTCTTCAACATTTCCATTAAGACCCAGCCGAACAACCATGATAATACCCGGCAGTTTACAATAGGTTTATGGTGCCGCCATTGCAAGACAAACTTCCTACTTGCGTACCATTTATCAGAATTCTATACTGAGCTTACTGATACATAGGAGGTATATGCTATGGCCTTTCCTATTGACGCGGTCAGGATAGACTTCGACATAGAGATTGAATACGGACAGGATCAGGCATTCATCAGCTATCCTGTAGTGTTCCCTACCGTTGTATTTCAACTGGAAGGTTCTGACGAACTCATCAGCATGGCAGACCAAATCACCGGATACGGTACAGACGCCGGATATGAATTCACGATCGGCATCAATGACTTTACGCCGTCAAAAGTGGACACCTGTCTCATGTTCACTGTGGATATGGAAACATACAGCATTGATCTGAAAGACGAAGAACTTCCAATGATCTTTGACACATTGGACAGCCAGTGTAGAGGAAAGCTTGGTAAAGGCTGTCTGGATCTATTGGACGAAGCACGAGAAGAAATGTGTGAATGAAAATAGCCCTGGGCGGTATGAGCCGCTCAGGGTTTCTTTTTCCCTTCTCTGTGATGGCAGAGTAAAATATTATATTGTCAGCGCAAGGCAAAAGCTGCGTCCCCGTGTCTTGCCCTGATCTGCCAACTAAATATTATGTCAACTGTCTTTCCCCACCGGTTCTGTGAGAGGTCGGCTCAGAGCAATATTGTCTCCGCACTTTCGGGGCCGATTCTGCCCTCCGTTTTGCAGTCCGGGAGCCACAGGGTATAGGCTCTCTCCTCCTCTGCCCGGTTTATAACCGTCAGGATCCGTTCCGTTCCGTCCGTGCGGAAAATGAGCAGGACATCCGCATCGGCTGCAAGGAAGACCGCCTCCCCCGTTCTCAGCGCCGGGTGCGCGTTTCGCTTCCCGGCAAGCTCCTTCACATAGTCGTGAAGCGAGGTTGCCTCAGGGCTTCGTGCCTCACCCGAGAGCATTCCGTCCCTGATAGGCCTGCGGTTAAAGGGATCCCCGGTACCGGTCATGGCGAGCTCGTCACCGTAGTAGATGCTCGGAACCCCGGGAATGGAAAACTGGATCGCCAGGGCAAGCCGCTCCAGCCGGTCAGCGCACGCCCAGTCCTCCGGACTCAGAGAGGCCTCCAGCGCCAGCTGGTCCTCGCGGGAACGCTCCTTCCAGCATTCCCCGCTTGCCAATGCATTGCGCAGGCGCTCCACATCGTGCGAACCGAGAAGGTTCATCAGACTCCGGTACAGAGGTTTGGGATAGTGCATACGCTGTGCCGTGAGAAACTCCGCAATCTCAAACGCGCTGATGCGGCGGTGAAGATAGTCCAGAACCGCCGTGCGGAAGGGATAATTCATGACAGAATCCAGCGCCGTGCCCAAGGCATAGCGTCTCCGGCTGCCATAGCTTTCCTTCAGCACCGCGTCTTCCCAGACCTCGCCCAGGATCAGGCTGTCCGCTTTTTCCTTCTTTGCCGCGCTGCGGATCAGCTCCAGAACTTCATCGGGAAGCTCGTCCGCCACATCCAGCCGCCAGCCGGAGGCCCCGCGGCGAAGCCACTGGCGCACGACGGAGTTTTCCCCCGTCACGACGAAATCCTGCCAGGCGGGATCCGTCTCCTTCACCTCCGGCAGTTCCCGAAAGCCCCACCAGCTTCGATAATCGTCCGGGAAATGCCGAAAGTCGTACCAGCTGTCATAGGGCGAGGGCTCATTCTGACAGGCGCCGGGTTCCGGGTAATGACCGTCACGGTTAAAATAGATGCTGTCCGCCCCCGTGTGCGAAAACACGCCGTCACAGAGGATCCGGATTCCAAACTCGGTCGCCGCCTCACAGAGGGCGGTGAAGTCCTCGTTCGTTCCGAGGATCGGATCCACCCGCAGATAGTCCGAGGTGTCATATCGATGGTTGGAGCGCGACTCGACAATCGGATTGAGATACAGGCAGCTTACGCCGAGATCCCTGAGGTATGGGAGGCGCTCCCGAATGCCCCGCAGGGTCCCGCCGTAGAAGTCATCGGGGATATAGTCCTTCTCAAAGGGCCTCGGCTGCCAGCGCACCTCCTCTTCCCGGGAGGCATGCAGTTCCGGCGTCTGACGGAGACTCTCATGATAGTCAATTCCCTTTCGGGCCGTGCCGTCGTCGGAGAAGGCGAAGCGGTCCGGGAAGATCTGGTACATGACGCTGCCCTGAAACCACGCCGGTGTCTCGAAGCCCCGCGCAGAAACCGTGAGGCGGAATCCGTCCTTTGCTTCCGGAAGCAGCCAGGAATGCAGCCCGTCCGGAGAACGGCAGATCCAGAGCGTCACGTCCCGGCCGGCCGGCCGGATGCGGAAACGATACCAGAGCGCGGCCGGGATTTCCGGTGCCGCGAACTCAAGCGCCCAGCCCTGTTCACAGGGGGTCATGGGGAATTCTTCGCGGAAATTGTCGCCCCAGAGTTCCAGCACGGCCTCCGTCACGCTTCCCTTCTGCGCCTCAAAAGCGAGACGCAGCTTTTCTCCGGCCGTCACCGCGCCGCAGGGAAAGCGGCAGTCTGCAAGCCGGATATCATGGAGGACCGGCGGAATATAGCGCTCGAAGTCCCGCATCATCTGAAGCAGGTGGCAGCTGCGCGGCTGAAGCCGGTTCAGCTCCTCCATCTCTTCGTCTGTCAGGTCTTCATCGACGCAGGCCGCCACATAAGGATAGACGGTCTCCAGATTCAGACCGAAGTCATCCATCAGGATTCGCAGAAACTCCGCCGTAAAAATCGGTCCGACCTTTTCATCCGGCGAAAGCCTGCGCAGATCTCTCTCCATCTGTCCGGAACCGAGAAACCGCACCGCGGCAACCGCCGCGTCCGCCGCTTCCGGAAAGAAACGAACGGAAAGCGAGCCTTCCGGAAGCTCGCCTTCTGAGACGCACCAGGCTCCGCCGCGGAAACAGAGGCGGAGCTGCTGCTGCTGTTGATATTCGATTTTCAGGTGATAATCGTCATCCCATACCTCACGGTAGCTTCCGCCGTATGAGATTGTCTGGGTCAGGTTCAAAAAGGTTCACACTCCAAGAAAGAAATCGCGAAATCAGGCCCTGCGCTTCCGAGGGGCGACCGGCCGGAACTCGAAAAACTGGGCCGAGAGCGCCGGAAGCGTGATCGCCGCTGACCAGTCAAACTCGGTAAAGGGCTGCTTCTTCGCCCGAATGGCCTTCGGGTTGCCCGCGCCGCTGCCGCCGAAGGCGGGATCGTCGCTGTTCAGGATTTCCTTCAGCGTTCCGTTCTGCGGCAGTCCGATTACAAAGCCGTCATACTGCACCGGGGTGAAGTTGAATACACAGACCAGGCTGCGGCTGTCGTCGCCGGGGATACGCAGGAACGCAATCGAGCTCCGGGAAGCATCGTCCACATTCAGCCAGCGGAAGCCGTCCCAGGAATGATCCTGAAGGAAGAGGGCGGGGCTGCTTCGGTAGAGCCGGTTCAGGGCACGCACCCATTCCTGCATGCCCCGGTGCTTCGGATAGTCCAGCAGCATCCAGTCCAAAGGCTGCTGCCAGTTCCATTCGATGAACTGGGCAAACTCGCTCCCCATGAAGGTAAGCTTCTTGCCGGGGTGGGCAAACTGGTAACCGTACAGGGTGCGCAGCGAGGCAAACTTCTGGTCATAATCGCCGCTCATCTTGTTGACCATGGAGCCCTTGCCGTGGACCACCTCGTCGTGGGAATAGGCCAGGACGTAGTTTTCCGCGAAGGCATACATCATCGAGAAGGTCAAACGGTTGTGATTGGCCGAGCGGAAGAAGGGATCCAGGGCCATATAATCCAGCGTGTCGTGCATAAAGCCCATGTCCCACTTCAGGCAGAATCCGACGCCGCCGACATCGGGCGGGGCCGTGATCAGGGGGAACGCGGTGGATTCCTCCGCGACGGTGACGGCACCCGGATAGGTGGTCAGAATCGCTTCGTTCATGTTGCGCAGAAAGTCCAGCGCATCGAGGTTGATATAACCGCCCTCGCGATTCGGCGTATATTCGCCTTCCTTCCGTCCGTAGTTGAGGTACAGCATGGAGGACACGGCGTCGACGCGGATGCCGTCAATGTGGTATTCCTCAAAGAACAGGCAGGCCGACGAGACCAGAAAGCTCTGTACCGGAGGGCTTGCATAGTCGAAGATCAGCGTCCCCCAGTCAGGGTGCTCGGCCATGCGCTGCTCCTTGCACTCAAAGAGGTTTGTCCCGTCGAAGCGGGCCAGGCCGTGGGCGTCCTTCGGGAAATGCGCCGGAACCCAGTCCATGATCACGCCGATGCCCGCCCGATGGAGGGTATCGACAAAGTACCGGAAATCGTCCGGCGTGCCGTAACGGGAAGTCGGGGCATAGTAGCCCGTTACCTGATAGCCCCAGGAGCCGTCATAGGGATACTCCGTGACCGGCATGATCTCCACATGCGTAAAGCCCATTCCGGCGCAGTATTCCGCCAGTTCATCGGCCACGGTCCGATAGGTGATGCCATAGGCGGGAGAACGCCAGGAGCCGAGATGCAGCTCGTAAATGCTCATCGGATCGGTCATGAAGTTCTTCTGCCCTCTGGCCTTCATATACGCGCCGTCCTGCCAGGCGAAGTGCCCCCCGTCCCAGACAATGGACGCGGTTTCGGAGCGGTTTTCGGACCAGGCGGCGAAGGGATCGGATTTCAGAACGGTTTTGCCGTCCGCGCCGGTAATCCGGTACTTATAATGCTGTCCGACGGATACATCGGCCCGAAACGCCACCCAGACGCCGCCTTCCATGCGCTCCATCGGCTGGTCCCCCCAGCCGTTAAAGTCGCCGGTCAGGCTGACGGCCCGCGCATTCGGGGCCCAGACCACAAACCGGTACTCGCCCAGCTCGGGAATCGGCCGGCAGCCATAGCAGAGCCAGGCCTTTCTTGCATGGCCGGTGTTAAACAGCCAGATATCGTCTCGAGGGATAAAGGAAAGATGCCGTTCGTCCATTGCGTTTCTCCTTTCCATTGCGGCCCGCGGCTGCTGTCATACTTTTTAACGAAATGTAATGCCTGTATATCTCCCCGCCTCCGGCGGGGAGATATACCTCACCGGGCAATCCATTCCGCCATGCTGTCATGAAGGCAGGATGATGTTCAGGTCAAAGGCGCCGTCAACGCCGCCGGCATAGGTTGAATCAGTTTGCTGCCAGATTGAATACATTTGGATATAGGCCGGAAGGCGGTTTTCCACCGTATAGCTCGCCATCCAAAGCGGGAGATACTTTACCGCCTCGGTGTCGAGGTCAAAGCGGGCATAGCCTTCCGAGGCATAGAGGCCGGCTTCGTAACCGGCCTGCCGGATCACACTACAGAAGCTTTCGATCACATCGGCGCGTTCGCCCGGTGTCAGGCCGTCCGAACGTCCGTAGGGATAATCGCCGGAATACTCCATATCGATGTAGATCGGAAGTTCCAGAGGAAAACCGTTCAGGGTCTCCAGCGCTGCCTCCGCCTCCTCCTGCGCCTCGGCGGGATTCACCGCGGTGGAATAGAAGTAGGCCCCGACCTTCAGGCCGGCTTCCCTGGCCAGGCGCAGATTGGCCTGCGTTTCGCGGTCGCCGTACAGCTTGCCGCTGCCGCCCCAGCCCCGTCCGCCGAGGCGGATGATGACAAAGCCGAAGCCCTGATCCCGCAACGCGGAGAAATCAACCTGATTGTTGAACTGTGACAAATCGAGACCGATCTCCTCCGCTTCCCTGCCGTTTTCATCATAATAGCGGAGTGTACCGCCGATGTTTACCAGATCGGCAAATGCGGATGCCGAGGTCAGAAGCGTCAGGCAGAGCGCGAGGCTGAGGAGCGCCGGAAGCAGCCTGTGTTTCACTTGAGCGTGACGCGCTTGTAAGCCTTCTTGCCGCGCCGCAGCAGGAAGCCCTTGCGGAGCTCGTCCTCCGTGATCATGCGGGCGGGGTTCTTTTCGACCTCACCGTCCAGGCTGACACCGCCCTGCTGGATATTGGTACGGGCGTCGCTGCGGCTCTTGCAGAGCCCGGCCAGGACAAGCAGCGCCGGAAGCGTGATTCCGTCATCAGAGAGCTCTTCGGCTCCGACCTCGACCACGGGGGCATCCCCGCCGTCGGAGGCGCCGCCGGAGAAGAGCGCACGGGCCTGCTGCTGGGCCTTGTCGGCTTCCTCATCACCGTGCACCAGCGCGGTGAGCTCCCAGGCAAGAATTTCCTTCGCCCGGTTGAGATCGCTGCCCTCCCAGGAGGACATCTCGTCGATCTGCTCCAGCGGCAGGAAGGTCAGCATCCGCAGGCACTTCATCACGTCCGCGTCGCCGACGTTGCGCCAGTACTGATAAAAATCGTAGGGGCTGGTCTTGTTCGGGTCAAGCCACACGGCGTTGCCCGCGGTTTTGCCCATCTTGTTGCCGTTGGAGTCGGTCAGAAGCGTGATGGTCATCGCGTGCGCGTCCTTGCCGAGCTTGCGGCGGATGAGCTCCGTGCCGCCCAGCATATTGCTCCACTGGTCGTCGCCGCCGAACTGCATGTTGCAGTCATAGTGCTGGAACAGATAGTAGAAGTCATAGGACTGCATGATCATGTAGTTGAACTCAAAGAAGCTCAGGCCGCGCTCCATACGGTTCTTGTAGCACTCGGCGCGAAGCATGTTGTTCACCGAGAAGTGGGTGCCGACCTCCCGCAGCAGCTCCACATAGTTGAGGTCCAGCAGCCAGTCGGCGTTGTTGACCATCAGGGCCTTGCCGTCCGAAAAGTCGATGAAGCGCTCCATCTGTCTGCGGAAGCACTCGGCATTGTGATTGATGTCCTCTCTGGTCAGCATCTTGCGCATATCCGTACGTCCGGAGGGGTCACCGATCATCGTCGTACCGCCGCCGATCAGGGCGATGGGAGTATTACCCGCCATCTGCAGCCGTTTCATCAGGCAAAGCGCCATGAAATGCCCTGCCGTCAGGCTGTCGGCAGTACAGTCAAAGCCGATATAGAACCGAGCCTTGCCGGCATTGACCAGCTTGCGGATCTCTTCTTCGTTGGTTACCTGCGCGATCAGGCCGCGCGCAGTCAGTTCTTCATATACTCCCATTTGTCTTCTCCTTGTCGTGATGTTGAATCTTGTATTGCGCCGCGTAACCAAGCTGTTCCTCTGCCGAGCGCAGCGTGGTTTCGGTGATATTGTCGCCGCCGTGCAGACGGGCGATTTCACGTTGACGGCCGAGGTGATCCAGCGGAATCACTTCGGTGAGGGTTCTCCCCTCCTGTTCGGTTTTGACGATGACCGCGTGACGGTCGGCCATTGCCGCGATCTGCGGCAGATGGGTCACGCACAAAACCTGCTTCTCTCCGGAGAGTTCCGCAAGCTTCTCGCCGACACGCTGTGCCGCAATCCCCGAAACGCCGGTGTCAATCTCATCAAAGATCAGCGTCGGAATCGGGTCCGAACGGGAAAGGACCTGCTTCATGGCCAGCATGATGCGGCTCAGTTCGCCCCCGGAGGCGATACGGCTGATGCGTCCGGGAAGCTCTCCCCGGTTGGCCGAAAGCAGGAAGCGGGCACTGTCCAGCCCTGCGGGGCCAAGCTCCGTCAGGGGGGTAAGCTCCACCTGAAAGCGCGCCGCCGGCATGGACAGATCGTGCAGTTCCTTTTCAATCAGCCTTGCAAGCGTTCCGGATGCGGTCTCACGTTTTTCCCGGAGCGCTTCGGCCAGGGCGATACAGTGCTTTTCCTGTTTTTTGATCTCCCTGTCCAGCTGCAGAAGACGTTCCTCCGAGAAGCTGATCTCTTCCAGACGGCTTCGGCATTCGTCGAGATAGGCCGGAAGGTCTTCCAGGCTGCGCCGATACTTCCGTTCCAGACGACTCAGTTCCCGCAGCCGTTCTTCGATGCGGTCGTATTCTTCAGGAGAAAAGCTGAGCGATTCTTCAAAGTCGCGCAGGCTCTCCGCAGCATCGCTCAGCAGAAAGATCGCCTGCTCCAGTGTGTCGGCCGCGCTGCCCATCTCCGGTGCGAAGCCTGCCGCGTGGCGGCATTGCCAGGCGGCCGTCTGCGCGCCGCTCAGCGCCCCCTCATCCCCGTTCAGGGCTTCCTCGGCGATGTGGAGCGCTTCGGTCAGCTTTTCGGAATTGCGCAGGAGGTCTCTGCGAGCGGTAAGTTCCTCTCGTTCCTCCGGGCGAAGGGACGCGCGTTCCAGCTCTGCAACCGCCTCGGTAAGCCGGAGGGAGAGACGTTCCTTTTCTTCCTCATCAAGGTTCAGCCGCTCCCGCTCCTCCCGCATGGAACAGAGGGTACGGTAAGCGTCACGGTAGGGCTCCGGATCCAGACCGGCAAAGCGGTCCAGGGCCGCGAGATGCCGTTTTTCATCCAGGAGCTGAAGTCCGTCGTTCTGACCGTGGATTTCAAGAAGCCTGCTCCCGAGTTCTCTCAGCTGCTGGGCGCTGACCGGGCTTCCGCAGATGCGGCAGCTGCTTTTGCCGTCCCTTGTGATCCGGCGCTGGACAATCAGCTCGTCCGAGTCGTCATCGTCGTCAAGTTCATTGTCCCGAAGAAACTCCGCCGCATCTGCGCGGTCAAATACTCCGGTCACCGTCGCCCGTTCCGCACCGCTGCGGATCAGGTCCCGGCTGACACGGGCGCCTGTGAGAGCCGCGATGCTGTCGATGACGATGCTCTTGCCTGCGCCGGTCTCGCCGGTCATGACGTTGAGTCCGGCATCGAAACGGATGTCCGCCCGTTCGATCACGGCGATATTTTCAATTCTGAGTTCTCGCAGCATGGCTCTGAATACCTCAATACCTGAGTGTCTTAAAACAAGTGCTGTATTTCCTCAAAAAGGGCAAGTGCAGCCGCATTGTCACGCATGGCGATAAACGCCGTATCATCGCCGGCCAGTGTTCCCACCAGGCCGTCTACCTCAATGGCATCCATCGCGCTGCAGGCAGCGGACGCAAGACCAGGAAGTGTCCGGAGGACAAAAAGGTTCTGTGCCACATCGTAGGACACGACGCTCTCCCGGAAAATCTTCTGAAGCCGCTGCAGATGATCGCCGGATTCACGGCGGGTCGCGGCGTAGCGGTATCCTCCGTCGGGAGAAACTTCTTTGGACAGATGCATATCCCGGATATCTCTGGACAGCGTTGCCTGCGTGGTGTGGATTCCCCGCAGTTCCAGCGCATGCATCAGCTGGTTCTGCGTTTCGATGGCTTCGGTGGAGATGATTTCCAGAATCACTGCTTGACGGTTGCTCTTCACGGTTTCAATTTCTCCTTTCTTTCATTTTTGGTATTAAAAAACCCATTGATCCGGGTTTTACCGACATTTGTTCAGGACAACTTTGCAAGCTGTTCAAAAAAGCTTCTCTTGCACAGGTCAATCATCGGGACACAGCGATCGGCGCAGCGGATCTCCAGCAGGTCGCCGCTCTCCAGATCCGCAAGCGAATACCCGTCCACCGCGAGATAGGCCCGCCGTCCGGTGAGCTTCTGCGTCAGAACGCGCACCGCGCGCTTCGGGGACAGGACATAGGGTTTGGCCGAGAGCGTATGGGCGCAGATGGGCGTCAGAAGAATCGCTCTGGCATCGGGTTCCGCAATCGGGCCGCCGGCGGACATGGAATAGCCGGTGGAGCCGGTCGGCGTGGCAACGATGAGGCCGTCTCCCGAGAAGGAAAACATCTCTTTGCCGTCCGCCCAGGCGGTGGGCTGGATGCATTCACCGTAGCCGTGGACCACAACGTCATTCAGCGCGTAGTCATGCAAAATCGCCTCTCCGCCCCGCAGCAGGGAAACCTCCAGCATCATTCTCTTGCTCACCGGCACCCCGGATTCCAGCGCCTGCACAATTCCGGGCAATTCCTCCGGTTCCATGCTGGTCATGAATCCCTTGGTGCCCAGGTTCACCCCGAGAATCGGGATCTCGGCTCCGTCCAGTTCGCGTACCACCGCAAGAATGGTCCCGTCACCGCCCAGCACCACCACATGGGTCAGATTGGGCAGGACCTCCCGGAGCGAACAGATTGTCATATTCTCCGGTGCCTGCCAGTCCGATTCGGTGAAAACCGGGCAGACACAGGTCTCGTAGCCCGCCGCGGCCAGAAGCGCGCGGCATTCACCGGTTCTGGTCAGACCTGCATCGCGATACGGATTCGGACAGAGCGCTATCATAGTTTTCCTCCGTGCGCGGCTTCCACCACCGCGCTGATATCCAATACGGGCTCTTCACGCTTTTCGTTGACCAGCCAGGCCAGGAACTCGATGTTTCCCTCCGGTCCGCGGATCGGGGACCAGTCCAGTCCCATCACGCTGTAGCCCGCCTCACGCGCCGCTGACACGCAGGTTTCAATCACGCTGCGATGAACGGCGGCATCCCGAACAACACCCTTCTTTCCCACCTGCTCGCGCCCCGCTTCAAACTGAGGTTTGATCAGGCAGATATAGTCCGCACCCGGCTTCAGAAACTGCCGGATCACCGGAAGAATCAGCCGGATTGAAATAAACGAAACATCCATCACGGCGGTATCCAGCGGTTCCGGAACCTGCGCTGCGGTGAGATAGCGCAGGTTGCAGCGCTCCAGGTTCACCACTCTGGGGTCCTGCCGCAGCTTCCAGGCCAGCTGTCCGTATCCCACGTCAACCGCATATACCTTTTTGGCCCCGTTTTGCAGGAGCACATCCGTAAATCCGCCCGTGGAGGCGCCGCAGTCGATGCACGTTTTCTCCGTCACATCCACCGGGAAAACCCGAAGCGCCTTTTCCAGCTTCAGGCCGCCTCTTGAGACGTACTTCAGCGTCTCACCGCGCACTTCCGGCACACAGTCGGCCGGAACCGACATGCCGGGCTTGTCCGCCTTCTGTCCGTTCAGATAGACGGCACCGCTCATGATGATGGCTTTTGCCTTTTCCCTGCTCTCGGCAAGCCCCAGATCGAAGACTCTCTGATCCAGCCGGGTTTTACTCATGCCCGCGCTCCCGAACCAGCTCTTCTCCCCGGGCGGCAATGGATGCGGCGTCCAGGCTGTAATCCATCAGAAGCTGGGCTCTCCCGCCGTGGGGGATGATCCCTCCGCCGAGGTTCAGCATGGAAGACCGCAAAGCAATTCCCTTCTCCGTCGCAAGGGCGGAGAGCACCGTGCCGAGGCAGCCGGCCTCACAGACTTCCTCCGCCGTCAGAAGCAGGCCGGTCTTCTCCAGAGACGCCAGGACCAGCGGAAAGTCTTCCCCGCTGATTTCACCGAGCTTGATCACTTCGGCCGAAATTCCGTGTTCCTTCAGAATCCCCGCCGCGCGCTGCACCTCACAGATCATGGTTCCATAAGTCACCAGCGTGAGGTCGCTTCCCTGCTGCAGAACGGCTTCCTTTTCCGGGTGGAGCGCGCCGTAGCCGCACTCTCCGCCCCTCGGATAACGGATTGCCGCCGGTCCTTCCGTCTCACAGACGGCCGTTTTCAGCATCACCTGCAGTTCCGCAAAGCTCGCAGGGCAGAAAATCTTCATTCCCGGAACCGTTCTCAGATAGGAAACGTCAAAGATCCCGTGATGGGTCTCTCCGTCGCTTCCCACCAGGCCAGCACGGTCCACCGCAAAAACCACATGCAGCTGCTGCAGGGCGACATCATGGATCAGCATGTCAAAGCCGCGCTGCAGGAAGCTCGAATATACGGCAAACACCGGCGTGAGGCCCTGCTTGGCCATGCCGGCCGCCATGGACGTGGCGTTGCCCTCGGCGATGCCGACATCGGTAAAGCGTTCGGGATACCGGGCTGCAAAGCTGTCAAGGCCGGTGCCGTAGGTCATGGCCGCCGTAATCGCCACCAGTTCCGGTTTTTCTTCCGCAAGTTGACAGATCGTCTCGCCGAAGCAGTCGGAGAAGCATCTGCCGGCCGGCGCCAGCTCGCCCGTCTCGGCGTTGAAGGGGCCGACACCGTGGTAGATCTCCGGATGCTTCTCGGCGTACTCCACCCCGTGGCCCTTCTGGGTCAGCACATGGACAAGAACCGGCTCTTTGGATTCCCGCGCCAGACGCAGCACCGTTTCCAGCTCTTTCAAGTTATGTCCGTCCACCGGGCCGAGATAGTTCAGGCCCATTGCGCTGAACATGTTCACCGGGAGCAGCTTGTCCTTCATCTTCTCCTTCAGGTCATGGTTGAAGGAGTAGACCGCCGGCATTCCCATGAACACATCCCGATACCAGCGTTTGAACCGGATATATCCAGGACGGATCCGCATGCTCTGCAGCAGACGCGCCGTCCCGCCCACGTTCGGATCAATCGACATGTTGTTGTCGTTCAGGACGATGACAATGGGCTCCTTGCTTGCCGCCGCGGCCGCCAGGCCCTCATAGGCCAGCCCGCCTGTCAGCGCGCCGTCGCCGATCACGGCAACAACGTCATAGTCCTTGTGCAGCAGCGTGCGCGCCTTCGCCATCCCCACCGCCACGGACACCGAGTTGGAGGCATGTCCGGCAATGAAGGCATCATCTTCCCTCTCATAAGGTTTCGGGAAACCGGACAGGCCGCCATACTGACGCAGGGTATCAAAGCGGTCCCTGCGTCCGGTGATGATTTTGTGGGCATAGCTCTGATGCCCCACGTCAAAGACGATGCGGTCTTTTTCGGTGTTATAGACGCGATGCAGTGCCAGCGTCAGCTCCACAACGCCGAGATTGGACGCCAGGTGCCCGCCGGTTTTGGATACAGACTCCACAAGAAAACCGCGCAGTTCCTGAGCAAGCGCACTGAGCTCTTCCTCCGAAAGACGCTTGATATCAAGTGAAGAGTTGATCGAATGTAAAATATTCATAAATCAGTTGTTCCGCTTCGCTAATTTTGTCGCAAGCGCTTCCAGGAACTCCGTGCTGCTGAAAGCACTGCGCAGGCTGTCACAGGCACGCGCGGTCAGGCGGTCCACCAGCTGCTCACAGGCTTCTTTCCCCAGGAGGACCATATAAGTGTTCTTGTGTTCCGCAACATCGGAGCCCACCGGTTTGCCAAGCTCTTCCTCGCTGCTGAGGGCGTCGAGCATATCGTCACGGATCTGAAACGCCATTCCGACGGCTGCTCCGTACGCGGCCGCCGCCTCTTCCTGGGCGCGGCTTCCGCCGGCTGCGGCAACCCCCATGGTGCATGCCGCCGTCAGAAGCGCCCCGGTCTTTTTTGCGTTGATTTCGTCAAGTTCATCGGAGCGGAGCGCTTTCCCCTCTCCGATCATGTCCAGGTACTGGCCGCCGCACATGCCGTCGAAGCCCACGGCATTGGCAAGCTGGGTGGCACAGCGCAGCCTGGCCTCATCCGGAAGCGCAGAGCGCAGAATGGTTCCGAAGGCCTCCGCCTGCAGAACGTCCCCGGCCAGCGTCGCAACACATTCGCCGAAGACAATATGGTTGGTCGGTTTTCCGCGGCGCAGATCGTCGTTGTCCATGCAGGGCAGATCGTCGTGGATCAGGCTGTAGGCATGCAGCATCTCGATCGCGCAGGCCACATCCAGCGCGTTCTTCGGGTCTCCGCCGCACATGCGGCAAAACTCCAGCACAAGGATCGCCCGAATGCGCTTTCCGCCCGCAAGCAGACTGTATCTGGCTGCTTCGGCATAACCGTGCATGGGGTCGGAATCCGGCAGGACAAAGAACTGTTCCAGTCTTGTCTCCACCATACGCCGGTATTCTTCCATTGTATAGACTTGATTCATCCCATTATTCATCAAACGGCAGCTCCTCCGGCTCTCCGTCGTTTCCCTTTCTAAGTTTGACCACCAGCTGTTCCGCCTCGTCCAGCATGGAACTGCAGTCGGCAAGCAGTCTGGTTCCCTCTTCAAAGTATGCAATCGACTCCTGCAGGGGAATATCTCCCTTCTCCAGGTGGAGGACAATCTCCTCCAGACGCTTCATCGATTCTTCAAATGACAGTTTCTTGCGTGCCATGACGATCTACTTCCTCCAGTTGTTCCACAAGGCAGTCCGCTTTTCCGTCGGAAAAGCGCAGCGTGACAGGGTCGCCCTTTTTGAGCTGCCGGACGCTGCAGACCGGCGCGCCATGTCCGTCGTTTGCCGCCACATACCCCCGGCTCAGGACCTTCAGCGGGCTCATGGCATCCAGTGCGGCCGCCTGCTGTACCAGTACCCTTCGCCGTTCAAAGACAAGCTTCTGTCCGGCCGAGGCCAGCTTTGCGGCCATGCGGTCCACATCCATCCGCCGCAGATCAACGAAAGATGAGGCGTCCCGGAGTACGCCGCGGCTGCGGAGTGAGTCCAGATGCTGCCTGCGCTTCTGCAGGTCCCGGGAAACCGCGTGGTTCAGGCGGGCCGCAACGGAACTGAGCAGTTCTTCCATCTCATGCCGGTCCGGCACCGCAATTTCGGCGGCGTTGCTGGGCGTGGAAGCCCGCCGGTCCGCAACAAAGTCGGAGATGGTAACGTCCGGCTCATGCCCGACCGCCGAGATCACCGGGATCTGGGATGCGTAGATGGCCCGGGCGACTCTTTCGTCGTTGAAGGCCCAGAGGTCCTCCAGAGAACCGCCGCCGCGTCCGGTGATGATCAGATCGGCGACCCGATGGCGGTTGGCATAGCGAATCGCCGAGGCGATTTCCGCCGGAGCCTCCACCCCCTGTACGCGTACCGGAAGCAGCAGCACCTTGGTCATCGGCCAGCGCTGGCGCAGAATGCGGATCATGTCGTGAACCGCCGCACCCGCCGAGGATGTGATGATGGCAATTCTCGAGGGAAACGCCGGCATCGGCTTCTTGTGGGCTTCATCGAAGAGGCCTTCTGAGTAAAGTCTCTGCTTGAGCTGCTCAAAAGCCACCTGAAGATCCCCGACACCGTCCGGAACAATCGCCGTACAGTACAGCTGATACGCGCCGTCTCTGGGATAGACCCGCAGACTGCCGCTGGCAAAAACCCGCATCCCGTTTTCCGGTTGAAAGCGGAGCCGGGCCGCACTGCTGCGGAACATCACGCACTTGAGGCTGCTCTCCTGATCTTTCAGGGTAAAGTAATGATGGCCGGAGGGATAAATCTTATAGTTCGAGAGTTCCCCTTCGACGCACAGATTCCGGAACCGAAGATCGGATTCCAGAAGGCCCCGGACCGCTTCATTCAGCTCGCTGACGGTCAGCGTGAGGCGTCCGTCGTCTCCGTTCATGTCTCCGGCGCAGGCTTCTCATCCCGCAGGAAGCTGCCCAGCAGCCCGTTGATGAAGGCGCCGGCCTGCGGCGAGTCATAGGTCTTGCCAAGCTCCACCGCTTCGTTCACCGCCGCGGAATTCGGGATGTCGTCCATATAGAGGATTTCGCAGATTGCGCAGCGCAGAATCGCAAGGGTCGATTTGGAAATCCGGCTGAGTTTCCAGCCTTCGGCATAGCGGCCGATGATCTCGTCAATCTCGGCCTGATGCGCCTGCACGGTTTCCACGACGCGGCGAATATAGGCGGTCTGCTCCTCGTCCGGAGCATCGCGGTAGATCTCGTCTTCCTCTTTCAGGCTGGCATAGTGCTCTTCGGAAAAGAACAGGGCCATTGCGTCTTCCGCCGTGGAGGCATTGGATTCCATGGAAAAAAGGATCTGTACGGCAATCTGCCTTGCAGTCATTCTTGTCATCATGCTCTGTTCCCTTTAACGGTCAAAGGAAATTCCGGAGACATGTACGTTCACTTCGGCATCCTCAAACCCGGTGGAGGCCTGAATGACGGACTTGACCAAAGCCTGAACGTTCTTTGCCACGTTGACAACATTGTTTCCGTATACGACGGTGATGATGACATCAACGATGATCTTCTGTCCTTCAAAGTGGACCTTGACCCCCTTGGGCAGGGTCTTCAGACCGATCAGCTCGGCAAGCTCCGCCCCCGCCGTCGTGGACATGCCGGAAACCCCTTCCACATCCAGCGCCGCGGTGCGCACAATACCTGAGATTACGTCCTCGGAGATGTTAATGCTGCCGTTTTCTTCCCGGTAGCTGATATAGCTGTCGCCCATAATTATTCCTCCAAACCAGAATCTTTATTATTTTAACACGAATGCCTGAAAAAAGGAAGCCTCATTGCATTTTTTTCAGGAAACTGAGAGGAAGTCTCCGTTCTTTTGTTGAAAGATTCCGCAAAATGTGTTATATTCACCCTTGCATCATGAAGGGGGAACCAAAATGGAAATCAAAATCATGTATGCCGCCGCCATTTTCTTCGGCGGATGGCTGATGTCGTATGTTTTTCTCCGGCAGCTTCTGTTCAATTTCCGGGTCGCATATCCGCTGCTGAAAAAAATGAACGCGCTTGATCCGGAGCTGATCGCACCGGGGGCCCGCCGCTATACGAACACCTCGGTGGCCGTCTGTGTGGTGAGTATCGCCGTACTCTGCGGCGTGGTTGTGTTCCTGTGCCCGAAGTATCTCATCATCTCGTTTTTTGTCGGCGTCGCGCTCTGTCTCGTGATGATTCTCGGAAAACTCACGCCCGCCAACCGTGCGATGTTTGAGAGCTTCTGCACCGGGTACTGCCGCTTTGTTCCGGACGACGAGCTCCGGACCATCCTTTACAACAAGGATATCAAGAAAATCAACCGCCGTCTGCGTGAACTCGGCTACAGCAGCAGCTTTGTTCCGGAGTTTCAGGACAAGACCTGATCCGCTCTGATTGCATTGAATCTGAAGAACCCGGCCTCCGATAAAACCGGAGGTCGGGTTTTTATATCTTCCGGATGGTCAGATCGGCCACGGAAAGCACAGATGGTCTTTTACCATCCAGGCCCGGTCTGCAAGTTCCGCCATCGGGCTGTCCGACAGAGAGTCGGAGTAGAAATTCTCGACGCTGTCACGGTCGTAGTGCTCCAGAAAGCGTCTGACCTTCTCCCGGTCATGGCAGTTCTTCCCCATGATTTTCCCGGTGTAGGGATTCATCGGGGTCGCAATCAGCGCCACGCCGAGTTTTTCCGCGGCAGGCCGCAGAAGAAAGTCCGGAGAGGCGGAGATGATCAGGTCGTCGCCGCGCTTCTGGGCCAGATACCAGGCTTCGATCCGATCGAAGTTCTCGGCCCAGAAATCCTGGACGATGCTTTCCACGCTGTCCAGCCGGTTCAGGAAGGAAAACATGCTCTCTTTCAGTTTCCCCGCATCCTTCCGTCCTTCCCGGAGATAGACGACAAACTGCCAGAGCGTCCCAGGAACGGCCTTTAAGACCGCCCGGGGGTAATGCCTCATACAATAGAGGACGAAACAGTAGGAGCTGTCCGGGACAAAGATTGTCCCGTCAAAATCGTAAACATTCATGCGCTCAGCCGCGCCTCTTTTCCAGCGTCAGGCAGGTCAGCGCATAGACGGTCGCCGCAGCGCCGAACAGGAAGTCCAGGCCGGCGACAAGCCCCGTCTGAAACACCGCCGCAGCGCCCAGAACCGCCAGCAGAATCTTGACCCCGAGGAGGCCGGCACAGTTAATAAGCAGCGTGCGCTCCGTTATTCTCGCAATCCGGAACGCCAGCGGAATCAGGCTGATGTTATTCGGGAAGATGCTGACATTCGCCCCGGGCGCTTCGTCCCTGGGCTCCAGGCAGACGGAGATATCCGCCTCCCGGAACATGTCCGCATCATGGTAGCCATCCCCGACACAGGCAATCCGAGCTCTGTCGCCGTGGGCCGAACGGAGATAGCGGATGGCCGAACCCTTTTCCTCCGGATTCAGTTCCGGCTTGACCATGTCAAAATTCAGAGACGAGGCCAGGGTTCTCGCGCTGGAGCGGACGTCGCCGGTCAGCATGACCAGCGTCGTAACGCCCAGGGCACGCAGCTCCTCCAGCGCCTCAAACGCGTTTTCGCGCAGGGTGTCGGAGATCATGATGTAGCCGCGGTAGGTGCTGTCCACCGCCACATGGATGGCCGAGCCCGTCTTGTCCGGGATCTGATACCAGATTCCGTTATCCTCCAGAAGACCGGCGTTGCCGACATAGATATGATGTCCGGAGAAGAAGGTGCTGACCCCCTTGCCGGGGATTTCCTTTGTCTCCAGTACGCCCTGTGGCACAACGCCCTCCCGGAGTCCCGCTGCCGCTTTCAGCGTCATCGCAATCGGGTGTTCCGAGCGGCATTCCGCCACGGCGGCGATCCGCAGAAGCTCTTCTTCACTCACGCCGACAGGTTTAATCTCCGAGACGACAAAACGCCCGTCGGTAACGGTTCCGGTCTTGCTGAAGGCAAAAAGCCTGCAGCGTTGAAACGCCTCGGGTGTAAGGTCGCTGTCAAACAGGATCTCCGCCTTCGCGGCGCTGTAGATCGCGCCGAAGTGGGTCAACAGAGCCGAGAACAGCACCGCCGAAGGAGACGAGAGCACAAGGAACACCAGCGCCCTGTGCAGCCAGATTTTATAGTCCGCCAGGTGAAACAGCGCACATACCCCGAAAACAAAAGTGATCAGAACATAAAGCGCATAAAAGCCCAGAGAGGCCGTGGCCAGCGTTCTTCGTTCCGGACTCTTCTCGGTGTCGGCCGTTTCCACCGCATGCCGCAGCTTCAGGTCGCTTTCGGAAAGATAGTCCGCCGCAGCGTCCCGGTGCAGCAGGCTGTAAGCCTCGACCTGCATCAGGAGATTCGCAAAGATCAGGATCAGCGGTCCGGCGGCCGTCTCCCCGATCAGCATGGCAAGCAGCGCCGAGAGCAGCAGGGTAAGCTCCTCCAAAGGCGCTTTTTTCTGCCGGATCATGCCGTATCCCTGCAACGCCGGGGGAACAGCCGCAGCCAGCGCCGCCAGAATGCAGAGATAGAGCCGAAACGGAGCCAGCGCCCGGATCAGGACCGACAGCAGAAGCACCAAACCCGCGCCGGCGGTCAGGAGCAGATCCCTGCCGGAAAAATGCCTTTCGATCGGGAAGCGCCAGCTGAGGAGCCTGCGGACCCACGCATCTACTTTTTCGGGAATAGAGAGCACAGACGGTATCGTGTTGAACGCAGAGCTGTGTTTGCTCATTTCAATTCCTTTCTGCTCATACATACAAGAAACACAAGAACCAGGCCGAACAGGACGCCTGCCAGGTCCACAAACACATCGCGAATCTCACCGGATCTTCCCGGCACAAAGGTCTGGTGGTACTCATCGGAGCAGGCATAGAGAACGCTGAAGACCAGCGAACATCCGACAGCCCGGACGGGATAACGCTTTTCCAGAAGAAGTTCCCGGAAGAACAGCGCCGAGGAAACCGCCAGCGCGGCATATTCCGCCATGTGCGCGTATTTCCGAAGGTCGATCTCGTCTCCGCGGTCCGTCAGTCTCGGCAGAAGCCGGATCAGCGTCCGTCCGAACGCGGTGTTCACGAGCCACTTGCTCATGCCGCCGGACTCGGTCGCGTCCTTTGCGGACATGAAAAAGATCAGCCCCATGATAGCCAGCGTCAGGAGCCCGTAGATCCATAAACGTGTTTTATTCCGTTCCATTTTATCCGAATCAGTACCGGAAGTCAAACATCAGATCGTAGATGCAGACCGTTTCGCCGTCCTGGATTCCAAGCTCCTCCAGACGGTCGAAGATGCCCGCCTTGCGCAGGCAGCGGTCAAAGAACATCCGGCTCTCATAATCGGAGAAATTGACCGTGGCGGCAACCCGCTTCAGCCACTCGCCCTCCAGCTGCCAGACGCCGTCGTCGCCGTGTTCGATCCGGACATCCTCCGCCCCTTCCAGGACGGGTTCCGGTTCCACATAGTCAGGCTCAAAGGGGGCAATCGGCGGAAGCACAGAGAGCTTCTCCGCGCAGAGGCGGATCAGATCCGCCGTTCCCTGGTGCGTCGCGGCGCTCATCGTCAGAAGCGGGTAGCCCAGCTTTTCCACATGGGCACGGAGCTTTTCCAGTGCCTCGCCGTCGTCGGTGATGATATCGCACTTGTTGGCCACCACGATCTGCGGCCGCTCGGCCAGCTCCGGTTCATACTCGCGCAGCTCACGGTTGATGACCGTAAAGTCCTCTACCGGGTCGCGTCCCTCCGAGCCGGAGGCATCCACCACATGCACCAGCAGGCGGCAGCGCTCGACATGGCGCAGGAAGTCATGGCCGAGTCCCGCGCCCTCCGAGGCGCCTTCGATGATGCCCGGGATATCCGCCAGGACAAAGCTGCTTCCCTCGTCGGCATAGACGACGCCGAGGTTCGGATAGAGCGTGGTAAAATGATAGTTTGCAATCTTGGGATGCGCCTTGCTCACCACGGAGAGAAGCGTAGACTTGCCCACATTCGGAAAGCCGATCAGGCCCACGTCCGCCAGCAGCTTCAGCTCCAGGGTCACGTCGCGCACCTCGCCCGGGAGCCCGGGCTTGGCAAAGCGCGGGACCTGCCTGGTCGGGGTCGCGAAGTGCATGTTCCCCCAGCCGCCGCGGCCGCCTTTGGCCGCCACGAAGGGCTTGCCGTCGGACATGTCGTGCATCAGGCTGCCGGATTCCGTGTCACGGATCAGGGTTCCCCGCGGCACCCGAACCTCGAGATCGGCGCCGTCCTTGCCGGCACAGCGCTTTCCCTGACCGTTGGCCCCGTCGGAAGCCGTGTATTTTCGCTTGTAGCGGAAGTCCATCAGGGTCGTCATGTTATCATCCGGGATAAAGACAATGCTTCCGCCCCGGCCGCCGTCACCGCCGTCCGGTCCGCCGGCCGCAATATATTTTTCTCTGTGGAACGCGACGGCACCGTCGCCGCCTTTTCCGGCGTGCAGGTGGATTCGCGCTTTGTCAACAAATGAGGGCATAGTCTCCTCCGTTCCGATATAAGGAAAAGGCCGGACATGCGTCCGGCCTGATTCCCGTCAATTTACTGGGCGAGCTCCTCATAAACGGAGACTTTCTTACGATCCTTGCCCAGGCGTTCGAA
>CADAPN010000016.1 GCA_902789835.1 Oscillospiraceae bacterium
CTGAGGAATTTCGACGTCTTCGGGAATTGCCTCGCCATCATACTTGCTTACTTCCACGTTCAGGGTGTTGTAGCCGCTGCAGCCGAGGCCGCGCGCCACATTGCCCGTAATGTAGTTCTCGGAACCGGACCGGTCGATGCCGGTGGCCTCGTCGATGCGGATCCACGGTCCGTGGGGCAGACCGACAACGCCGGGCATCAGACGCGCCGTGACATAGGCGTGGCGGAGTGTCTCGCCGTACTTGGACGAGATCTTGACGGTATCGCCCTCGGCGATGCCGCGGTCGGCGGCGTCCTTCTTCGACAGATATACCGGGTTGTGCATCGCTTCACGAAGCCAGGGGATGTTGTCGAAACCGGGTTGTGCATCGCTTCACGAAGCCAGGGGATGTTGTCGAAGATGGAGTGGGAACGTCTCTGATAATGCGGGTTGATGCACTGAAGCGGGAACTCCGTCTTCTCGCCGTCCAGCTTGCCGTCGACAAACGTGTCTTCGTAGCCCTGGGTCGGAACACGGTATTTCGGGATCGCGCTGTAAGGCTCTTCGGAGAAGCCCTGGCTGTTCAGGATGTCCGCCCAGGTCTGATTGGCGAACTCGATCTTGCCGGAGTTGGTGCCGATGGGATTGGCCTCGGGATCCTCGCGGAATTCCTTCTTGTCGATATAGCCGAAGTTGTCCCCGATGTGGCGGTCGACGCGGTAAATGCCGTCCTCCATGTACTTGCTGATGGGGATGCGGCCTTCCTGCGGCTCGCCCTCGACGCCCCATTCCTTGATGTCGTCCTCGGTGATGGAGACCAGGTTTTCCCAGGTCTTGCCGTCTTCCTTAATGACGGTGGAGGTGGCGACGGAGTTGAAGAGCAGCTGCTTGGCGCTTACGGTGCCCCACATCTCGGGGCTGAGGCCGAACTTCTCGCCGATGGTCATCATCGCCTCGGCATCGCTCTTGGCCTCGTAGAAGGGCTCGACCACCTTGCGATTGATGAGCAGGATGTCGCGGTTGATGTAGCCTTCCCAGACATAGGCGCCCTCGCGCTCCCAGTTGGTGGTGATGGGCAGGACGATGTCGGCGTACTTGTTGGAGGCGGTGAGGAAGTGGCCCTGGCCCACGACAAACTCGACGTCGGTGCGGTGATGTAATCAACCCGCTTTGTCAGATCATAGCCGGCAATCGCGTCCTTCCAGCCGTTGGGTCCGGCGCCGTTGATGTCGTTGAAGATGTTGGTCGGGTTAAAGGGCTCGCCGAAGACCGCGTTCCAGACCTGGGTGTCGCAGACCATGGTCGCCTTGCCGGTACCGCCGGTGGCGCCGTTCGGTCCGGAGGAGCCGACCTTGACCAGGCGCGGGCCGAAGTTGTTGGTGTGGTTCCAGGCGGTGGGGCCGACGCAGTTGCCGCTCTTGCCGATGTGGCCGCCCATGGCCCCCAGGCAGGTCGCCAGCTGCGGGAGCTGGTCGGTGTCATAGGTGCGGGCGCTGGCCCAGGAGGAGAGGATCGCGACATTGTTGTCCTTGCCGAGAATGCGGGCGACTTCCCTCAGCGTGTCAGCGGGGATCCCGGTGATGGCTTCGGCCCACTCGGGCGTCTTGGCCACGCCGTCGTACTCGCCGCGCAGATAGTCGAAGAAGTTCTCATCCGCCTTCATATCCGCGGGCATGTGATCCTTGTCCTGGCCGAGGCAGCAGCGATCCAGGAAGTCCCAGTCAATGAGAGAACCGTCCTTGTCCTCTTCCAGCATCACATAGGCCATCGCCATCATCGCGGCCATATCGGTACCCGGCCGGATGGGAACCCACTTTGCGTCCAGAATGGCCGCGCTGTCGGTGTAGATCGGGTCAAAGATGACGAACTTGACGCCGGCCTTCTTCCACTCAACGGCATAGTTGGTGGCATTGCCGAGGGCCGCCCAGGCCGGGTTGTAGCCGAAGGCCACCACATAGTCACAGTTCAGGAAATCCAGACGGTCGTTGTTGCAGTCATAGTAGTTGCAGCCGTCGCCCCAGCCGATCGGGCCGGGTGCATACCAGGTTCCCCAGGAACTGGTGGTCCAGGAGTTCACATAGTTGATGTTCAGCTTGTTCAGCAGGCTGTTCGCCTCACCGCCCAGGGTGAGAATGGAGTTGTCGCCGTAGGTGCCGTTGATGCGCTCGACCTCATCGTGGATATAGGTGGCCGCTTCGTCCCAGGAGATGCGCTCCCACTCGTCAATGCCTCTCAGTTCCGGATGCGGGTCGCCGGGGGTCCAGTTCTTGCGCTTCATGGGATACTTCAGGCGGTCCAGGCCTCTCGCCTGATACTGCTGGGAATAGCCTCTGAGGCAGGCTCTCTGCTGGCGGTTCACGCCGTCGTCGGTGTTGAAGTTGTCAGTGCCCTGACGGACAATCACGCCGTCCTTCACATAGGCACGGACCAGGCACTTGCCGCCGCAGTTGTGCCAGCACGGAGCCGCGACCCACTTGCCGCCCTCCGCCGCGTCGGCCACCGCCGCGCTCTCTGCCGGAGCCACGTTCTGGGCGGAAGCGAGTGTGCTCTCCTTCCCGACAAAGCCGAGCCCCGCCACGGCAGCCGTCGCCGCCACGCTCCCTTTCAGGAAGTCCCTGCGGCTGAACTTCTTGTCCAGGACTTCTTCCAATACTTTCGCCATGTCTTCCTCCTTTATTGTGTGATTGATTTCTGCGCTGTGCATATAAAAAGGAACAGCAAAACCGCGCGGCCGGTCTGCCGCGACGATTCTGCTGTTCCTTCGCAATCCAAGGCAAGCGGCGCGGTTGCCCCCGCCGCTCATCGGCCGTATCCACCCGGAGGGTGGCATACAGCTCGGAACATATGCAACTTTACGAAATCAATGTAGCATATGCTCTGCCGGTTAGTCAATTGCAATTAATTCGCAGTCTTATTCCAAGGCTTCCAGGATCTCCCGCACCGTTCCGGCATCCTTCCGCAGGAATTCATCCAGCACCAGGCACATCTGCGGGTACAGAATATTGCTCCTGGCCCCTTTCATCCGCTCCAGAAACTTCGGGATCCAGACCAGAAGGTGCTTGTCCAGAAATTCTTCCGAGCCGGTGAGGTCCGCGGCCAGGTCTTCGTACTTCCCGGCATAGAAGGCGTCGAGACTGCGCTGCGCCAGCAGCGCCATGAAATGCAGCTCAAGGGCAAGGCTGTCATCCGCCACGTGCGGATAGCCCTCCGGGATCAGTCCGAAGAGCCGGTAGGTGTTGCGCACCTCCAGAGTGCTCTCCTGAAAGAGCATGGCATCCTTCTGTCCGTACACCGACTCCCAGGGCGGCGCCACAAGGGACACCGGGCCGATAAACAGGCGCGTGTACTCGTCCTTCGCCTCTTCAAGGAAGGCCGGGTTCTCCTTCTCCTCCCGGATCTCGCCAAGGAAGCTTGCCGTCCGGTCCATGATGTCCCCTTCCTCTTCGCTGAGCAATGCGAAGGCCTCGCCCGTATGCTCATCCGTCAGGATGTTCAGCATCTCCGCGTCCGGCTCCCGGCCGAAGAGCTTGTGCGTCAGGCTGTAAAGAAACAGCCGGTTGCTGAGGACGAGCTCAATGTAGGGGCAGGCTTTGACGCAGAGCTCACAGTCCGTGCATTTCCACGGTGTCAGCCAGGCGGTGCGCTCCCCCTCCTGTTCTTCTCCGAATTCAATGGCCTTCTGCGGGCAGAGCTTTTCACAGATGCCGCAGCCGGTACAGGCCGTTGTGTATTGCGGCAGGGACACCCCCGGAAGGAAGTCCGGGTCCCGCTGCTGCTCCTGCTGTACCGCTTTGGCCAGCAGCATCCGGTACTGCATGCCGTTATCCTCCGTCTCCTCCAGAAACGGAAGGCGGCGTGCAGCGGCCTTGAATGCCTCTGTTTTGAACCTTTCGCCGATGCCGGAAAAGACCGCCCGCCGCGACAGGATTTTCTTTTCCGGCTTTTCCGCCGCGGTCTGCGCTTCCGGTCCTTCCTCACCGTCCGTGCGCATCAGACGGACGCGCTCCGCAAATCGCTCCGGGCCAAGAAAGCGTTCCAGCTTTTCCAGCAAGGCCGAAACTGCCTGCTTTTTCTTTTCATCTCTGCAGTTCGTACAGGCCCTTAGATAAAGGGTGACATCCGTATACAGCGCACACGCCGCAATCAGCTCCCAGGGGACCGCGGTGATGCAGCTCATGCGGACCGTACAGAGAGTTTCCTCTTCTCTGCAGCCGAATGAGACCGGCGCATTCAGATCCAGGTCCTCCTTCAGCCTTTTCTGCCGCTCCGCGGAAGGGGCAAAGCATCTGGACGGGCATGCCGCCACACAGAGATTGCAGTCTGTGCAGCGCTCCCATTGGTTCTCTTTCTTTGGGTCCATGCTGAACACCCCTCGCGGACACAGATCCGCGCAGACGCTGCAGGGGTGCTTCCGCTGGATCCGGTTCAGACATGTCGCGTTGTCGATCGTCGGCCGGCTGTGGCCGAGTGAAAGCATGCTCACAGCTCTTCCGGCCGGAATTCCGCCGCCTCTTCCAGATCCAGGCGCAGCTCCCGGATCACGCTCTCTCCGTCCCGGATTTCCCGGATGTTATAGGAGATGCCGAGCTGCATGTCTGTTTTTTTCAGCAGCCGCGCACAGTCGGGCGAGAACTGAATGAAGCCCTGGTCCCGGTCGACACGGTAGTCCGTGCGCTGATGCGCCCGGAAGATCCGTTCGGCACGGCTGATGTCCTTGCCGAAGGCCTTGACGGTCTTGAGGTAGAAGTCCTTCTCCGACATCACAAAGCTTCTGTCCTTTGCCGCCGCTCCAAGGTTCTGCATATACACCTGGCCGAAGTGCTTGTTCTCCAGCGAGCAGTAATGCACGTTGAGGCGAAAGCCTTTTTCCGCGGCATACTCCAGCAGCTTCAGGGCCAGCAGCTCGCTTCCGTCCACCGGCAAACCGCCCGCATACCAGAAGTTATACAGCGTCCGGTAAGGCGGGTAGCGCAGGCGGTAATCCCGCGCCCGGAAGGCCTCGGCGTTGTGATAGGGGAAGCAGAGCTCCAGCAGGTTGATTCCGAAGATCCCCATTTCTTCCAGACGGTCCAGAATCTCCCGCATCTCCTCTTCGGCATTGGGCAGGACCGGCATTTCCACCATCACGCGCGGAAAAAGCTGTTTGGCCAGCTCCATCGCCCGGTAGACCTTTTCCCGGCCTTCCGGCGTGTCCTCCAGCTTCAGGCTGAAGCGGATTTCCTCCACCCCGGCGTCGCGGAGTGCCGCGGCGGTCTGCGCGTCCAGCAGGTCTCCCGAGGTATAGAGGCGCATGGAGGCCTCCGGCCAGAGGCTTTTTGCCGTGCGGAAGTATTCCGCCGCCTCTTCCTTGTGGAGCAGCGGTTCTCCCCCGGTCAGAGCCACATAGCGCAGGTCCGGCTGCCGCCGGTGTACCTGACGCAGTTCTTTTTCCCAGTCTTTTTTCGTATGAGAATAGCCCTCATAGTTCTCCTGGTTCGGGTTGAAGCAGAAAAAGCAGTTCCGGTGGCACATGAGCGAGATAATTCCGGTATAGCTGTCGATCCCGACACGGCAGGCTTCGCACGCGCCGCAGCGCTCGCCCCATACAAGCGCGGCGCCTTCGTTGCAGCTTTTCACGCCCCGCCCCGGTAGTCTCTCCCGCGCGGCCTGAAGCGCTTCTTCCCGCTCCGGCGCAAAGGGCAGTCCGAACTGCTCCACCTGACGGATAAAGTCGTCATAGACCGCGAGACCGTTTTCCGCATACTGACGGAACGCGGGATTCCTGATTTTGGAAATCGTGCTGTGATTCAGCCGCAGTGCCATGCCCTTCCCTCCTCTGCTTCTCTTCTCCGGTTAAAGATACCACGGTTCCCGGAAGAATACAAGACAGCAAAGATGACCTCATGAAGTGATCCTTCGATCCTGTTTGCCCGGAAGCTTTGTCCGCCTTGAGAACGTATCATCAGGCCCCTCTGCCGTCGCGACGGCAGAGGGGCCTGATCTGAGTCCACCTGCTCAAGGCCCCCGAGGGCTACGCCCCCGACAGCACAGAGTATCACGCGCCGGAATCCTACGGCGTTGTGACCATCACGCTGAAGGCGGCCTGAGAAAATGAAAAGGAGCGGCAGAGTCGATCGTCAGATCCTCTGCCGCTTTCTTATGCAAGTCTGTCCGTTTCCGGTTCTTTTGATTTCCGCTGCAGCACCTGTCATCATCAAAAGAAAACTGTTTTACCCGGTCAGTTCAGGTACTTTGCCGTTTATTGGCTCGATTCCGCACTGTCCGTCTGGCGGCGGAGGTTTTCCGGGCCCAGGTCCAGCAGCGCAAGGGTACACTCATTGATGATTCTCAGTTTGTTCCAGCCGGATAATCCGCTGTTCTCTTCCGCCTTTTTCTTGATCTCCCAGATTCCGTCCGCGTCCCCATCCACGAAGCAGGCATCAATACGGTTGAGCTCGCTGTTCACGGCTTCCTCCTGTTTGGCGGCGTCGCTTGTCTCCGCTCTGAAAACCGTGTCGGCCAGGCCGCCGAAGAAGCTGCGATAGCGATCGATCTTATCCTCATCCAGAAAATAGTTTCTGACCTCTCGGCCGAACATCTCTTTTCTGTTTCGGACCGTTTCGCGGTCTCTCTGCATCTCTCTCTTCGTCGCGCGGATTTTGGACTTCAGGAAAGAGGTCCCCTTGATGAGCACGGTATAGGGCTCAAAAACGGAAGGATCGTCGAAATAGAGATAGAGCCAGATTCCGTCTAAAATGTATTTCTTCTCCCTGTGCTGCCGGGCATACTCCATTGCGTAGTGAACGAAGTCGACAAAGATCCGGTCTTCATACTCTTCCTTGGGGATCGTGTTTCTCTCTTCCAATCCGATATAGTATTTTGCACCCTCACCGGAAAAGAAGCTGTACATCAGGTCGGAATAGGCCTTCAGCTCTTCCATAGTGAAGTGGTCCCTGGTCAGAAGCAGGTCGTCCAGCTCGATATGGTCGATGTTGTCACCCGTAAGCCTTCTGGCCATTACGGATTTTCCGCTCCCCGAATGTCCGAGAAGGAAGCAGATGTTTGTTTCACCGGAATTGAAGCTTTCTTCCCTGTAGTAAAGGTCCGGCTCGGAAACCATATATTTGTCGCTTGGCAGCTGCCATTCTTCCGGATTATCCCGTACAGGTTTCAGTTCCTCTTTTAAAAGAAGATACATTTCGGGCACGGTGTGGCCCAGAAAAAGATTGGAGTAGTAGTCGGAGAAACGTCTCTGCTGTCTCGGAAGGGTCTTGTACTTGAAGTAAACGCGGTTAAGCTCTTTCAGCGTTTTTGTCTGATTGCTGATGACGGCAAGGGACGGGTCGTTGACCGCCTGTTCCAATGCGGAATATTTTTCCATCGTATTTACAGCTCCCGTCTTAAGTGATATCAAGATAATTTTACCATTCAAACACCCGAATGTCCATATGCCGCGGATGAATTAACCCGATCCCCGTAATTCTTTTGGGCCCCTGCGGCAGGAATTCATCATGTTATCTATTTTCCGTCAGATCATCGGAATCGCAACATCCTGGTAAACCACAACCTCTCCTTCAGACTTCGTACAGGCTTTGATCGAGCCGTCCTGTGAAAAGATCACGGCAACGGAATTGTCTAAAAGCTCACAGAATCTGTAACAGGCCCTGTGGCGCATCCCGTTGTCATTGAACTTCTTCCCTGTATCAATCTGATCATTGCAGGTCACAAAGCGCATTTTGGGCGGTGCGATATTGGTGAGATCCGCAATGGCCTGCGCGCCAAAGCCAAGCAGATCCAGATTTTTATTGATCACGACGCCGCCGTCAACACAGGAAAGGCGGGCAACGATGTCGGCATAAACCGAGATATCCTTTTTCTTTGCCGATTCTATGCTCAAATTATTGCGCTGATGATGCGCCCAAGTCAATGAAAACTGTATCCAAAAAGGCTCATGTGTTTTGATTTTACTCTACATATCCAAGCTCTGTATAGAGCCAGTAATACTCATCGTACAGGCCGCAGCAGGCGTCCATGCCCAGATTGGTGCCGAAAGCTTTCTGCATGACGACCGTCCAGGATCCGTATTTCTCATACAGTTCATCCGGTGTCGGGCCGTCTTCATGGCCGTAGGTTTCCAGGTTGCTCTTCTTTACCTTGGCCAGGCCTTCCGGGTCATTATCATAGGCCGCAAGGCGCAGGCGGTTTCGTTCCTCCGAAACAGCCCTCGCCATTTCCTCCGTTGAGGCGCCTTCCTCCCTCATCCGGTACAGAATGTCCGTTATGGTCTCCAGCGATTCATGATAAGCCCTGCGCTCCTGCTGCGCCTTTGCCACGTACGCCGGATCGGTCCAATCGTAATCGGCATAGGCACCCAGCCGCTGGGATTCCGGATCCGGAGAAAAGCCATAGACGGCATCGGGGTTTTCAACGATATCCTTCATTGCCGCCGGGGTATTCCGGGGATCGTGCTCATAGACAAAGGGAAGCCGCTCGAAAACCATATCGTTCCCGGATTCAGATTGATCCTCATGCCATGTAAAGGTTCTGTTTTCATGGAACGTGATCGTGCCGGTGCCGTCGTCATATACGGATTCCTCGCTCTTGATTTCGCCATCCTCATCATAGACAAGGTTTGCTTTGCCGGCGCCGGAATACGTGATGGTTTGCGTATCGGCATCCAGCTGACCGACGATGATCCAGCGAGTCAGTTTCCAGGCGCTGCTGCCCCAGTCGATGGTGATCCATGCCTCGTCATAGTCAAAGCACTCTACGCTCGCATGGGCCCGGTCACACTGGTACTCTCCGATGAAATGCATCACGGGATTCATCCAGTCCGGGTCTTCCTCGAACACCGCAACGTATTCCGCGCTTTCATCCAGAAGAAGCGTGATCTGCGGCTCGGTGGAGTAGTCCTCGCCGTTCTTTGTCCATTTTACAAAGAGATTGCCGACCTCCGGCTCGGCAAGGAAAGTATGCACCGCGGGCTCAGTCAGTCCGATATAGGCGGACTGTGCCGGGAACTCCGGATCGATCTCCGGTGTTTTCTCCCCCTCGGCATACGCGATATGGCCCCGTCCTTCAATGTTGGCCGTAACCACAATCGATGCCTCCGGTACATCCATCGGCGTAAAGTGATACGTCTCGCCGCCCTCGACTTCAAGCTTCAGGCCATCTTGCCCCTCTTCGGTAATCGAGACGTTGAAGGGCTCGACCGTCTCATCCCACGCGTTCAGGTTGCCGCGCAGAGCATTTCCTTCCTGTTGGATAATCCAGCCGACCGCTTCGCCGTCCGTCATCAGCGAGACAGCCCAGCCCTCATAACCTTCCGTTTCGGAGAGGTTAACGATCAGCGTATTGCCGTTTCCGTCTTCAAAGGTGCCCTGCCGGGTCCATTCTTCTGTTTCCGGCCCCTCGGCCTCTGCCTGGCCGCAGGCTGCCAAAGCAAAAAGCATGGCGGCCGCCAGCATCATGCAAATCAGTTTTTTCATATTTGATTTTCCAACCTTTCAGACAGCTTCCGCCGCCATTATCCCTGTCATTACAGAATCAGATTTTCATCGATATCCCTAATTGCAGTCTTGCGATAGTTGCCTATCGTCCTTCGGCTTATGTCATACTGAGAAGATATCATGTCCCAAGTTAGATCGCCATCCAGCAGTTCAAAAGCTGTGATCCCAGCAATCCCGATCTGCCGCTTTTGAAATACGGTATTTTCCTTTTTTTCGTTCGCCTCTGCTGTTTCCGCTGTTTGGCCGGGAAGAATGATCCGCTTCGAACGATTTTATGCGGTATGCAGCTGCTTCGGCTTTTTGCCCTCTCTCATGTTATACAGAAGCAAGGCCGCAAAGATCAGGACATACCCGACAAGCTTCGGCGCGGTGACGGCCTCCCCGGCGATCGCAATTCCCATGATGCTCGCGGTCAGAGGATTCACAACCGTAAAAACCGCCGCTGTTTCAGCGGGTACATATTTCTGGCCCACCGGCTGAAACGCAAATCCGAAGCAGCTGCACAGCAGCACAAGAATCAGCATCATGCTCCACTCCTCTCCCGTCTGAGGAAGGCCAAAGTCGCCCTTCAGCAGGGAAAGAAGCAGGCTCAGCACCCCCATCGTTCCCAATTGGATGATTCCGATTGTGATGGGGTCTCCGTCGCGGCTGACCTTTTCCGTTATCAGGATGCAGACGGCATACGTCATGGCGGCCAGTATGATGAGCAGGATTCCGAGTCCGCCGCCGTAGGTGTTTTTCTGTGTGACGGAGAGAAAGCCGACCCCCGTCACCGCAAGGGCAGCGCAGAGTATCGTCCTTGGCCGGGGCATCGTCTGTGTCAGGACCGCCACGTAAATCGGGACGAGAACGATTGCCATGTTCTCAATCAGCGATGCAACCCCCGTGTCAATCAGACGCAGACCGTACATCTCAAACAACATGCAGACGGTATATAAGGCGCCCAGAACCGCGCCGCCGAACAGACTGCTTTTGCTGCAGTGCAGCAGTTTCTTTGAAAACACTGCCGCCAGAATCAGAAACGCAAGGACAAACCGTACCGCCAGCACGCTCGTCGGGGACATGCTCTGCATCAGTGTTTTTGAGAAGAGAAACGAAGTCCCCCTGGCAACAAATACAGAAATCAGAAGCAGTTTTGCTTTCCCTTTGCTCATACGCCTCTCCGCTATCTGCTGAAATATTGAACTCGTGTATGTTAGCACTTGAATGTCAAAAAGTAAAGCGGCAATTCCCCGCCGTCTTACCGAAAACCGGCAGGTCAGGCAGGCGGAGCAGGCATCTCCGCTTAACCCCATAGCCATATTATGTCAACCGCTTTTGCCCCGCCCTTTTCAACGAAAAAAATAATTCCGCTCTGTCTTTAAAACTCGGCGGTAAACTGATATAATTTGTTTTAATACAATGCAATGGAGATCCAGTACTATGGCTGAAATTGACAGACTGAAAGAAATCGTTCAGACGCTCCGCAGTGATCACGGCTGCCCATGGGACCGGGAACAGACCCATGAAAGCCTGAAGCCGGCATGCATGGAGGAAGCCGCCGAGGTTATCAGCGGCATTAATATTCTGTCAGAGACCGGCGACCCGGAGAATCTGAAAGAAGAACTTGGCGATCTGCTGCTGCAGATCATGTTTCATGCGGTCCTCGCGGAAGAAGAAGCGCTGTTCACCTTCGACGACGTTGCAAAGGCCATTTCGGACAAAATGGTCCGCCGTCACCCGCATGTCTTCAACGGTGTGTCTTATGACAGCCACGAGGAGCAGCTCAGGGCCTGGGACACCATCAAGCAGGAAGAAAAGCGCGGCAAGGAATGGCACGCTGACTATCTCCCCGCCGCATTCAACGAAGCGGAAGATCTGATCCAGAAGGCGCGGGTGCGGAAAGGATTCACGAAGGAAACGGAAGTCAAGATTCAGGACCGGTCCATACGATCCTGACGCGGAATTGATGAGTCAATTTTAAATCAACCATTTTTTGATCTACGGAGGAACACGCCATGGCATCTACAAGTCAATGCAAATACTGTGGCTCGACCGTGTCTTCATCGGATGAGCACTGCCCAAATTGCGGCGCTCCCAATGAAGGCTACGTCCCAGACACCGAAAGACGGATTTTTCTGCCCCAAACCATCGAGGAGCTGAAAGAATACTGTGCCGAACGCGGCATGCCGCTTTTGAAGATGCGCTTCTTTATCGGCGAAGACTACCGAGAGCCGAAAGCATTTGGAATCTACAGAGACGGCGAAGACTTCATCGTTTATAAAAACAAGGCCGACGGCCAGCGCGCCATTCGATATCAGGGGCCGGATGAAGCCTTTGCCGTCAGTGAGCTTTTTGCAAAGCTGCTGGAGGAATGCCACAATCGCGGGATTTATCCCGACGGGAAAACTCCGGAATCGTCCCCTTCAGTGACGCGCCGGCGCACGAAGAAGCCCGTACCCCGCCTCTTTTCCATCCTTTTTATCGTAAGCTTTCTCATTTCCGCGGCATACGGCATCATAGCTCAGCGTCAGCATCGGGAAGACGGATACTACGGTGTCGGTGACGGAACCGTATACTACCATTACGGCAGCGATTGGTATTATACCTATGACACCAATGATTCCGGCTTCTGGTATGAGGCGGAGGATTTCCCCGCCGCGAACTATGCGGACTATTCCCTTGGGGAGGACTGGAACTCGGACTGGGGCGTCAGCGATTTCAAGAGCTCCAGCACCTGGGACGAGATCAGCCAGAGCCATTCCTCCGGTTCTTCCGACTATGATTCCTGGGACAGTGGAGACACGGACTGGGATTCAGACTGGTAACTCTGTTTCATGAAGGACCATTCGTTCCTGTTATCGGTTCATGAGCTTCATTTAAAGTACGGCCGGTTAGCCGCCGCGGCCGTTATGATATCTTCCTCATATCATTAAACACACATCATATGTATTTCCCTTTTCTTTTTCTCTGTGCTATCATACAATCGTCCTGAGGGAACAGGGCAAATTACACAGAGAAAGAAGGCGCTGAAAATGCTGAAAGAGTTCTACGACAGTTTCTCTCACCGTGAGGGCAAATGACGAGGTCCAATCAGAACAATATGATTCAGAAAGAAGGCGCCGGAAATGCTGAAAGAGTTCTATGAAAGCTTCTCGCATCGGGAAGGCAAATAAGCAGATAAAACGATAAGGGATCGGCCAGTCGATCCCTTTTTCTATTGTCTTTTCTTCCTTTTGATATGTTTTGCACACTCGATTTCATATTGATCGGGTATTAGACCACAGCCAGGGCAAGGGCCGCGCCCACTGGCTCCGCTGCGCTCGCGTCGGGACCACCTTCGCGTCGCTGCGGAGCGATCGGCGCCTTCCCAGGCCAAAGTCCGTCGAGGCGGCGGGCGCCACAACTGAAAACGCAAAGCCGCATTGCGGCTGAAGCGAAAAAAAGAACAGCCGAACTGCAAAAGCAGAACGGCTACTATGTTTTTCAGGTGGAATACATCTACCGGCTCAATACAGGACAGTAGCTACGTCCCCGTGTCTTCACAAAGCAGCCGAACTGCGGAAGCAGAACGGCTGCATCGTTTATCACGTAGAGTGCGCGGAACAGGACAGTGCAAGACAAAAAGCTACGTCCCCGTGTCTTGCTGCGTCCCCGTGTCTTGCCCGTCCCCGTGTCTTGCCCGTGTCTTGTCCCGTGCAAATAAGAATCATTTTATGCTTCTGTAGGAAATTGCGGCACGGCGGTAACCGGGGGCCGTATTTCTCATCGTACAAGGGAGACAAGGGTTTTGACCACTGCCTCTCTTGTCGTTTTTAGCAGTTTTTCCTGAATGATCCACAGAAAAGTGTGATCCCTGCCCGTTGCGGTAACTATTTCGTTCCATAAGGGTTCATTTCGTACCCATTACTTGTAAAAAAAGAGGTTTCTGCTATAATTGAATCATCCCGATTATTTCCGGGTTCAATCCAGTCTGACAGGGATGAAAGGAGATTAATAATTGATGAAGAAGACACTCTCATTGCTAATGTCCGTTCTGATGCTGCTGTCTTTCAGTATAGCCGCTTTTGCAGCACCGCAACAGGCAGATGCACAATCTGCTGCAACACAGGTAGATCTGTTATTCAGCAATTTCAATACAGTCAAGCAGAATGACGCCAGCGTGTGGTCGTATGCGGTGACGGATCTTGACCACAATGGGAAACTGGAGCTGCTGGCCGCCTCTATACAGGGAGATGGGCGCTACACAGCTCTGAATGCCTGGGAAGTCTCCGAAGACGGAAAAACTCTGAATCAGTGCCACGTTCATGTACCACAGGGGGGATCTTTCCCCGATCTCATTTCTGCCTCTGCTGACACCTTCTACAACAGCGGAAATGATACATGGTATTATCTCTTTGACGATACGACCACTGTCTCTGCAACAATGGTAAGCACATCCAAGTGCTCCGTCCAGAAAAAGGGCGATACCATTGAATACACCACCTATGCTACGCGTCAGATGAACTACCAGGGAAATCAGAATGTTTCCACCTTTACCGATGCTTCCGGTAACGTCATTACGCCCGATGCATACAATGCTGCAGGGGTCAATGCTCTGGCATCGGCTGCAAGAAGCAGCACCAGCTTTGACTGGTTTCTTGCTGCGGAGGTATCGAAAGACCGCCTTGCCGAAAGCTACGGTGTCTTCAGCGGGGCTCTGATGCCTGCCCTGACTGCGGACGCAGGGGCGGCACAACTTGCGTTTGCTCCGGTGTCTGCTTCCGGGATCGTCGCGATGCAGAATACCGTACTGATGGTGACCAAGCAGCCTACCAATGAGTTCCATAAAGCAGGAGAGACCGCTCTCTTTATCGCCAATGCAAACGTATGGTCCTCTGTCGAATGGACATTTGTTGCACCCGGAGGCGGAGAATACAGCGCACAAAGCTTTAGTCTGACCTTCCCGAATGCTTCTCTTGACGGATATTACACTTCCAACCTCACCCTTGGGCAGGTATCGGCCGACATGAATGGCTGGAGTGTTTATGCCACCTTCTACACGGCTCAGAACAATCAGACCGTAAGAACCGGCGCAGCCTATCTTTATGTCTCCGACAGCGCTGTTAAGACCAAAACCATCAGCAGCGGAGCGATCGCCGGGGTGGTAACAAATCCGCAGGCAGATAAGCTCACCATCAGCCTTGCAGACGGAAGCACCGTCGATGTGCCGCGAAGCATTTGCAGCGTGATTTACGGTGATCTCACCGCAGGCTGTTCCTGCACTGTATATTATCACGGCGGCAAGGCAAGCGCATCCAATATCTGGCACGTTGACGTCAACGGATCTATGACCACCTATACGGTGACTTATTACGAGTATTACTGCCCGAACTGCCATCACTCTGTCTCTCCGAACGCTGATGTATGCCCCTACTGCGGCTATCGCTTCACTTCCGCTTCTGCTCCCTCTTACCGCTACTACTGCCCGAGCTGTTATGGCGAAATCCCGGGCGATGTGGACATCTGCCCGTACTGCGGTTATATCTTCGCCAGTGGCACATATATGCATGATGGAACTGCATGGCTGTATTACGGCGAAATCACCGAGGATGACGATGACTTAGGGTCAGGTTATCGTACTTACGGTGTTCCGATCACCGACGGTTCTGAGGAGGAAGATTACGGCTCCGGATATCGTACCTACGGTGTCCCGATCACCGATGGATCTGAAGAGGAAGATTACGGCTCCGGTTATCATACTTACGGTGTCCCGATCACCGACGGTTCGGACGATGACGACTATTTGTCAGACTATTGGTCATATGACTACGATGATTTCGACTATGACTATATGCCGTATGACTACGATGATTTCGACTGATCAGTGCCTGCTGTTTCGTCTGTAACTGCACGGAAGGCAGTAATAAGTCGAACAATTTGCCCGGGGTTCCGATTTATCGGAATCCCGGGCTGTTATCATTCAGAATACCCTTTACCATTGAGACGCGGACACTCTATATTGCTTGCGCGACTAACCTGACTGTGGTAGAATGGGAAGCAGTTACAGGAACGATTATGTTCCGCAGGATTCCAGAATCACAGGAGGGTTACCGGATGGAAAACAAAAAAGCGCAGGCACTTGATGACGATCTGCTTGAAAACATCATCGGCGGGATCAGCCTCCGAGGGGTTTTCAGACATGCATGCAGAGACTGCCAGAATGTCTGGTATAACGAACAGGGTACTTCGGCCTGTCCCAGATGCGGAAGCTCGAATACCAATTCGTGGCCGTCATAATTTACGCTACGCAATAGAAAAGCCTTGGGTGGAAACCCGGGGCTTTTCTCTTACCAGTGGTCAGTTCGTCTTGTAATTTTAACGTAAACCATTCACCTGTGAAAGTGTGCTCTTCATGTACCGCTCAGAGGCCAGCAAGCCCTATTTTACAGGCCTTTTGGCGATTCGAGATTTACCGAAGTTTAATTCCGGCTTTCAAGAATATATCGGTTGGGACTGCGCCCATCGTTTGTTTTCATAACCTCTTCTTTGAGACAAGCATATTCCAGTTCGTCTTCCCAGCTGACTATCCCATTTTTCTGATATCTGCATTTTTTCCGGTAATGTGCCTCAAGACGAAGGCCGAGCCGCTCCAGGACTCTGCGTGAAGCCATGTTCTCCGGATTGCAGACCGCATTGATTCGGTGAAGCCCCAGTGTTTCAAAACAGCAGTGAATCAGCGCTTCGCCGGATTCAAAGGCATAATTCTGCCCCCAATGCTCCTTTAAAAGCAGCCAGCCGATCATCCCGGTATCGGTTGCGGGATCGATGAGAATATGACAGCGCCCCACCGGCTCTCCGGCATCTTTCCGGATCATTGCAAACTCAAAGCTCTGTTGAGGAACCTGTTCCCAGTCCTGGATGATTCTTGCCAGGTGAAGCTCGGCAGTTGCTTTGCTCATAACATCGAACGGTGTATAACGCAGAATCTCCGGATCGCTATACAGTCGGAAAATCAGATCCAGGTCCTCATGACAGAAGGGTCTCAGCCGCAGTCTATCCGTTTCATAAGTGATCATGGTTTCACCCGCACCTCCCGGAACGTTACGATCTTATCTGCAACCCATAAAATCCAGGCCTCGCGGCTTCCGGGAATCCTGACAGCTCAGTTTTCTGTATGCTTTTTCCCCTCAGTTTCTTCACGGACATTCCGATGCCGAATCTTTTCGATCGCATCCTGAGCTTCCTTCAGATGGACTGAAAGATCAAGCCTGGTCTGCAGTTGGAGGAAAAAATGCACCCGCATGGACGCAAGCTCTCTTTTTCTCCGGATGTGCAGGTGCAACTCCTCCATGCGGGCAACAACCTGGTGTTCATCGGCATAGGCCTTCATCTTTGCCGCCAGACTGCCGGAGCAGACCACAAAACTCCATGAGCAGCAGATTTTTTGCCTCATATTATACCAAATCAGCATGCTCCGGACAAGCCGGTCTTCATTTTTCCGCCCTCTCCGGTGGAAGCTGTCACCTGAGGCTCCATTGTGGGGATGAAACCGGCACTTCGGATTGGTTCATTTGAATCTGGCAAGAGACTTTAACAAATGTCTGCTTTCACGGTTATACTCCGCTTCCGAAGTGGGCCTGCATATTCAACACAACGTTATTGATGCTGGTGCTGACTCCGCTGCGGGCATCCCTTGTACAATATGTCCGCCGGCATAAACCGTCGGAAGACCTTGCTTCAGAATACCGCCGTTCCCGCTTCGTGGGTATCATGCTGTTGAGCATGAATCTGGCCCTGGTCATGATTGTCGAGCGGATGGTCGGCCATCATGAGTCCCATGACTATCCGGGCGCACTGATTTATGCAATGGCAGCTTACGCCTTTTATGCCGTGATTCTGTCAATTGTCCAGGTGAATCGCTTCCGAAAGCAGGGCAGCCCTGTCATCACAGCGGTAAAAGTAGTTAACCTCACCGCGGCAATGGTTTCCATGCTTTCGCTGGAAGCTGCTATGATCGCCCGTTTCGGTGATCCGGCGGCACCGCTTTTCCGCGCGAAAATGATCGGGATTACGGGCTTTGTTATTTGCCTGCTGGTTGTGCTGCTTTCCATGCTTATGAGCATCCGGGCGTCGAAAGAATTGAACCGGATAAACGCGGCATAATCAATAATATCATCAAATCTCTTTATCCGGCCCATGAGGAATCTTCTTTGCTGCCCCCCTGAACAAAACCGTTCCCGCATCCTGATGGAACAGTATTGACCGTCCTGAACTATGGCCGGTTTTTCGCGATTAAGAGCTTGATAAAGCTCTTAATCTTTGATATGTTAAACTTAAAGAATAAGCGTCCCTTTGCCCCGGCCGGTGCAGCTGCGGCGCGATGGACGTGACACTTCTGGGTTACAGTGAATGGGACATCGTTGTTTATCAATGCAACTGTTGCGGCCAGTGGTTCTATATCCGCAAGAACGGAGAAATCGGTCCCTGGATTGATTAACCCCCGTCGATGGAAAATCCTCCCGAAGTAGAAAAGGAAGGTCTGTCAAACAAATGACCCCAAAACAAATGAACGCGATCGCATCCGAGGGTGTTTAGCCCGACGTCTGCGATCGCGTTCTGCTTTAATGTTCCCGAGTAAACATGAAAATATTTATGTTTACAGTAGGAGAAAACGCATATTAAAATTGACCCAGAAAGCATGACATAGGATGGATTCCGGATGCCAACAGATCAGTCCAGATCCCCCGTCAGGGGTTTTCCGACCAGCAACAATACGACCAGCGCAGGCATATCCGTGCCGGATCAGGAGCGCCTATGCATTTTTCACAGCTTTGCTGACAGGCAGGGAGGTCTGATCTACAGCCCATATTGTTGTTTGTAGCTGAAACCTGTGTTAGAATTAAGTATCCCATACAAAAAATCAAAGGAGATTTCATGATGCAGAACAGATATTCTGGCGACCTTGGGGATTTCAGCAAGCTAGGCTTGCTTCGGCATCTAAGCCAGACGGGACTATCCATCGGGCTCAACTGGTATCTTGTTCCTGATGAAGATCATAATAACGATGGGATGCACACCGGGTATCTAAGCGACCACAGTTTTGAAGCCTGTGATCCTGACCTGTGGAAAGCTCTCTATCCGATTGCTCACGGTAACCGATGCATCTCTGCGCTGGAAGAAACCCTTGATGCGAAGTTTTATCGTGATTTATTGGATTTTAGAGGCTTGAGCAAGGATGAACGGTCGCAGGTCCGAGATCGTTGGCATCGCAATGCCTTGGAGTGTCTTAAAGGGTGTCAGATCATCTGCGTTGATCCAGACAACGGTTTAATGACAAAATCGGCTGCTGGCAAGACTAAGAGCAACAAATATGTTCTCTCTAAAGAATTACACAGCTATTATAGCTCCGGTTCTTCCGTTATTTATTACCAGCACAAGGCAAGAAAACCAGATCAGTACTATATCGACCAGCACAAGGCTCTATTATCAAATTTTGTAGGTGCTACAGGAACCATTTTAAAATTCACCAAAACTTCTCTCCGCTACTACTGCTTTATTATTCGACCGGAGCATCAGGATATAATCAATGACAGCGTAGGACACTTTCTATCAAGCCCATGGGGAGCATTCTTTACTACACTCTAAACAAAGAACGGCAGACCGGGAAAAGCTGTGATACCAGCAATCCTAGCCTGCCGCAATATTATGTAAATCATTTTACTCTCGTCTGACCGAGTATTGAATGTCGGATGCGCATAACTGATTACACGCAAATATTTCGGTAATTTGGTTTCGCGCTTTTTACGAAAATGCTTATTTTATGAAGAATTTCACTACCTTCACAACGATTTTTGCGCCTTTGTCAACAACAATCTTTTCGCCCTTGTCAACAACTACCTTCTTTATCTCTGGAAGTGCCTTAGCCGCTACAGCACCACCTAATGCAACAGCTGCCGATCCAGCAACTTGACCAGCCTTCTTCAGGCCATCCTTTATCTTGTCCTTATTCTGATCAGCTTTTGCTTCACAGTGTGCGCAAATCTTATGTTCAGATCCGTTGTCTTCAATTTCGCAGAAACATCTCGCGCAGACGAACACAAGAGTTGTGCCGCACTTAGGGCAATAATCTACATCAGCTTTTTGGAAAATCTTATTCTTAATTTACACAATCTATATTGGGGCATCCTTTTTTTCTACTGTCTTTCGCCATTTGCTCTCCTTCCAAAATAAAGCAGTATGACTGTACGCCGCCAAGAGTCTTTTTCATTTCCTAGCAGCTTGAAAGCGTACTTGCAATTTGTCCCCATGTACCTTGCTTAATGAATCGATCTGAGCTATCCAGTTCGCTCAGTTTACCAGCATACGGAACAACAAGCTTTTCGATGAAGCGACCGTATTCGTCTATCGCAGTAACCATCGCGCGGATTTCGCCGTTTTGCTGATAAATCCATGCCTTTAGAAAAGCCGCTCTGAAAACTATATCTTAGCACTGACGAATAGCGCTTAGATGGCTTCTGTTTTATCCGGATGATTCTGATGCAATCTGGTAAGAATCTCGTTAATTTTGAGCAGGGACATCCGGCGTGGCATCTGAATCCGCGGTGCTAGTGCGTTCGCTTGCCATTCCATCCAGCGCAGTGCCTTGGTACGCTCATCATTTCTTCCATCGTATTCATCCACTGCCTCACAACAGATCGCAGTAACTGATGTATTGTCCCCCATGAGAAGCTTTTGCATTTCAAAGAATTTATCATGTCTGTCCTGGTGAATGCACTCATGGATGATGGTATTATTCACATATCCGACATTTCTCATGAAAAAAACATGCGGATTGATCAAGATTGTTCCGCGTTCTATGCGCTCCGTGTGGGTTCCATTAAGGTCATCATCGTAGACCTCAACATCGGCTGTGGCAAAATATGAGATAGTAATGAAATATGGAGAAAAGAAGAGCATCCTCTTCCTGGGCCGCACAAATTATGATCTGGAATTATTAAAAGGCACAGGACTGTTTAAGGAGAAAAAGAATAACCGTCCGCTTGTTTACCTTCCAAATCAGAACATCCCTGTGGAATTTCTAACCGTCCACAAGTCGAAAGGACTTGAAGCGGACAACGTCGTCATCCTGAACTTCAACAATTCCCTTCTCGGCTTTCCGAACAAGATTGCTGATGATCCGCTGCTTGAGCTGGTGCTCAGTAATTCGGATACATACCTGTACGGAGAAGAACGCCGCCTCCTCTATGTTGCTCTGACCCGGACGAGAAATGAAGTCTTTCTGATCACAGACGCCTCGAAGCCGTCCGAGTTCAAGCGGGAATTTGACGACGATCCGAACGCTGTGTCCATACCCATGGATTATAGTGAAACTATTTCTATGTCATGTCCGAAGTGCAAAACTGGAAAGCTGGTGGAGCGATTTTCACCGAAATACCAAAAACCACTGATTGGCTGCACAAATTATCCAGCATGCACCTTCTTCACATGGGATCTGGATGTCCTGAGGAATCCTAAGAGGTGTAAAGCCTGCGGCGGGTTTATGACTCTGCGGAAAGGACCTCACGGGTTGTTTTACGGGTGCATGAACTATCCGACTTGCAAGAATACGATGGAGATTGAATAATCCTGATAATCGCACGACGGAGGTTCCCTTTTCCATAAAAGCAAAAAAGCGGCAGACCCGGTAACCTGATATCTCTAATCAGGCACCCGAGTCTGTCGCTCTATCTTGGGATTCCTGCATGTTGTCTCTGTGTATATGAAAGGCTTTGACTACCATTCTTCTGCAAAACTGTCTCTGTTTTCCCCCACCCCCTTGTGCTACAACATGCATAAGCCCTGATTTTCTCCCCCGGTGGAAAGCGTCATTCAAAACTCGAAAAAACACATAAATCTGGCCTATCAAAAGCGCGAAATTCATGTACGAAAAAGAAGCCGAGAGCCCAGAAAGCCCCATTTTACGGGCCTTCTGAGCTCTTGCATTTTGCCGAAGAAACGAGAGGGAAAGAGCATGACAGCAGCGCGAAGCGACTCAGTGCTTTCCCTGATACGCACTGCCGGTTTCCACAGGCAGCGCATAGTCCAGCCATTTCTTCTGCCAGACTACTTCAATCTTCTCCCTGACAGCCGGACGGATCAGCCAGTACCCCACAACGCCCATGGAAAGATCGATGACGCAGGAGATGATGACGGCGGTCGTGACTCCCATAGCCGCCATATTACCGTTTTGAAGGGCAGGATTCGTGGCAAAATACATCCAGTCATAAAGGGCGTGCATGATAATGGGGACCATAATGCTGCCGGTTCTCAGAAATACCGCAGCGTAAAACAAGCCTGAACCGATGGTTGCGATGCCCTGTACGATCCCTATGGCGTTTCCTCCCATGGCATTGCCCAGGTGCGACAGGCCAAAAACAACGGAGGTGACAAGCGCGACCGTGAGGATTTTGTTCTTTCCCTTTAGGTAGCGCATGCCAATCGGGATTGAAAGGCCCCGGAACATGACTTCCTCGCCGAAGCCCGCGGAGAGCGCCATGACGACACTCAGTGCCGTTGCACGGAAAAACAGGCCGTGATCCATTACGTTCAGCAGCCACGACAGGAGTAGCTGGATCAGAAACGGAACACAGAGCAGGCCAATTTTCCGAAGCGGGATCTCCGTCCGGAAGACGCCCTTGAACGCTGGAGCAAACCACCACTTCTGTGCCAGCAGACAGAGGATGCCCGTAGCGCTGATAAGCAGATACTGGACAAACTCGGAGGAGCTGATGGTCGCGGCCAGAGAGCAGACAAGAGTTGCCGCGGCAACCGAGAGCAGCATGGAGAGCAGGGGATGCTTTTCGCTCAGAGTATGATTTCTTTTCATAACGCGCCTTTCTTCAAATCAACATGTTTGCCCGACACAGGGCGTGTTTACGCCGCGGGCTCTGCCGCGGATAGACGCATGTCGCAGAACTTCGCCTTCTTCTTCCTGAACCGGATCAGCACGACGAGCTCAAAAACCAACATGCCCACATAGCCTGCAAGCGCCATCAGGATGCCGATCATCTCTCCTGACATCAGCTTGCTGTTGAAGACCGTGCAGGCGTCAACCAGCGTGTGGACGCCCATCGGGATCAGGATTGCCAAGACGCAGTACAGAGCCGGAGAACCCTTCCCCGTCAGTCTGCTGAACTTAGCCCTGCCCAGAAGCTCGCCCATGACCATGTTGAATGTCATGTGAGCCGGAACCGAGATCATTCTTGCAACGAAGGAAACGTAATCAGCGGCGTCTCCTTGGGAGCTGAAGTCGCCGTAATAGAATTCCTCCGCTACCGCAAAGCCAAAGCCGACAGCCGCGCCGATCAGGACGTATTCATAGACGTTTTTGACCCTGGACTTCAGGATCACCAGCGTAAGGAGAATCATAAGCAGCTTTGCCATTTCTTCCGTACCGCCGGCCATGAGGAAGGAGCGCAGCAGCGAGCTTCCGAAGCTTGTGTTCCCCGCCAGTATATTCGCCATGCCTCCGAGAGATTTGGCAAGCAGGATGGTGGCAAGCGCCCCGAGAAACATAGAGGCGACGCCGAGCGCGAACGGGAGCAGAGCCTGAAACGCTCCGATCCGCTCCGGGGTTTCTCTTTTGATCATGCGCCAATAAAGGAGGCCCAGAATAACGATTGTGAGCCCCGCAGATACTATCTCCATATAATATCCTCCTTTACGAAATATATCTATATTATATGAATTATAAATTGAACTGCGTTGGAAAGCAATAAGAAATATCGGTTCAGTTTCAAAAGCGGCAGAACCGGTAACCTGATTATGAAATAATCTTCACCAAAGTTACCTGAGGTTTTACCACCGACAATAATGGCCATCGGCTGCCTCCTTATACGCATGTAGTGGAGAAAAATTACATCCTTTTCTCTTTTATGCCGATTTCGTTGAGATCTATGAATTAAGAGCTTCCTGCGCCTGGAAATAGGCAAACTTTCTGTCATCTGTTATTGTTGTACCATTTTCAAACATATCATAATATTTTACCACAGAGCACATAGTTTGATCAATCCCCAAGGAGCAAAACAATCATACGCTCTTGCAAACGATCAATGACACAGGGCGTCTCCATGAATTGATCGCCGTAATACCGATCTACAAGGGAAAGGGCATCGCATTAGAAATGGTGTCCTCTCCATAAAAGCAAAAAAGCGGCCGACCCGGTAACCTGATAACTCTGATCAGACAAGCGAGTCTGCCGTTATATTATGTCAACCAGCTTTACCCCACCCTTTTCCCTCTCTCTCTGCCACGATGTGCATGAGTCCGGGATTTTACCCCGGGGGTAAAAGTAAAGTCCATTTTTGAGGATTATCATAAAACTTTAGCCTGTGAAAGTGCTATTTTCATGTACAAGCCAGAGGCCGTGAGCCCAGGAAGCCCCATTCTACGGGCTTTCTGGCGATCCGGGTTTTGCCGAAGAATCGATACTGAACGCCGGGCACCGCCATGACATGTATGAATCCCATCATGTATCGTCCACGCCCACAGGATGTATTTTCTGTTGTTCTGCATGACGCTTGATGATATAATGCAGCTGTCAGGTTCCGATCATGTGTTTCAGGAGGGAAGAGTACAATGCGAAAAGAGATCTTGTGTTTCGGGGATTCCAATACATGGGGCTATACGCCCGGCACGGGCCTTCGATATGCCCCTGAGGTCCGCTGGCCCGGGGTCATGGCCCAGGCGCTCGGCGAAAACTATCATGTTCTGGAGGACGGACTGAGCGGGCGCACCACCAGTTTCGATTTCCCCTGGAATGAATGCCGGAACGGCCAGGCCGCACTCCCCTATGCCCTGCTCTCCCAGAAGCCGCTTGACCTTCTCATTATTGCGCTCGGCATCAATGATCTGACGGTTGTCGATTCCTCTTTTTCCGCGAAGAGCGCCGCCGCTTTGATCCGGAAAACACGCATGCTCCAGGCCGTCCCGGATCTGGACACCCCCATTTTCCCGAACGGAGAGAAGATCCTGATTGCGGCGCCTGCCCCGGTGCATCCGGACTACGACCGCATGTTCGGGATCCCCTACTATGAGGATTCCTGCCGTCTGGCTGAAAAATACAGAATCATGGCCGAAGAAAACAGCGTATATTACCTGAATGTCGGTGACTATGCTTCCGCCTCACCGATTGACTGTGTCCACTTCCCCGCCGAGTCTCACAGAGCCCTGGGCCTCGCCATGGCGGAGAAAGTAAAAGAAATCCTGGGCTGATGTCTGAGATAATAAAAGACAAAAAATCCCCTGCTGCTCTGTTGCAGCAGGGGTTTGTTTTTCTGTATTGCCGGATTATTTGAGGCCGTACTTCTTGTTGAACTTGTCCACGCGGCCGCTGGTATCGACGAGCTTCTGCTTGCCGGTGTAGAACGGGTGGCACTTGGAGCAGATTTCACTGATAATCGGGATGAATACCTTTTTTCATTGATTTGATCTCCTCATTTCAGTCTGCCCTGAGTGTACGGCGCCTCGCCGTATCGTTACAGGGCTTCAATGTGGCTTAACGTCTGTCCGGATCAGATCTGCTTCTGAGCGTTGATCTTCACGCCGGGGCCCATGGTGGAGGCCGTCACGCAGGAGCGGATGTACTGGCCCTTCGCAGCCGCGGGCTTGGCCTTGATGATGGCGCCGATGAGCGCGGCATAGTTCTCATTGAGCTTGTCCGCGCCGAAGCTGACCTTGCCGATGGGGCAGTGGATGATGTTGGTCTTGTCCAGACGATACTCAACCTTACCGGCTTTCGCCTCGGTGATGGCCTGCTTGAT
>CADAPN010000017.1 GCA_902789835.1 Oscillospiraceae bacterium
CGTCGGAACCATCATCCACATGGCCGTGGACGGCGCCTATGCGGGGCATATTGTGATCTCGGATCTGGAAAAGCCGAATGTGAAAGAGGCGATCCGCGCGCTGCGGGATGCGGGGATCCGACGGCTGGTCATGCTGACCGGGGACGGAGAGAAGGTCGCCGCCCATGTGGCAAAAGACCTCGGCATGGACGAATACCATGCGCAGCTGCTCCCGGGGGACAAGGTCAGCCTGGTGGAGAAACTCCTGCAGGAAAACAGCGACAGGCGCGAGAAGCTTGCCTTTGTCGGGGACGGAATCAACGACGCACCGGTGCTCTCCCGGGCGGATATCGGCATCGCCATGGGCGCGATGGGCTCGGATGCCGCCATTGAAGCGGCGGACATCGTCCTGATGGACGACGACCCGATGAAAATTGCCAAGGGAATCCGGATTTCCCGCAAATGCATCCGCATTGTCTATGAAAACATCGTGTTTGCCCTGACCGTCAAGTTTGCGTGCCTGATCCTGGGGGCGCTGGGCATCGCGAACATGTGGGCGGCGATTTTCGCGGACGTCGGCGTGATGGTGATTGCGGTGCTCAACGCAATCCGCGCACTGCGTGTGAAAAAGCTCTGACGGGATCGGTGCGGCGGAAGGAAAGGAAGAAAAAACTGTTCAAGCAGGGAACACTGTGATATACTGAGCTATCATTTTCCTCATGCGGAGGGTTGCCGGTTGGAAAATTTCATGCTTTCGGCCAATGCGGTTCTGCCGATGTTCCTGCTGCTGGCGGCGGGATTCCTGTCGCAGAAGGTCGGTGTGCTGACGAGAGAGGATGTCCCGCGCTTCAACAAGGTTGCGTTTCGGATTTTCCTTCCATGCCTGCTGTTTTATAATATCTACTGCTCGGATCTCAGCGCGGCCGTCAAGCCGGGGCTGATCGTCTATGCCGTGTGCGGCGTGCTGCTGGTGTTCACGGCGGCGTATGTCGCGGTCAAGCATCTGGTCCCGCGGGAGGACTGGAAGGGCGTGATCGCGCAGGGGGTTTTTCGGAGCAATTTCGTGATCATGGGGATCCCGATTGCGCAGGCCCTGGTCGGCCCGGATCAGCTGGGGGCCGTGACGGTTTTAATCGCGGTGGTGGTGCCGCTTTTCAACTTCCTCTCCGTATACGTGCTGGAACGCTTTCGGGGCGGAACGGTCAACGTCCGAAAGGTCCTTCTGGAGGTGGCCAAAAACCCGCTGATCGTCAGTTCCCTGCTTGGAATTCTGTGCCAGCTGCTGGGCCTTCGTCTGCCGGGGCTCCTGGAACAGACGGTCTCGAGCCTTTCCGTGATCGCAAGCCCGCTTCAGCTCTTCCTGCTTGGAGCATTTTTCCGCTTTGACGGCTTGGGGCGGTATGTCAGGCCGCTTGCCGCCGTTACGGCGGTCAAGCTCTTCGTGACACCGGCGGTCCTGCTCGGCACGGCCGCTTTGCTGGGAATCCGGGGCGGGGACTTTGTCGGACTGATCGGGATTTTTGCTTCGCCGACAGCGGTCAATTCCTTCACCATGGTTCAGCAGATGGACTGCGGAGATGCGGAGCTGGCGGGGGACATCGTCGTTACGACCTCTGCGGTGAGTATCCTGAGCTTCTTCCTGTGGATTCTGGTTTTCAAGACCCTAGGGGTGTTTTGAAAACGGGATTTTCCCAAAAAACGAACCGAAAGACAGTGCCATAAAATCGACAGGAGCCTTCCCCGATGCTTTCGGGAAAAGCTCCTGTCGTTTGTTTCTGCCGGAGTGTCAGGGAGAGTCGGATATGACGCAGAGAATCAGCCGTTGAAGGAGCGGACGCCTTCGCGGCTCTCAAAGAACAGCGCCAGCGCGCCGGGACCGACATGAGACCCGGTGACCGGCTCGTACTCAACGGTGAGAATCTCCTTCGGCGGGTGATTCTTCCGGAGGAGGGAGGCGAGGCGGGCGGCATCCTCGCGGCAGGCCGCCTGGGCGATGCCGACGATCTGCTTCTCGGGGTCGACGACCAGTTTGTCATAGTATTCCGCCAGGGTCTCGATGGAACGCTTTCTGCCGCGGACCTTGCTGAAGGCTACGATTTTTCCCTCTTCGTTCCCCTTGAGGAGGGGCTTGATCTGTAGAACCGTTCCGACCACGGCGGAGAGGTTGGAGAGACGGCCGCCGCGGCGAAGGTGCATCAGGTCGTCCACCGTGAAGACGTTGAACATCCGTTCCACATGGTCGTAAAGCTCGGCAATCGCCTCGGCGGTGCTGCGTCCGAGTCTGCGCAGCCGGTCGGCATAGAGCGCGATAATGCCCTCGCCGAGAGAGGCGCCGCGGGTGTCGATCACTTCCACAATCCGGTCGGGATAGGCCTCCATCATCATTCGGGCAGCAATTTTGGCAGAGTTGCAGGACCCGCTGATGCCCGAGGACATACAGATGAAAATGACGTCCTTTCCCTCTCGAAGCGGGGGCTCAAAGAAGTCAGCATACTGCTGCGGGGGGATCTGGGAAGTGGTAACCTTCATGCCCTTCTTGATCTTGGCGTAATAATCCTCGGCGTCGAAATCGGGGTCCTTTACAGAATTGTATTCCTTCCCGTCGATATAATAGGAAAACGGGATGATTTCCAAAGAATAGTCCAGCACATACTGCCGCGGCAAATTGCCGGACGTATCGGTCATGACAACAAAAGACATTGTTCAGCGCTCCTTTACATGGTGCTGGAAACAGCATAATACAAAATAGGGAAAAAGGCAAGCGAACGTTCAAAAATGCACAATCATCGGTCGTCTACTATGGGGAGAACCCCTGAAAAAACGGACTCTCCTATGAGTAGAGAGAAAAGGAGAGCAAAGATTTCCCTTGCAATTCTCACAGGGAATGGTAGAATAAAATCCAGACACTACTTGATAAAGCATATCCGGAGAAGATCTTTCCATGACAGTACGAAATAAACGACAATTCAGCCTGGTTTCTCTGCTTCTGAGCCTGTTCCTTCTGCTTTCCATGCTCCCGGCGGGGTGGGCGGAAGTCCTCTGCAGAGAATGTACCCGGACAGGCTGACTGGGAGACCAGGCTGCTGCTGATGCTGCAGGAACACGACGCAAACCCCGATACCATCGCGGCGGGGTATTACAACCTTGCGACAGGGGAGGAGCACTACTATAACGGGGATCAGTACCGTGTGAGCGGCAGCATGTACAAGGTGCCGCTGAACATGCTGTTTCTGAACTGGATCGCCGAGGGGAAGATCACACTGGATGAGTCCATCGGCGGGTATCGGTATTCCCAGCTCCTGGAAGGCACCATCATCGACTCCAACAACGAATATGCCAAGCTGCTCTGGGACTACGCCGGGGCCACAATCGAGACAAACCCCGCGTCCACCCTGTACCATCGCTACCGGATTCTGATTGCCCCGATCATGGGTGAAGATCCAGACAATGTCGACGACAAATACTATGAAAACAACTTCTTTACTCCGAGGCAGATGATCACCTGCCTGCGTCAGCTTTATGACGGAGGAGAGCGCTATGACCGCCTGATCGAGACCATGCAGCGCGCGGAGCCGGAGAAGTATTTCAAGCTCCGGGAGCGGCGCTTTAACATTGCCCATAAATACGGCTGGTATGCGGAGGATCCGATCCTCTATCTGAACGACTGCGCCCTGTGCTTTACGGAAGACCCGATTGCCATTGTCCTCTTCACGACGGGAACGGAGAACGCCTACGGTGTGCTCACGGACTTCTGCACGCTGATGTGCGACTATGCGCAGGAGAAGTACACGGAACGGATGGAACGGGCCAGAGAGGAAGAGCAGGCCGCCGCCCTCGCGGCGGAGCAGGACAGGCTTGCGGCCGAAGCTGCGGCGGAGGCACAGGAGACCGCGCAGCGGACAGAAACGGTCAAAACAGGCGCGGAGAATCCTTCCGCGGCCAAAACAGAAGACACCTGGATCCATGAACTCACACTGGGCCCGATTCTCTCTCTGGGATTGATCGCGGCCGGTGTCCTTGCCTGCCTCATCTGGTTCTCCATACGGCACAGGAGCAGCAGGCTGAATCTCTGGTACGGAATCGCCGCGGTGCTGCTGACGGCAGGGGCGATGATCCTGTGTTTTCCGGGAATGAGCGGGATGAGCTTTGTCTCGGCCTCCGAAGAGGAGGCGCCCGTCACGGTGGACCGATTCTTCCGCGCGCTGGAGAGCGGAGATGCGGCGGCAGCGGATGCCTGCCTGGCTTACGGGGCGCAGTCCGGACTCCTGAATGAGGCGACGGACGAAATGCACGCGGCAGTGCGAAATGCTCTGCAGCAAAGCTGGGGCCATCAGCTTCTCGGAAACTGCAGTGTGGAGAAAACCCGGGCCTGGCAGGAGATTCAGCTCCGGGTGATGGATTTTTCAAAAATGCAGAAAGACCTGCAGACGGAGACGAGAGTTCAGCTGCTGGACCTTGCCAGAACGATGAACCGTGAGAGCATCTATGACGCCTCCGGCAACTATGTCCCGGAAGCGGCGGGGATGGCCTATGACCGGGCAATGATGAAACTTCTGGAGCAGCCGCAGAATTATTACGGCACCGTCGGATGCCGGGTGGAGCTTACGCTCACCGGGGACGGATGGAAAATCGTCCCGTCCAAGGCGCTGATCTCCGCCCTGAGCGGAAATCTGGGGTGAAAACATGGAACTGAGCAAGACACGGAAAAATACGACAGATTTACTGCGTGATTTGAAACAGAGCGAAAAATTCAGCGACTTTGTGAAGAAAAACGGCAAGAGCCTGAAGCACGGCGAATTTACCGAGACACTCAATCGTTATTTCCGGTCGCAGGGGCGCAGCAAGGCGGAAATCGCCCGTGCAGCGGGGATCAGTGAGGCCTATCTCTATCAAATCTGTTCCGGGACAAGGGTCCCGTCACGCAACCGTCTGCTCTGTATCTGCCTGGGAATGAGGCTTGAAGAGGAGAAAGCTCAGACATTGCTGAAGCAGTGCGGATATGCCACGCTCTATGCCAGAGACAAGCGGGACGCCGTCATTCTTCATGGGCTGATGCACGGGATGGAACTGAACAGAGTCAACGATACACTGTTTGAAGTCGGTGAAGCGCCGCTCCTGGAGTGAGAAAAGCAGATATCTGAACAAATAAACAATCTTATATAAAGAAGCACGTCTCATTTGAGACGTGCTTCTTTATATATGTTGTCCGCATAGAAACCCTTTTCAAGCCGGAAGAAGAGTGCTTCCCCGGGATTTAGAGATCGTCAGGGCAATGTGCTTTACTTGAAAACGGCATTCTGCGTATCAACGGGACAATCGTTGGGGTTGCTGATATCTGTATCGTTGCCGGAAAACAGAGTCTTCGGAAAACTCAGCTCCATTGAACCGGGGACGTGGATAAGAGAGACAGCAGTCTCGTTATTCAGAAAGCGATTCCCGCTGTATTCAACATCTGCCGAAGAAGCTGTTGAACTGTCAAATTGAAAACCAATACGATTGTTCTCAAAGAGCGAATTATGGATGCCGACCCAAGCGCCTTCCCGGGCTAAAACTCCGATATCCCAGCCCTGGACACTGCACTGCTCAAGCTGAAGAGTGGTGGAAGACGTTATACCGACACCATCCTGACCGGTGATGCTGATATTGCGCAGTACCGGGTACTGGATCTCTCGACTTTCAAATACAAGATGGCCGTGTATTGTCGTCTGATGCCCGTTTTCGGATGTCCCGACCAGCTCAAGTCCGCGGTCACGAATCGTCAGGTCACCTTCATAGTTCACGGCGGGAAGGTATACTGTGACGGTTTTATTCAAATCGTCAGCGGAAATTGTGTCCAGCAACGCCCTGAGATCATCCATGGTGTCCAGCGCTACCTCTTTGGAAGAATAGGTCACATTGAGAAGCGGATCAACGGTAAGACTGTGGCGCAGAGTGATTCGGTCACCATTTAACATTTCAAGCGTCCAGATAATATCATTTGTACCAGATGACGACCGAACTTCAATGTCGGCAGCAAGAGCAGCGTCATTCAGTGATTCAGCTCTGAAAGGAGAAGAGATACTCAACTTCTCAGAAGCCTCGTGTGCTTCTGCATGGACATTGAAATGAGCCAGCTTCTGAAGAAAATCATCCGCGAGATTCTCCTCGGTATCAGGATCACGGACATAGAGAAGACTGGGAATTGCCTGTTCGTTCCCTTTCGGCAGCTGAAGATGAGCAGAGCCTGTGGGCTCTGAAAGTGCACTGCGGGTGACCGGCCAAGTGAGATACAGAAAGTATTGTCTATCACTGTCAGAATAGGTCAGTTCCGGTGCGGAGATATCATATGTTTTCGGCAGATGAACGGAACGGGGAAGAAAGAGAAGCGCAAGGAGCAGCGCACAGGCCAAAAGAAGAAAAAAAGCTCTCCTGCGCCATGGGCGATATGGGCGAATCGGATGTGGATCGGACTGAGGCGTCCCGCAATTCAGACAGAGATTTGCATCCTCCGGCAGTTCCGCCCCGCAGCGAATACAGGTTTTCAACGGAATGAGCCCCCTCCTTTTCAAAGAGCTTCGGCAAGGCGCAGGACATTCGGATAGCGCTGATCCGGGTTCGTCATTGTACAGCGCCGTACCACACGACCCATATGACCCTTTGCAAGTCGGACGGAAGGATGATCACCGGTGAGCATGACATTCAGAACAACGCCGAGAGAGTAAATATCCGCACGGTTGTCTGTCTGAGCCAGGCCGTACTGCTCCGGTGCAGCATACCCTGTGGTTCCGAGCACAACAGTGTCGGACGTACCGGAAGGTTTCTGAGTGCGGGAAGCGTCGAAATCAATCAGGACGGCCTCGTCTCCGCGCAGAATGATATTCTCGGGCTTCACATCACGGTGGACCGCTCCGAAGCTGTGAAGAATCCGCAGGGCGTTACATAACTGAAGTGTGATTCGACGGGCTTTCCCGGGTGAGAACAGACTATGCTCGAGAATGGAATAAAGAGTATCCCCCTGAATATACTCTTCCAGCACGAGAAGCCGGCCATCCTGAGATGCAACTTCATAAACTCTGGGAAGAAAAGGAGAGGAAACCGTCATCAGTTCCCGGTAAATCTCAGGATTTCCGGCAAAATCCCGAAGGACAAAGAGTTGTCCGGAAACAGAATGGCGGAGCAGAAGAATCTTCGCATCGGATTCCTCTTTCAGAACACGGACAAGAGAAAAGTCCACGTCAAGATGCTGCTGTACATAAGAGAACAGGGAAGGATCGCCGTGTTCTTCAACACCAGAATAAGCCATAAAGCGCCCCATTTCCGCAGAATTGCGGAGTCATTAAGTATGTTTATGGTAATTATAGAGCATTCGTGCACGGATGGCAAGCTTCATATTTGCTGTGTGTTGAGACAAAAAGTGGAAAGAATGCGAGAATAATTACAAAAGAAAAACAAAAGTCAATGCTGCGAGTAAAGGACTTTCAAAAGTATCTGTGGTATATTTAAACTACGGTTCCCGAATCATAATAAAGTGAAGGAGAGAAAACCATGAGAAGAGTGCTTGCAATAATCATGATGCTTGTTCTATGCTGCATGGCTGCGTTTTCAGTATGTGCCTATGCGGAAGAACCCCACAGCACGGAATTCAACTGGGATGATTACACGCTGGAGGAACTGGTTGAAATCCAGGAGGGATTATCCGCGAAGATTAACGAGATGATGCGGGCCTGGGCAATCGAACATGGTGACAGGGTGATCACGCTTACAGGCGAGGAGAAACCCGTGTACACCGGCAAGACAACAACGCTGAGCGCTTCGGTGGAAAAAGTGTTGGAAACAGCCCCGGACACAACGAAACTTGTATGGACCAGCTCTGACCCGGCGGTGGCGACGGTCAACACCGGCGGTGTGGTAACAGGAGTTTCAAAAGGAACTGCGGTGATCAAATGCCATGCGGAGGATAATGATGCCATATTCGCCGAAAAAGAGGTCGAAATCATTCTCCCGGTTACTGCGGTGACGATGCCTGAGGCAAAAGCGACCGCCCTGATCATTGAGGGAAACGCGGACAACGGTGTTCAGCTCACGGCTTCTGTAGAGCCGGAGGATGCCTTCTGCCAGGAACTTGTGTGGACCTCCGGCAATGAAGCGGTAGCAACCGTGGATGAGAACGGTTATGTGAGCGCGATCACACCGGGAACGGTTGTCATCACAGCGACATCCCCGGACGAGTATTCCGGCGGATCCAGAAAGGCAAGCTGCACCGTGACGGTCCTGCAGGCCGCTTCCGCCGTTGAACTCGACAGCACGGAGCTGGTCTTGAATATGGGAGCATATCAGAGCCTGAAGGCGACGGTCCTTCCGGAGAACGCCAGCAATAAGACTGTTATGTGGGAGTCTTCCGACCCGGGCGTGGTGACGGTTGCCAATGGCCAGGTAAGGGCAGTCGGCTGCGGCGAAGCGGTTATAAGCGCCTCGGCCGCGGACGGCAGCGGAGCAAAAGCCGAATGCTCAGTAAGCGTAATCCAGATGGTGACGTCGGTCAAAATTGCAGAGGCAGCGAATCCGCTGGTCCTGAATAAAGACGCAGAGCAGCAGCTGACAGCAGCGGTCACACCGGATAACGCGACAAACCCTGCAGTCGGCTGGAGCAGTTCCGATGAATCTGTCGTGACGGTCTCTGAAGACGGCACCCTGTTCGGGGTGAACGGCGGAAACGCGGTCATCACCGCCGCGGCGACGGACGGAAGCGGAAAATTTGCCACGGTTAATATCTTTGTCCCGACCATAGCGGTGGAGCAGACGGAGATCACCGTGGACTCGAAGGATGGATACAGCTTCCCGGTCAAATTCTATGGACAGGACGGAAACTTTGACGTCGCGGTTTCCAACTCGGGATACTTCTTCACCGCAGACATTGAGGGCCCGGATGCAGACGGGGAAGCGAGGGTTTTCATCGATCCGGTTCGTTACGGAAAGGGGACGCTGACCCTTATGGATCAAGCGGACAGCAGAAACAACAGAACCATTACCGTAAACATCGAACATGATGCGGTATATGATACGACCTCATATCCGAACGGAAACTACACGGCAATCATGAGAGATCCGAACAAGCATAATGGGGAGCAGATGTCCATCTATGGAAGAGTACTGCAAAAGCAGAGCACATCCGGGTATGGCATGAGCGCCCATAATGGCGAGGACGTGGAAAACTACACGCTGAAGCCGCTAGCAGGAGGATCCGCCTACGGCTCCTACGGACACAGCGTCGTTATGCGCGTTGCAACCAGCGGACGCTGGGATAATGTGTTCTACGTCACATGCTCCAAATACGAGGCGGAGGGCATCATTGAAGATGATTACATTACCGTCTACGGTACCTGCCGGGGCACAACGACTTATACAACCGTACTCGGCGGTTCCGTGACGATACCGGAGCTCGACGCAGAGAAAATCATTCTCGGACGGGGCTGAACCTTGACCGGGGAGTGCGCGCTCCCGGACGGGGAAGCGCAGCGATAAAGAACGGCCTCCGTATGGGGGGCAGGAAAAAGAAATAATGGGAGGTTAAGATTACCATGCTCAGAAAAAGAATACTTGCGGCGACTATTACGATCATACTGATGCTCAGCATGTCAGTTCCCGCCTTCGCGGTGGTGAGCGGCCCTGTTTCTGTACCGGATATTCGGGAAGGCACCATATTTACATACGGTACTTATGAACAGGATGGAGATGAGTCAAACGGGCAGGAGCCCATTCTCTGGCTGGCTCTTGAAAACCTTGAAAATGATGTGCTTTGCATCAGTGTCTACGGCCTGGATCTCGTGTCCTATCATCCGGATTATACGGACATCACTTGGGAAACCTGTGCCTTGCGTGAATGGATGAACGACAGCTTCCTGAATACGGCGTTTACGGAAGAAGAGCAGGCGTCCATTCTTTTAAAAGAAATCAGGAACAGCAATACAACGGATAGCAACACGATGTGGCGCATGATGAAGAATTCCGAGCCCACGGAGGATAAAATACTTGCGCTTGATTGCCATGAGGCTGAGGGCTATTTTGGAAATCGAAAAGCGTACAGCAGCGGCGGAGGGTCTGTGGTCACCCAGCTTCTCGCAGATCCGGCCTACTGTGTGGCAACGCCCTATGCGGTGCAGCAGGGGGCAATGGAAGATGACGGATTCTGTTATTGGTGGCTTCGCGGCGCTGCCACCAGGACCTCATACGCCGCCTTTGTCGGCCCCAATGCGAGAGAAGGCACCACGCACCAGTTCTCAAGTCATATTACCGTTCGTCCGGCCATGTGGCTCAATGTGGTGACGGCACCCGATATCACCGTTGTGGCGTAACCATTGATAAAAAAGAGCCTGAATTGGGCAGGGAGCTGAGGCTGGACTTATTGAGCTTAGGATAGACGAGAAATGATTGCGAAAAAAGTACCCAGCAAATAATTCGGGAGGAAGCATCATGGCGATCATCAAGTGCAAGATGTGCGGCGGAGACCTGATCATCACGGAGGGCAGCTCCGTCTGCGAATGCGAATACTGTGGAACCAGGCAGACCGTCCCCAACGTGGATAACGAGAAGAAGATGACTCTCTTCACCCGGGCGTCGCGGCTTCTCCGCAACTGTGAGTTCGACAAAGCCGCAGGCTTGTTCGAGACCATTGTGGCGGACTTCCCGGAGGAGGCAGAGGCCTACTGGGGCCTGGTGCTCTGCAAATACGGCATCGAATATGTCGATGATCCGGGAACAGGGAAGAAGGTCCCGACCTGCCACCGCTCAAGCTTCGACAGCGTATTGGATGACCAGAACTTTGAACAAGCCTGCGAGAATGCCGACGCCATTGCAAGACGGGTTTACCGGGATGAGGCGCGGCAGATCGAGGAACTGCGCAAGGGCATCATCGAAGTTTCGGGCAAGGAAGATCCCTATGACATCTTCATTAGCTATAAGGAGACGGACGAGAACGGTGAGCGCACCCTTGACAGCGTGATTGCGCAGGATATCTACAACGAACTGACGGAAAAGGGTTATCGGGTGTTCTTCTCCCGCATCAGCCTGGAGAGCAAGCTGGGGACGGAATATGAGCCCTATATCTTCGCTGCTCTGAACAGCGCGAAGGTGATGCTTGTGGTGGGAACGGACTATGACAACTTCGATGCAGTCTGGGTGAAGAACGAGTGGAGCCGCTTCCTGAAGCTGATTGCCTCCGGGCAGAAGAAGACCCTGATCCCGGTGTTTAAGAACATGGACGCCTGCGACATGCCGAAGGAATTCGCCAAGCTCTCGGCCCAGGACATGGGCAAGGTCGGCGCCATGCAGGACCTGCTTCGGGGCGTGGAGAAGCTGATCCCGATAAAGAAACAGGAAAATGCTACAGTCGCGAAGACCGTCATCCAGAGCGAGGGCAGCATGAAGACCGACGCCGCCATCAAGCGGGGAAAGCTTGCCCTGGAGGACGGGGAATGGGAAAAGGCGAAGCAGTATTTCGACCAAGCTTTGACCTTAGATGCGGAATGTGCGGAAGCCTATTTCGGCATCGCGCTGGCGGAACTGCGGGCAAGGGATCCGGAGAGCTATATCCGCACGGCAACTTCACAGATTCCAAAGACTGAAAGGTTGAGCATTCCGGAGAATAGCGCACATATTCAAAAAGCCACAGAGGAAAATGCCGTAACTAGTTTCCTCAAAGAGAGTGAAATCAAAGAGCTGTACCGTTATGATTTGGTCTACACCTCCACATTGAAGGGACAGCAGGAGATCCAGAACCAAGTCCGCCAGCAGATCGAGAACAACCGCAGTCTCAGCCGCGCTCTCCGCTTTGCCGCAGGCGATGAGAAGACCTGGATGGAGGACTTCAAGAAGTCTCTTTACGACAGACTGCGGGCCAACGTGGACAGCGCCCGGAAACAGGAAGAGGAAAACCGGAATCGGACAAAGCAGAACTACGAGAGTTTTCTGGAGGAAACGGACCGGAAGGTTCACGAGAAAAACCGCGCTGCTCGTGCTGAGCAAAATCGAGTGTACCAAAAAGGCATAGACTTGCAAAACAGAGCGAAGACAGAGTCAGACTATCGGGCTGTTATTGCTGCTTTCGGGCCTGTTACAGGATTTCAGGATACCGACATAAGGATCAATCAGTGCGAAAAGGCAATTATCGACATCCAAAACGCCGAGCATCTGGAGAGGGAAAACGCCGAAAAAGCTGCTGTGGTGAAGAGAAAAAGGACAACCGCCATTCTGAGCATTCTTGCAATACTTTCCATCGCGACATACTTTGTGGTAACCAGAGTCGTTATACCAAAGATGCACTATGCAAACAGCAACAACTTGAAGATTGTAGGTAATGTTGTAATATTCGGAGCTTATGAACAGGACAACAACACATCCAATGGAAAAGAATCCATCGAATGGAGGGTGCTGGCCAATGAGGGGAACCGGAGCCTCCTAATCAGTTGTTATGCGCTGGACTGCCAGCAGTATAATACAACTTATGACCCTGTTACCTGGGAAATCAGTTCTATTCGCTCCTGGCTGGATAAGGAGTTTATTAGTAAAGCATTTTCAGCAGATGAGGAAAACAGTATTCTGTCCGTATCAATTGATAATAGTAACAATCAGGGAAACAGAAACTGGAATACAAATGGAGGAAATACCACAAAAGACAGATTATTCCTGCTAAGTTATTCGGATGCGGAAAAATACTTTGCTTCAGATAGCGACAGACAGTGTAAACCAACAGCCTATGCAAAGGCACAGGGATTACTGACGAATAGAGATGGAAATTGTGTTTGGTGGCTCCGATCACCTGGCATTGGTCAGAAAAGCGCAGCAGATGTCTTATCTAATGGTGCTCTCGAAGGAAGTGATTTCGTTAATTACGAATCAAATAGCGTTCGCCCCGCTTTCTGGATCGATCTGAATTCTGAGTATTTCAAATAGATCAATAAGATATTCCGTCCGTTATGATTATCAACGGACGGAACAAAAAGTCTATTCTTCGTGAAGCTGATCGGAGAAAAGGATAGACAGATAATCTCTGCGACCGTAGAGAACACGGTCGATTCGTACAGCGTCATTAGAAATGTGGTAAAAAACCATATAGTTGCCGCATACGAGATATCGATATGGACAATCCGGTTTATCGGAAACAAGGAGAGGAGATCCCATTTCTGGATAACTGCCCAGAGACAGGATTGCCGTACGCAAACGCCGGATTATGTTCAAGGCCGCAGAGGGGTTCTGAAGACGAGACTCAATATAATCCGCAATCTCCCGCATGTCTGCCCGGGCAAGCGGCGAGATGGTGACTTCAACCATGAAGCTGAGCCTCCAGGTCGTCAAATACCTGTGACGCAGGGAGCCATCCTTCCGTTTCTCCGGAGAGACGACCTTTATCCAGCTCAGTCAGCAGCCAGTTCGTTGCTTTCATCCGCTCATATTCACGGTACTCGTCAATATCGATCACAGCGTATCGACCATAGCCGTTTTTGGTGAGAAAGACAGGCTGTCCTACAGCTACATCGCGAAGGACCTCACCGTAGTTTCTGAGCTCAGATACGGGTTTAATATTCGGCATATAAAACACACCCTTTCATCATGCTCACTATATACCAGATATTTGATAAAATCAACGATAAATTTTACGAATAATTTTTAGAAAAACTTTTAATGTGTCAATGTGCGTTATATGCACGTTTCTTCGGAGGAATCAATTTGGCTATCATCAAATGCAAAATGTGCGGCGGAGACTTAAACATTGTAGAAGGAAATTCCGTCTGTGAATGTGAATATTGTGGGACAAAACAGACCGTTCCGAATGCGGACAACGAGAAGAAAATAAGCCTCTTCATGCGGGCAGGCCGTCTGCTTCGCAGCTGTGAGTTCGACAAAGCAGCCGGAGTGTTCGAGACAATCGTGACGGACTATCCTGAGGAAGCCGAGGCTTACTGGGGCCTTGTCCTTTGCAAATATGGCATTGAGTATGTGGATGATCCGGGAACTGGAAAAAAGATTCCTACCTGCCACCGGAGCAGTTTCGAAAGTGTTGAGGACGATACCAACTTTGAGCAGGCCTGCGAGAATGCCGACGCGATAGCCCGTCGGCTCTACCGGGAAGAGGCAAGGCAGATCGAAACGCTGCGCCAACGAATTCTGGAGGTCTCCGGAAAAGAAGAACCGTATGACATCTTTATCTCATACAAAGAACTTGACGAGGACGGAGAGCGTACCATAGACAGTGTCATAGCGCAGGATATCTATAAGGCTCTCAATAAAGAAGGCTACCGGGTGTTCTTCTCCCGGATCTCACTTGAGGGGAAACTTGGTATTGAATACGAGCCGTATATCTTTGCGGCTTTGAACTCTGCAAAAGTTATGATCGTTGTCGGTACGGATTACGAATACTTCAATGCAGTCTGGGTCAAAAACGAATGGAGCAGATTCCTGAAACTGGTTTCTGACGGACAGCAGAAAACACTCATCCCTGTGTATAAGGACATGGATCCTTATGATATGCCCAAAGAACTCAGAAATCTTTCTGCCCAGAATATGGGAAAAATCGGTGCTATGCAAGATCTTTTGCATGGCGTGGAGAAACTGATTCCACGGAAGACGGCGGCATCTGAGAAGGTCACGGAGAAGATCGTCGAAAAGACCGTCATCCAGAGCGAAGGGAGCATGAAGACTGACGCTGCCATCAAACGCGGAAAACTTGCCTTGGAGGACGGCGAATGGGAGAAGGCGAAACAGTACTTCGACCAGTCTCTGATGCTGGATGCAGAATGTGCGAAGGCCTACTTCGGCATCGCACTGGCAGAGCTGAGAGCAAAAGACCCGGAAAGCTATATTCGTGCTGCAACTTCACAGATTCCAAAGACTGAAAGACTGAGTATTCCCGAGAACAGCGCACATATTCAAACAGTCGCAGAGGAAAATACCGTAACTAATTTCCTCGAAGAGAGTGAAATCAGAGAGCTGTACCGTTATGACCTGAGCTACAGTTCCTGCTTAAAAGGCCAGCGGGAGATCGAGAGCCAAGTCCGCCAGCAGATCGAGAGCAATCGCAGTATCAGCAGGGCTCTTCGTTTTGCTGCTGGGGATGAGAAAGCGCGTATAGAGGAATTTAAGAAATCTCTATATGCTAAGCTGCGGGCAAATGTGGAGACTGCCCGTTTGGAGGAAGAGGAAAACAGGAACCGGACGAAGCAGAATTACGAGAAGTTCCTGAAGGAAGCCGACGGGAAGGCCCATGACCTAAAGCAGGAAGCACTCGCAAGGCAGACAAACGCCTATCAGAACGCGGTCAGCCTACAGGGAAAAGCGAAGACAGTATCGGATTATCAAGCAGCGATTACTGCTTTTTATAAAACTACTGATTTCCAAGACTCAGCATTAAGAATAAAAGAATGCGAGAAAGGTATCACAGCGCTGAGGGAAAAAGCACTCCGGGACAGAGAAGCATTTGAATCTGCAAAGAAAAGAAATATAGCAACAAAGATTATCATTGGAGCACTTTCTGCAGTAACAGTTATTATGACGATGACGGTCTTCCTCCCATTACTAATGAAGAATGCAGAGTATAAGGAAGCTGTTATACTATATGACCAAGGACATTATGATGACGCACTTGTTATATTCCAAAACCTCGGAGCTTATAAAGACAGCGTAGATAAAGCAAGAGAGATAGGATTGGCGAAAAAAGAAGCGGCTTATCAGACGGCGATGGCGTTATATGAAGAGGGAGATTATGATTCTGCATTTGCTGCATTTACAGAATTGGGCGTTTACAAGGACAGCAAGCAGAGAGTCGAAGAGATGAAGCAAGCTTTTAGTGCTATCAGTGGAAAATACATTCCTGGCACCTACACGGCTAAGGCCACCGGCATGGGCACTGTCATTGTGAATGTGACGGTCGACGGGGGCGTCATCACGGCAGTTGAAATTGATGGCTCCGGCGAGACTCCGGAGATTGGCGGCGCAGCAGTACCGACTCTGCAGGAACAGGTTATGGCGGCACAGGGCGCGGAGATTGACGGCGTCTCCGGTGCTTCCCTGACAAGTAAGGCAGTTCGTGAAGCAGTGGCAGACGCACTGCAGCAGGCGACAAGATAATTCCCAATATCAAACCCGAAACAGCAATGATCTCAATACGGGTTACCGATAAGTACTGCAAGGTCAAATCGTATACGAGGTGGGAGTAGAAATGAAAAAAACAATGCCGCAGGTGCTGCTTCTTGGAAACGGCATTAATAGGGCTTACGGTGACAAGTCATGGCAGGATTTAATCAGGGCACTTAAGACGAATGAAAAGATCTCACTGGATGATGAAGAGATAAAGAAGATTCCTTACCCTTTGCAAGTAATTCTTGCAGCAAGAGGCAATGTCAATGTTCGTGAGAGTAACGGATTGTCTTCGATTTGTGGCAGAGAGAATATTGACGATATGCAGCCAGTGCTCCAAAAGCTATATGCAATTGGCTTTGATGATGTTCTAACAGCGAACTACAGCTATGAGTTGGAGAGAAGCATTCAGCCAAAGGTAAAGCCAGATGGTAAAAATCTGCTTAGGTATCAGAAGAATGAGACCCCGGACGGCCGCGCGGAGAATAAATATCTGCTACATACATACTATTACATCCCGTATGGCGAATTCCGAACCCGTATATGGCACATTCACGGCGAAGCCAGAAAGAAAAATTCTATTATATTGGACCATTATCAGTATGGGACACTGCTTAGCAGATATCAAGAATTACTGAAAAAACGAGAGAATACACAATATGATAGACAGCAAAGCGGCGAGACTCCGCAACTGAAATCTTGGATCGACACTTTTATTATGGGTGATGTCTATATCCTCGGCTTCGGATTCAATTACTCTGAATTTGACTTGTGGTGGCTGTTGAATCGCAAGCAACGTGAGAAAGCTGATACGGGTAAAGTTTATTTCTATACAGTTGATCCCGGCTCCGCTCATTGTGCGCTGCTAGAAACTTATGGAGCTGAGATCGTGAATATGGGATACAAAAGAAAACCAGATGATTATAAACCGTTTTATGAAGCTGCGATAAATGACATTGCACAAAGAGTCAAGCTGCGGAGGGAAAGCTGCCATGTCTAAATTCATTATCGAATGCCCGAACTGCGGGAAATACGCGGAGGCGAAGACGGGATTCTTCGCAAAGAAAAAGATCGACTGCGCCTGCGGATACACGATCAATGTCCGCACGGACAAGCTGACCGGACGCGAGTGCCCTCACTGCGGCAACATGGTCGTCTTTGATCAGTCCAAGGGGGCGGATGCAAAATGTCCTGTCTGCGGTGAGCCGATCAACACGCTTACCGAGCAGAGCAAACTGGAGGAGTTTGCTTGCGAGCAGTGCGGGGTACACCTTCGTGTGAACAAGGCGGCGGAAACCTATACTTGCCCGGTCTGTGACCATGTGAACAATGTGCAGGAGCGCCTGATGGCGGAGAAGATCCGGAAGCAAGGCCTGATCAGTGTCATCAAGTACGAAGGGGACAACGACACCCTGATCTGGAAGCACCCGATTGAGGACTTCAACTACGGCTCTCAGCTGATTGTACATGAGAGTCAGGAAGCCATCTTCTTCCGTGACGGCCAGGCGCTGGATTTGTTCGGACCGGGACGTTACACACTGGAGACACAGCAGCTTCCGGTGCTGGAAAAACTGTATAAGCTGCCGACAGGTGGGGATACCGTTTTCCACTCCGAGGTATACTTCATTAATAAAGCTGTCCAGATGGCCGTTAAATGGGGGACTCCGGAAAAGATCCGCTTTATCGATCCGTTGACCGGAGTACCGCTGGAACTGGGCGCATCCGGAGGGATGAACCTGATGGTTTCAGATTCCCGGAAATTGCTGGTGAAGCTCGTCGGCACCATGAAGGGAATTGCATGGGATGACAGAGAGGGCTTTACAAAATCCCTTCAGGCCGCGTTCCGACCGATGATCACGACGGCTGTCAAGGCCAATCTCTCGCCGGTGATCAAGGATGAAGCCATCGACCTGCTGGAAGTGGACGAGAAGCTGGAACTGATCTCGGCAAGACTGCAGGAGAAGGTAGTTCCCGGATTTGAAGAATATGGTCTTACGATTCCTCAGTTCTATGTGACACATATTGTTCTTCCGGAAGATGACCCGAATTTCAAACGGATTCGGGAACTGCATACAATCACGCTCCAGACTCGCGTTTATCAAGCTGAAGCAACTGTCCTTGCGGCTAAAGCACAGAGCGAAGCACAGTATCGCACAGCTCAGGAACAGAGCAAGGCAGCGATTGAGGCGGCACACAGAGAGGCTGTCTTGCAGCAGCAGACAACCGAGACGGAAGTTGAACGGCGTGCAGCGGAGCGAAAAGTGATTAGCGCCCAGGCGGAAGCCGAAGCGCAAAAGCTTGCGGGGTTTGCCGAAGCCGAGGTTATGAGGGCCAAGGGCTATAATGAAAAGGATGTCATTCAGGCCGATGTCCAGAAATCCTATGCCGAAGCCATCGGCAATATGGGACCTGCGATCAGCGCCGGCGGCGGAGGCAGCGGCCTGATGGGCGACCTGCTTGGTCTCGGCGTCGGAATGGCGGCGGCGACAACAGTTGCGCCGCAGATTGGGAATATGATGAAAGGCATCCAGTTCCCGAACATGAATGGGGAAACTGCCGGAGCTCCGGCTGCTGCCCCAAGTGAGACCGGCTGGGAGTGCCCATCTTGCGGAAAGAAAAACATTCAGAGCAGATTCTGCCCTGAATGCGGATCAAAAAAACCGGAGCCTGATGCCGCAGACACATGGGACTGCCCTTCCTGCGGAGCCAAGGGGATCCGTTCAAAGTTCTGCCCAGAGTGTGGGGCGAAGAAGCCGGAACCCGTACAGGGATGGACCTGCCCTGCATGCGGGAAAACGAACATCTCAAGCAAGTTCTGCCCCGAGTGCGGCGCAAAAAAGCCGGATGAAACTTGGACCTGCCCTGCATGCGGGAAAACGAACATCTCAAGCAAGTTCTGCCCCGAGTGCGGCGCAAAAAAGCCGGATGAAACTTGGACCTGCCCGGATTGCGGAACGAAAGAAATCAGAACGAAGTTCTGCCCGGAATGCGGAAGGAGTAGAGAGAAATGAATAAAAACAGAGTACGCTTTTATATCATTCTGGCGATTGTGCTTGCTATCTTTTCCGCGATTGCGTTTGCAGCACCGTTCGGTCATAGCGTGGTTTTCTGGCTGAGCTATGTGTTCGGTGTGGTTTCCATCGCAGTACAGGCCTATTCCTGGCCGAAAGCATTTTCCAGAGAAGGCGCAAGAAGCAAGGTCTATGGTTTCCCGATTGCCCGGGTGACAACAATCTACATGATTGTTCAGCTAATCCTGAGCCTGATCTTTATGATTGCCGGTGCAAAGGTTCCGGTATGGATTCCTGTGATTCTATATGTTGTTCTTCTGGGTTTGGCAGCGATTGGCCTTATTGCGGTAGAAGTAACACGGGATGAGGTGGAGCGGCAGGAGACTGTGAAGGAAGTCAAAACCGGAACCATGAAAGCGCTTCAGGCGAAAGCAAGCGCAATGGCTGTCTCCTGCAATGATCCGGAGAAAAAGAAAGCCCTTGATCATATGGCGGAGGCATTCCGTTATTCCGATCCCGTAAGCAGTGATGCGACTCAGAAGCTGGAGATGAAGCTGGAAGTCATGCTTGATGAACTACAGGAGAATGGAAATGCAGACCTTGTTAATAGAATTGAATCTGTACTCAGCGAAAGAAATCAGATTTGTAAAATGAGCAAGTAATTGGAGGAGAAAAAGATGGCAATTATCAAGTGCAAAATGTGTGGTGGAGATCTGCAGATCATAGAAGGGAGCTCCGTCTGTGAATGCGAATACTGCGGTACGAAACAGACTGTTCCGAACGCGGACAATGAGAAGAAGATGACCCTCTTCTCGCGGGCGTTGCGCCTGCTGCGCAACTGCGAGTTCGACAAAGCCTCCGGCGTGTTCGAGACGATCGTGGCGGACTTCCCGGAGGAGGCAGAGGCCTACTGGGGTCTGGTACTGTGCAAGTATGGAATCGAGTATGTGGATGATCCGGGCACGGGGAAGAAGGTGCCGACTTGCCACCGTTCGAGCTTTGAGAGCGTCTTGGACGATCAGAATTTTGAGCAGGCCTGCGAAAATGCCGACGCTATCGCACGCCGGGTTTACCGGGACGAAGCGCGTCAGATCGAGGAACTGCGCAAGGGCATCATTGAGGTGTCGGGCAAGGAAGATCCCTATGACATCTTCATCAGCTACAAGGAGACGGACGAGAACGGTGACCGCACCCTCGATAGTGTGATCGCGCAGGATATCTATAACGAACTGACGGAAAAAGGCTACCGGGTGTTCTTCTCCCGCATCAGTCTGGAGAGTAAGCTGGGAACGGAATATGAGCCCTATATCTTCGCTGCCCTGAATAGCGCGAAGGTGATGATCGTGGTGGGCACGGACTATGAAAACTTTGATGCGGTCTGGGTGAAGAACGAGTGGAGCCGCTTCCTGAAGCTGATTGCCTCCGGCCAGAAAAAGACTCTGATCCCGGTGTTCAAGAACATGGACGCCTACGATATGCCGAAAGAGTTCGCCAAGCTCTCGGCCCAGGACATGGGCAAGGTTGGCGCCTTGCAGGATCTGCTTTATGGAGTTGAAAAGCTGCTGGGCAAAAAAGGTCCGGCTGCACCCGAATCCACAGGGGCTTATGCTGATTCGGGAATGACGGTAATGAATGCACAAACTGCCGCTATGCTGAAGCGTGGCTATATGATGCTCAGCGATGGAGCTTATACAAAAGCGGATGAATTGTTTGAGAAGGTCCTGAATAATGATGCGGAATGCGGTCAGGCATATTGGGGAAAGGCACTGGCAGCTGCAAATGTATCGGACGCAAGTCAATTTGGCGCAGTAGCTGCCTTTAACTGCCTGAAATCGGATGATATGTTTGAAACCATCACACTTCCGCTTGACTTGGTGGCAGCAGCACGGTCGGCTGATGAAACAGGGCTTCTGGAGAGTTTCTCAGATCAGGAATTAGAAGCACTGCTTGAAGACCTGAAAAAAGAACCGGTACAGTACCAGACAGCGAAGCAATTCTACAAGAATCAAAAGAAACAGTATTTAGATATTGATGCTCTCCATGAACTGGTACATAATCGTGATTATGACCGCGCAAAGCAATTTGCAGATAAAGCTGTGCAAGAAGCTGAGCAGATGGTTTTGAAGAGTTTTCAAGCTCGCTTGGAAGAAGCCGTTGAAGAAGAGAAAAAGAAAGAGATAACTGCAAGGGAAAAGCTGGATGGTCTGAGATTTCAAGTTATATCAACCATTCAAGACCGTCTTTCCAAACCAATACAGGAGCAGAATCAACTGAGACAGGAAATTGAGGATGCTCGTCATGAAGCGGAAATGAGGTCAGAACGAGACTATCGAGAAGCATTGGCGAAATTTGAAGAGAACTACCAAGCGTCCCTTATTGCGTACGAAGAAGCGTATCAATCGGAACTGGCAGTCTGGCAACAAAAGAAAGAGGCGTTTGAACTTGGGCATGATGCTGCAGTAGAGGAGCATATGCGCCTTTCAGAAAAAATAGGCCAACTTACTACAGAACGGAACAACCTGACGGGCTTGTTTGTAGGAAAAAAACGCAGAGAACTTGATGAGCAGATTTCGGATCTGCAGAGAAAAAAGAAAGAAACAATTATTCCTGAGGATCCAGGGCCGAAACCGATCAAGTTACCTGCACCTGAGAAAGGAGAACCTCCAAAAAAGGAGAACTTCAAGGTAATTCCGACAACAGGCGCTGCTGCAGATTTACGAGAACAGGTGCAGCGCTGCCTTTCACCGGCGTATAGAAAGTATAAAGAATCGCTCGAAAAATTAAAGTATGCGAAGAAAGGCGAAGAGGTCGTTTTCGGCAGATATGCAAGTAAGGCCGATGGAACTGCTGAACCAATAACATGGAAAGTCTTGGAGAAAGAAGGAGAACGGATTCTAGTTATCAGCAAGTTTGGATTAGATGCCAGACAATATAACGGTCAACAGGTGGACATCACTTGGGAGAAGTGCGGCCTCCGCTCCTGGCTGAATGAAGTTTTTTTGAAAAAGGCATTTAACGATTTAGAACAGAAGATGATCCCCACCGTGCTGGTGAAAGCCGAAAATAATCCAAAGTATCCAATGAATCCCGGAAGAGATACGATGGATAAGGTGTTTCTTCTAAGCATAAATGAGGCTGATAAATACTTTTCCTCCGGAGGAAATAGATCTCGACTGTGCAAACCTACGGCTTATGCAAGAATAGAGCGGGTACATACAAAAGAAACAGGTAATTGTAGATGGTGGCTTCGAACACCGGGTATTTATCAATACACAGCTGCGTGCATAGATTATGACGGTGAGAATACAGGATGCTCCATGAAAGTTGCAGAAGGCTATTACAGACCTAGTGTTCGGCCTGCTTTATGGATCAATTTGGAATCCTGAGGGATTACTGTTAAGCCACACAGTATCTGAGACCTGAGAAACCAGATTATTTGATGAAGGAAAGAGAAAAAACAGAAGGGACCGCTCTGTGAATACAGCAAAAACCCGCCGGGAGGCGGGTTTTGCTGCATCTACATCGAGGGGCGTGGAAAAAACCACTTGCAAAACGGAGAATAAACGACTGAAAACATAATTTCAGCGAATTATAGGGCATTAAAAGCGCTATAATCCGCTGAAACATAGCTTTTATCACCTGTTTTAGCGAATTATAGCATAACCGGGGGAGATACAGATGATCGGGAGAAAAAGGGAACAGCAGATTCTGGATACCTGCCTCCAGCCGACACGTCCTGAGTTTCTGGCAGTCTATGTGAGAAACCAATATGCCGGAAGCGTACAGAGCACGATTTCCGGTGATGAGCTGTTTGTCTGAGGAAACCCATTTCCCTGCATGTTCATTTGCCGGCGGTGATTGTCACGGAACCTGTCCCGAATCCACAGGAGACCTGGAGTACACGGCCCAAAATAGAATCATAACAACACAAAAACCCGCCGGAAGGCGGGTTTTGATGTATGCAGGGCATATTGTGCCGCATGCGATTACTTCCTGTGCTTAATCTTCATGAAAAGATCGGGGGCCTGTTCACCGACAAGGGCGACCGCATGGAAAATGTTCAGAATCTGGCGGGGACTGCCTTTGCGCAGAACCCGGCAGAGGGTGTTCACCGGGACGCCGCCGGAGGTATCCCGGCAGCGTTTCTGGACGCGGGGATTGGAGCGAATCTCCTTGACGTAAATCATTCTTCCTTCATCGGAGAGCGTACAGGAGGGGGTGAACAGCGTCGTGATGCAGGAGAAGACGGACTTGGCAAACATGTAGCGCAGGTCGGCGTCGTCCGGAATCCCGAATTTCTCACAGAGCTCCTGTGCCCGGATATCCGCTTCAATGCAGACGGAGAACTTCTTCGGATAGAACTTGGAGATCAGGCTCTCGCCGTTGTGCATGATGTAGCGGTACTTGCACTCGCTGCGCACGGCGATCATGGAGCAGCGATCAAGACAGTCGAAAACAAAGAGACGATCCTCTCCCCAGAGGTAGTCCTTGAAGCGGATTTCATTTTCGCGCAGAAGGGAAGCGGAGTAGAGCTTGGCCCAGACCTGGTTCAGAAGGTTTGCCTTATAGAGACGGGCGAAAGCCGTCTTCAGATCCTGCGGTCGGACGAGACAGTCAAACTCGTTGTACTCGCGCTCCCGGCCGTCCGCCTCGACGATGCAGAAGCCCATCAGAATCAGATCCGCACCGCTGTCGGCAGACTCCAGCGCGTAGGAAAGCGCATCGGGAAGCAGTTCATCGTCCGCGTCGATGAAGGTGACAAAGGCGGCGTCTTCACAGACCAGCTTCAGAGCGGCGTTTCGTGCTTCGGCGGGACCGTGGTTCTCCGTACGGACATAGCGTAGCCGCGCATCCACGTCACCAAGCCGGCGAAGAATGGAGGCCGTGCGGTCGGTAGAGCCGTCGTCCACCACAATCAGCTCCAGATTGTCATGGGTCTGACTCAAAACGCTTTTCACAGAACGCTCGATGTATTTCTCGGAATTGTAGGCGGGCATGATCACGGAAACCTTCAGGCTGCTATTCTCGCTCATCGTCCATCCTCCTCAGTTCGTCATGATTCTGCTCCTGTGCGGAGCAATAGCAGGCATAGAGATAGTCGTACATCGGCATCAGCCGGGTTCCCGCTCGAGACCGACGCGCTTGCGGTTGTACCAGGGGTTGATGACAGGACCGAGATCTTTCTTCGGCCGCTTGTATTCCGGACCGGTTACGCGGAAACCGCGCATCTTTGAGGCATCCTCGGCCAGACGCTCAAAATGTGCGGGATTGGCATCAATGCTGCTGCGGAAGGCGTCCATCTCCGAAGGCGTCACATCAAAAAAACCGAGTCCGTAGCTGAAGGTGGAAGCGGAAATCTCAAACCAGAACATGGGGCCTTCGGTATGCCGGTTGTCGCTGTTAAAGAGTGTAAACCACAGGTGGTCCTTGTATGGGCCGCGCCCGAACAGCCGCCGGGCATCCCGGTAGATCCGGGAGACATGAAGGGTGAAATTCTCGCCCGGGAAAGCACGCTGCATCTCGGCCAGGGTATCCTCGGCCAGCGCGTGAAAAGGTTCATGGAGCACGCGCATGTACTGCTCCCGGTGCTCCTGAAACCAGGGGCGTTCATTATGGAAGGTGAGCTCCCAGAGAAAATCCGAGGTCTCGCGGGTGAATCCTTCAAACATGGTTTCTGACATCCGTTTCTAGAATTGGTATCTTTCAATGGTATTATAAACAATCGAAGAGACTTTCGCAAGCCTTGACAGTCAGGAAAAAAAGAGGTATATTGAGTAAGCAAATGCTCAAAATAAGCAAATATTTATGAAAGGGCCCGGAACGTGACGATACGGGAGCGGCAGATCCTGAACTGGATCGAAGAAAACCCGATGATTTCACAGGAAGAGCTGGCGCACAAGGCAGGAATTACGCGGTCTGCCGTGGCGGTGCACATCTCGAACCTGATGAAAAAGGGACATATTGCAGGCCGTGGATACGTAATCAGCGGAGCGGCCTATGTGGCGGTGGTCGGCGGTGTCAACATTGATATCGGCGGAAAGCCCATCCGGCCGCTGATCGCACGGGATTCCAATCCGGGCAAAGTCTCCGTCAGCCTTGGCGGTGTTGGGCGGAACATCGCGCATAACCTGAGTCTGCTGGGGATTCATGTCCGGTTCCTGACCGCCTTCGGAGACGATCTGCACGCCCAGCGGATCGAAGCGGACTGTGCGGATCTCGGAATCGACATCAGTCATGCGCGCAAGGTGGCGGGGGCGTCCACTTCGAGCTATCTGTACCTGAATGATGCGGACGGCGACATGGTGCTGGCGGTTTCGGACATGGAGATCTGTGAGCGGATTACCCCGGACTATATCGGCGCAAATCTCAGCCTGCTGAACAACGCACAGGTGGTGGTGGCGGACGGAAATCTCCCGACGGAAACGCTGGAATATCTGGCGGAGCACTGTTCAGCGCCGATTTTTGCCGATCCGGTGTCGGTGACAAAGGCGGAGAAGCTCCGGCCGGTTCTCGGCAGGCTGAACACCCTGAAACCGAACCGGATGGAGGCAGAGCTGCTGAGCGGAGTCCGGATCACGGATGAACGGTCCATGCGCCTCGCGGCGGAGAAGCTTCTGGAAACCGGACTGCACCGGGTGTTCCTCTCCCTGGGGGCGGAGGGTGTTTTTGCGGCAAACAGCGAAGAGCAGAGGCTTTATCCCTGCATGCCGGCCTGTGTCCGCAGCACAACGGGCGCCGGGGACGCCTTTATGGCGGCGCTGGTCTGGGCTTACCTGGAGGGCATGAATCTCGAAGACACGGTACGGGCGGCTTCGGCCGCGGCGGCCATTGCGACAGAGAGCGAAGAAACCATTAACCCGGCACTGTCAGAGACGGCACTGCGGGAGAGAATTCAACGATAATCGGAGGAAAAGCATGATGAATCAGTACCTGGACGTAAAGCCCGAAGTATCCGCGGCGCTTGCCGCCGGCAAACCGGTTGTGGCGCTGGAATCCACGATCATCTCCCACGGCATGCCGTATCCGCAGAATGTGGAGACCGCGCTGAGCGTGGAGAAGATCATCCGTGAAAACGGCGCAACCCCCGCCACCATCGCCATCATCGGCGGGCGGCTGAAGGTTGGTCTGACACCGGAAGAGATCGACTATCTCGGCAAGACGGGAACAGCCGTTACCAAGGCCAGCCGCCGCGACCTCGCGGTTCTGGTCTCGAAGGGCATGGACGGGGCGACGACGGTCACCACGACGATGATGATTGCGGCGATGGCCGGAATCAAGGTCTTTGCCACCGGCGGCATCGGCGGCGTACATCGCGGCGCGGAAACCACCATGGATATCTCCGCGGACCTGGAAGAGCTGGCAAATACCCCGGTGGTGGTGGTCTGCGCGGGGGCGAAGGCCATCCTGGATCTGAAGCTCACGCTGGAGTATCTGGAGACGCACGGCGTGCCCGTCATCGGTTTCGGAACCGAGGAACTCCCGGCCTTCTATAGCCGCCACTCCGGCCTGAAGGTGGACTACCGGATGGATACGGCCGAAGAGTGCGCGAAGGCCTTCCATGTCCAGCAGACGATCGGAATGAAGGGCGGCATGCTGGTGACCAATCCCATCCCGGAGGAATACTCCATGGACGACACCGTGATCAACAAGGCCATCGACGATGCCATCGACGAGATGAACGCCAGAGGGATCCACGGCAAGGAGGCCACGCCTTTCCTGCTGGCCAAGGTCAAGGAGCTGACCGGCGGCGACAGCCTCGACTCCAACATCCATCTGGTGTTTAACAACGCAAAGGTTGCGTCCCAGATTGCATCCTGTCTCTGCAGGCTCGGATAAGAGGCATCCTCCGCTGCGCGGAGGATGGTGAGTCAGAGTTGCCAAGGTTGTGTCCCAGATTGCATCCTGCCTCTGCAGGCTTGGATAAGAGGCATCCTCCGCTGCGCGGAGGATGGTGAGTCAGCGTTGCCAAGGTTGTGTCTCAGATTGCCTCCTGCCTCTGCAAGCTCGGATAAGAGGCATCCGGTCTCTGAAACTACAGATTGACAGAAACCCCTCCGCGAATGCGGAGGGGTTTCGTTATTGCTGGGCCTGTGCATGTTCGAGCGCGGCATAGCTGCCGCCGCGGGCAAGAAGCTCTTCCCGTGTGCCCTGTTCCACAATATGCTGGGCATCTACCACCGCGATGCGGTCGGCATTGCGGATTGTGGAGAGGCGGTGCGCGATGACGACGACGGTTTTGCCTTCACTGAGGCGGTCGATGCTCCGCTGAATCCGCTGCTCGGTGACGCTGTCCAGAGCCGAGGTTGCTTCATCGAGAATCAGGATCGGAGGATTCTTCAGAAACACGCGCGCGATGGAGATGCGCTGTTTCTGCCCGCCGGAGAGCACGACGCCGCGTTCTCCGACAAAGCTCTGATATCCGTCCGGCATGTGCATGATATCCTCATGGATCTCCGCACAGATCGCGGCCTGAATGACCTCGCGGTCCGTCGCGGAAGGCCGGCCGTAGCGGATGTTCTCCATAATGGTGCCGGCGAAGAGAAACACATCCTGCTGGATAATCCCGATGTTCTGACGAAGGCTCTCCTGGGTGAGGGTGCGGACATCCTTTCCGTCCACCAGCACCGCGCCGGAGGTCACGTCATAAAAACGGGGAATCAGGTGACAGATGGTGGTCTTCCCACCGCCGGTGGAGCCGACCAGCGCGAAGGTTTCGCCCGGAGCAATGGTGAGGTTGATGTCGTTCAGGACGGGAATACCGCTCTTATAGGAAAAGGACACATGGTCAAAGCGGATCTCTCCTCGGACATCCGAGAGAATACCGGCATCCGGGGCGTCCTGAATCTCCGGTTTTGTCCGCATCAGTTCGACAAAGCGGTCGAAGCCGGCACTGCCCTGGGCATAGACTTCCATGAACTGGACCAGCTTGCGGATGGGGGAGATAAAGGCGGAGACATAGAGCGTAAAGGTCAGAAGGTCGACAAAGTCAAGTTCCCCGTGCATGATCAGCAGGCCGCCGGCGGTGACCACCGCCACCTGCATGATGCCCACTGTGGCTTCGATTCCGGCGTTGAAAAGGCCCATGGAGCGATAATACCGGACCTTGCTGGTCTTGAAAGCTTCGTTGGCGAGATCGAATTTGGCATCCTCCGCCTTCTCGGCGGCGAAGGCCTTCGAGGTGCGGATGCCGGAGATGCCGCTCTCGATGGCGGCGTTGATCTCTCCCGTCCGGATCTTGACGTCCTTGTTGGCCTCCTGCGCGACACAGAGGGGCAGCAGAACGATCAGCACCAGGGTCAGCTTGACGTTGACGGTCAGAAGAATGATCAGGGAACCGAGAAGCGTAACGCTGCAGGTCAGAATATTTTCCGGACCGTGATGAGCGAGCTCCACAATCTCGAACAGGTCGCTGGTGACACGGGCCATCAGGACGCCGGTCCGGTTGCGGTCAAAGAAAGAGAAGGACAGCGACTGCATGTGCATAAACACATCGCGCCGCATATCCGCCTCCACCAGCGTTCCCATGCGGTGACCGACAATGGTGATCAGATACTGGAACCAGGCCCGCAGCAGGTAGGCGGCAAAAAGAAGCGCCATCACGGAGAAGAACGCGGCAAACTGTTTCTGGGGCAGCAGCGTGTTCATGGTGTGCCGGGTCACATAGGGGAAGGCTAGATCTACCAGCGCCACCGCCAGAGACAGACACATATCCAGCGCAAATGCGCCCCGGTGCGGAACAATGTAGGAGGCAAAGACCGCGAGCTTTGAGCGGTTGAAGTCGACGGTTCGATTCATCAAAAGACGTGATCAGGATTCGGAAGCGGGCTTGCCGGAAGGCTTTTTGCCGTGATAATGCCGGCGGCGGGGCTTGCCGTTTTTCTTTTCGGACTTGCCGCCGTCGGAAGCCTCCGCGGGCTGGACCGTGTGCTTCTGGACCTTGACGGGAGCGGTCTCTCCGGCTTTCTGGGTGCCGGCGCCGGAAGATTTCGGCGCGGAGTGCCGCTTACCGGAACGGGAGCGCTGGCTTCCGCCCTCCGAAGGTTTCTGCTTGACGGCCTCTTCCTTGACGGGGACCACAATGGCCGGGGCGTCGGAGGCGTCGGGCTTGGCACCCTTGTGCCGACCGCGGTTCCGGCGGTTTCGCCTGCTCTTTTCCGGTGCGGCTTCATCCTCCGATGCGGCAGCGCTCTTTTCCGGAAGCGGTGTGACCACCATGGTCGGGATGGCCCACTCGTCCGTTTCTTCCGCCTCGGTTTCTTCCGGCTCCGGTTCCACATATTCAAGAACATGAGGGGGCTCCGCTCCGTCTTTCGGACGTCCGCCGGGAACCGCCGCAAGTTCATAGCTCTTGTATTCGTGAAGGACGTCCTCACGGTCCTCGTCCAGCTTCACCTTGACGGTGGAGCGGAGAAGATTGACCTGGACGGCCGTTCCGTACCCGTCCTTGGTCTCGACGAAGGCACCCTGCTTCGGAACCTTCTTGACCAGGTCTTCATAGGCTTCCTGCTCATACCGCAGGCAGCACATCAGACGGCCGCAGCTACCGGAGATTTTGGCGGGATTGAGGGAAAGGGACTGAATCTTTGCCATCTTGGTGGAGACAGGATGAAAGTCGTCGAGAAACTGATTGCAGCAGTAGGGACGTCCGCAGATTCCCAGGCCTCCTAGCATTTTTGCTTCGTCCCGGACCCCGATCTGCCGCAGCTCGATCCGATTGTGCAGGATTCCGGCCAGGTCCTTGACCAGAGAACGGAAATCCACCCTTCCGTCAGAAGTAAAGAAGAAGGTGGTCTTGCTGCCTTCAAAATTGCACTCGACGTCGACCAGCTTCATATCCAGGCTGTGCTCCTGAATCTTCTCACGGCAGATCTCAAACGCGCTTTTCTCCCGCTGGCGATTGAGTTCCTCGGTGCGGAGATCCATCTGGGTAGCGATGCGCAGAACACGGCGCAGCGGCTGGACAACGGCGGTATCCTCCACAGGGTGATTCTCCCGGGAGCATACGGCGATTTCCATACCGTTGGCGGTGTCGACGATGACGCTGTCGCCGACCTGAATCTGAAGGCCGGCCGGGTCGAAATAATACGCCTTTCCGCGGTTTTTGAATCTGATGCTAACTACTTCGGTCATGTTTTTTCTCCAATTTTATGCACTGTGTCTGCCGGAATGTGTCCGGACGGGCCGGGCAGAGCGTCTGCGGCCAGCAGACTGAATATATGTTTGGCGTTCACGTTCACCTTCAGGTGGTCGGAACATCGCTGCAGAAGGCGATAGAGGTGCATCTGCTCTTCGGACGAGAGCCCGCCCGTGGAGCATCTTCCGCAAAGCATGTCGCAACTGCGCTGAAGGGCTGCGTCGATGAAGGCCGATGTGGCATCAAGCTTGCTGAGCTCGTTTTTTGCGATCCAGCGATAGACTTTGCGGCGGTCCCCGGTCCGGACCGCGGTGAGAAAGCTCTCCGCCAGTTTTGCGGAATCCGCGTCCTGCTGTCCCTCCTCACCCGAGAGACTCATCATGGCACAGCGGGAGCGCACCGTCTCGAGAAGCAGATCAGGATTGCACACACAGAGCAGAAAAATCACGCTGGGAGGCGGCTCCTCGAAAAGCTTCAGGGCCGCGTTCTGGGCGTTGAGATTCATGAGCTCGGCTTCTTCAATGATGTATACCTTGCGCTCCGCCTCACTCGGGAGAACCTGTGCGTCGACAGAGAGGTCCCGAATCTGGGAGACGGTCAGCTCGCGCCGGAGATTCCCGCTCTTGTCGGGCAGGCGCCGGAGCGTGAAGATATCGGGATGCACACCCGCGGCCGCTTTCCGGCAGCCGCGGCATTTCCCGCAGGGAACGTCATGGCCGTTCAGACAGACGGCCGCGGAAGCAATCTCGCGTGCCCGGTTCAGAGCGTCCTCCCGGGAAGGAGACGAGAGAATATACGCATGCCCGATGGCAGAGGGACTGGAAAAACGGATCGGTTCCAAAACATCGGGCCTCCTTCCGTCCGGACGGGATCCGTATCGGATTTCAATAACCTTATTAATATACTTTCTTTTTTGAACGGCGTCAACAGTTTTCCGGATCCGCCGCGGGAATCTTGGACAGAACGATCAGCAGAATGCCTTCTTCCACCGAAATGACGGCTTCCTCTCCGGCCCAGGTGTTGCTGACCCCGAGAGGGAAGGAGGGAAGAAGCTCCGCATTCGCGAGGGGGTATTTTGCTCCGGTGATGCAGACGCCCCGACAGGGACCGTCGAGAGCAAACACGGAAAGGGACCGGTCCTCCCGGCGGGGAATGCGAAGGGCGCCGTCCGCCAGGGTGCGGATCTCCGTGTCTTCACTCAGGAGAACGGCGGGAAGGCCGTGCTTCTGGGCATACACCAGACTCTGCAGATTGGCAATCAGATGGTCCAGGCGGCCGCCGAGAGCACAGCATAGAAGCAGCTCGTGAAATCCGTGCTCGACAGCATACCGGACGGCGAGCATGGTGTCCGTGTCGTCCTTTTCCGAGACAAAGCGGTTCAGGGGAATCTCCGAATCCACCGGACCGGTATAAGAATCGAAATCCGAAATGATCAGATCCGGCCGAAGGCCGAGACGCTCACAATAGACATAGCCCCGGTCGCAGGCGATGACAAAGTCGTCCGGGCTGATACCGGAGACAGGACTGAAATCCCCTCCGGAGATCACGACGCAGCGGTTCTGCTTCATGGCGTTCAGTAGTCAAGCGCCTCAAGCCGGAGCAGCGCGACAATGTAGATCTTCAGCGCTTCCATGAGATCGGAGAGGCGGGCGGCTTCGTCAATGCCGTGGATGGGCCCGGCAAAGGCGGGAGCGGGACGCTCGGGATGCTCGGGACCGAAGGCGGCCGCGTTGGGGAAGTGACGGGCGTAGGTGCCGCCGCCGATGGTAAACGGGTGGGCGTTTTCCCCGGTGACAAGGTTATAGCTTTCCATACAGGCCTGAATGGCCGGGTTGTCCAGGGTGAGATAGAAGGGGGCCGCATCCGCGTCGACCTGGATCTCGGCTGCGCTGCCGGCGGCTTCCTGAAGCCGGGCCGTGATTGCCTCGCCGCTGGTGGAGATGCCGTAACGGCAGTCAATGGTCTGGCAGAAGACCCCGTCGGCAGTGGAAATCTTCCCGCCGACCGCGGTGAGCGGGGTGAAGTAATCGTCCGAGCTCTGCAGCCCGAGACCGCTTCCGTCGGTGGCGGCGTGCAGCCTGGCCAGGAAACGGAAGTACGGAAGCTCACCCTCTGCGGGAATCCCGTTCTCCAGGAGATAGTCGACGATGCGGCCGATGGCGTTGACGGTGCCTTCCGGCATGGAGGCGTGGCCGCTGACGCCGACGGAGGAGAGCTTCCAGAGTCCCGGCTCCAGCTCCTCGACCGAGACGGCATCGCTGCTCTGCAGAGCCTCTGCGCGCACAAGGGCAGAGGCCTTGGCGGGGACGGCGTTCGGCGCGACACCGCCGGTCATCTCCAGGACGTTTACCGGCGTGTGACGGGAGATCAGACGGCCGTGGAAAATCCCCTTTTCGCCGTGGATCAGCGGGAAATCGGCGTCGGGACTGAAGCAGAAGAGGGGAGCGGGGTAGTTTGCGTTATAGTGCTCGAGATCGCCCATGCCGGTTTCTTCGTTGCTGCCGAGCAGCGCCCGCACCGGGTAGCGCAGCGGAAGCCCCGAATCCCGCAGGTACTTCAGCGCGTACAGGCAGAGGATGCTCGGCCCCTTGTCATCCATGACGCCGCGGCCGAGAAGAAAGCCGTCGCGCTCCCGCACCGTGAAGGGATCCTCGGTCCAGCCGTCTCCGGCGGGAACGACATCGACGTGGGTGATGGTGGCAAGATAGCCCTGCCCGTGATCCTCGCCGACGGAGGCATAGCCGATCTTGTTCTCGCAGTTGACCGTGTCCAGCCCGAGTTCCTCTGCAATCTGCAGGGCGCAGTCAAGGGCACGTTTGGATTCAATGCCGAAGGGCGCGTCCGGCGCGTCCGGACCCTCGACGCTCGGAATGCTGACAAGGCGGGCGATGTCGCGGACGATGTCGCGCTCATGGGATTCCGCGAAGCGGCTGATGTCGGAAAGTCTGTTTTCATCGATGGAGATGGTGTTCACGGGGAACCTCCTTATGTTTCAAAAAATAGAATACAGAGCGAAATTACTCTGTGAAGTGGATGTGGTTGTTGATGTGGTCAATGCAGAAGCAGTGGTATCCGGCGCAGCGCGAGCAGTAGCGGAACTCCAGACCGGGATACTCCGTGTCCGTACGTCCACAGACGGAGCACTTGTGGTGATAGAGCTGCTCACGCTGTTCCTGCCGGATTTTCCGTGACGCCTGGCGGAAGTTGATGGTCGCGCGGCTGGGCCGGCGCGGAAGATTCTTCACCAGGGTGCCGGCAAAGAAAATCACAAAGTTCAGCACCGCAACTACCGGCAGAAGATTGAGGGGGAAGGGGTTAAAGATGACGGCGAGTACAAAATAGGCCGCATCAATGAGCGCCAGGTACTTCATGCGGATGGGAATGAAGAAGAACAGCAGAACCTGCTGATCGGGGAAGAGGGCCGCGTAGGAGAAGAACATGGACAGGTACAGATACTGGGAATCGATGCGGATCCGGTATCCGCCGATAAAATAGACCAGAAATCCGTACACCACGGTCAGAAACCAGCCGATCAAAAGGTAGACGTTAAAGTGCGGCGTCCCCCAATACTGCTCCAGCGTGCTTCCCATCCAGTAATAGAAATAGAAGACCAGAAACGCCAGAAGGCCCATACTGGGCGGATAGACCATAAAGGTGAACAGCCGCCAGATCTGCCCGCGCAGAATCAGGGCGGCGTCAAAACTGAGATAAGACATCAGCACGCTGTTCGCCGCGCCGAGAATCCAGAAAACGGCATTGGCAATCGTCAGGTATTTCATGAGATTGGGAATGCCGAAATTGGGATGCCGATAACAGAAACGGTCGATCAGACG
>CADAPN010000018.1 GCA_902789835.1 Oscillospiraceae bacterium
GGATCTGGTCAAAATTCTCAGCGAGCGGTACATGAAGCCCGAGCTTCCCGAAATGAACGTCGGTGATACCGTCCGTGTCCTCGTCCGCGTGAAGGAAGGCAACCGTGAGCGTACCCAGGCTTTCGAAGGCACCATCATTGCCAAGAAGCATGGCGGCATCAACGAGACCATCACCGTCCGCCGCATCTCCTACGGTGTCGGCTGCGAGAAGGTCTTCCCGGTTCACTCTCCCTCTATTGTCTCCGTTACCACTGTCCGCAAGGGTAAGGTTCGCCGTGCGAAGCTGTACTATCTGCGTGACCGTGTCGGCAGGAAGGCAAAGGTCAAGGAGCGCCTGTAAGGGTGCATGTCAAATGGCGTCTTCGAACAGAAGACGCCATTTCCATTCTTGGGAGAGGAGATGAGAACGCTGAGGGAGAGGACTGATCGAATCCGGCGACCCGGATTCTGGCTGATGCTGCTGTTTGCGGCACAGTCGTGCCTGGACGTGCTGGCCTACTGGACACGGAATGAGACCGTCACACCCGCCGGAATCATCCGGTTGGTCCTGCTGGTGGTTCTGCCGGCGGCGGTGTTTCTTGCCACCCGGCGGAAGAAGGCCTTTTTCTGCTTCCTGCTGGCGGTGGGCGGGTTCTGCCTGCTCCACTTCCTGAACTCCTGGAAGCATGGCTATATCAGCCCCGTCACGGATATCCGTTACCTGGCCGGCGTGGTGCAGATGCCGGTCTTCGCGGTATGCTTTCTGCTCCTGATCCAAGATGAAGAGACCAAGCGGGATGCGTTTCGCGGGGTATGGATCGGCGCCGCGCTGACCCTTCTGTTCCTGGTTATTGCGCTGCTGACGCGCACCGGGAACGTGACCTACGGAGAAGGCCTCGGCTACAGCGGCTGGGTCATCGACGAAAACCGCAACGCCAACAGCACGAATCTTGTGATCTATGCCTGCTTCTGCCTGTTTCTTGCGCTGTCCGGGAACCGACGCTGGCTGAGCTTTGCGGTGCCTGTGGCGATTGATGCGGTGTTCCTTATGAACGGGACGAAGGGCTGCTATTTTTCGATCTTTGGGATTTTCCTTTCGTTCGCGGCCTTTCTGCTGATCGACCGGGTCTGGCTGAAGCATGACTCGCGCAGGGCGGCCGCCGCGGTTTTGCTCGTGCTGAGCATCTTCTCCGCCGCCGTCTACCGCTGGACACCCCGGTATAAGGTCACCCAGGCCCAGCAGGCCACAGCCCGCGGGACCCAGGGGGAAATCGAAGCGACCCTGCTCGAGAAGGGAATCGACATCACCGACATGAGCCCGGAGGAGCGCTTTGAAAACCCGACGGTCAAGGAAGTTTTTGTTCACTATTACTGGAAGTACCTGGGGGTGAAGCCGGACCTGATCGACCGCTTCACCATGGACCGGGTGCTGATGCAGTACCGCATGAGCACCGATGTGGCAAAGCTGATTGACGCCCGCGTGATGGAGCGCAACTACGCGGATCTCGTCTTCCAGGACAGCGACCTGCCCACGAAGCTGGTGGGCTTTGAGGTCTCCGAGATGGGACCGGACGGCTATGACGGGTCCTATGACATGGAAAACGACTGGCACGCCATTTTCTACTATTACGGCTATCTCGGCTTTGCCCTGTACGTATCCTTTGTGCTGTATTTCCTGCTGCGGGTGGGGCGGAAGCTTCGGAAATCGGGCCTTAGAAACTGCCTTACCATGGAGAACTTTTTCCTGCTCCTTACCCTGGGCCTGATCATTGGCCTGGCGCATTTTTCCGGTGCAACCCTGCGTCGGCCGAATGTGTCCGTTTGGATGTCTCTGGTGCTGGCCCTGATCTATTATGCCACGGAGGTGCGGAAGAATGAAGCTTAGTGTGATCGTTCCGGCATACAATGCCGAGAAGACCATCCGGCAGAGCCTGGATTCGATCCTCGCCCAGACAAGACACGTTGACGAGCTGATCGTCATCAACGACGGCTCTACAGACGGAACGGAGAAGATCCTGCAGGAATACCGTGATGCATATCCGGCCTGCTTCCGGTTCCGGACAGTGGAAAACGGCGGGCAGGGGAGAGCGCGAAATATCGGCTTTGACCTTTCCTCCGGCGATTGGATCGGCTATGTGGACAGCGACGACTGGATCGCCCCGGAGATGTACGAACGCCTGATTGCCGCGGCCGAGCGGGAAAATGCCGATCTGGCCCTCTGTGAGGTCCTGGCGCACTTTCCGGACGGCAGCACGGCAAGAGAGTACATCTTCCGTGAAGAACGGGCCATGGCGGCGGCCGGTTTTGCCAACAACAAGCTCTTCCGGCGCGGCCTGATCGAGAACATCCGGTTTCCGGAAGAAAAGCTCTGGTATGAAGATGCCGAATTCACCGCCATCGCGATTCATCGCGCCGGGAAGATCACCCATCTCCCAGATGCGCTCTATCACTACCGCCGCGGTCTGCCCTCCACAATGAACAACAACAACGCGCGCAAGAACCTCGACCTGCTTGAGGTGATGATGCACCTGGAGGAGGAGCTTCTGCCGGAGGACAGGGACGATTTTGAGTTCCTGATCCTGAACCATGTTCTGCTGGACGGCATGAACCGGGTCCAGGCGATGACGGCGGAGGACAAAAAGGACGTGCTCTGGCTGCTGCGGCAGTATGTGCGGGAGAAGATTCCGAATCTGAACGCCTCCCGCAGCTTTCGTGAAGAGACCCGCAACCGGAGGATCATCATGCGCCTGCACTATCTCGGCCTGTCGTCTCTTGCGGAAAGCATCCTGAAACTGAAGCGATAACGAAATTTCTCCCCGCCGGAGGCGGGGAGAAATGTGTTATACGGCAGGCTGCACCGCGGGACAGGACCGACATATAAAGAAAAACCCGGATTCACATGAATCTGGGTTTTTCTTTTCCGGTGGGCTTGAAACCGATTTCGATCTCCGGACGGATCTCCTTCAGGCGTTCCAGTACGCGGTCGGCCACGTCTTCCTCGTTGATGATGAGGTTTGCAAACTCCTGATCGCCGTGCATGAGAATGACACGGTAATAGTAATAAGCCGGGCTGTCGTCGGGCTGGCATTCGCTGATGCGGACGAAGCTTCGGTCGATATAGTCATAGGGAACGTAATAGTCCTTGCCGAGATCGCGATAGTACAGCGCGAGCTTCCCGAGCCGGACGCGGGGGAGTTTGCGAAGCCCCTGATGGCCGTACTGCTCCGCGTCCGCGTGGTCGGGGATCATCGGTCCGTCCGTGACGACAGATTTGTCCGGACCGCGCAGACGGAGTTTCCTGCTGCCGAAGATCATTCGTGAGCTCCTTTCCTGCGCTCCTTACGGAGGTCCCAGCCGTACCACCTGGAGTCATCCGGAATCCGAAGCGCGATCAGCGTACCGATGATGCCCGCGATGGTGCCGGTGATGGCGCCGCAGAGCACATCGCTGGGATAATGGACCATGAGATGGATGCGGGAGATGCCCATCAGCACGGCGAAAACCAGGGCCAGCCAGGACCAGCGCTTGTTCCCGAGCCAGAAGACGGGGACCATCGCCGCGAAGGCGGCGTTGGTGTGCCCGCTGGGGAAGCTGAAATCACTCTCGGTGTGGCTGCCGTGCGCAAGCCAGATGGGATAGAAGATGCTCTGGGGGTCTGCATAGGGGCGGGGTCTTGCGATGACGACCTTCAGCCAGAGGTTGACGGCGATGGCGCCGATGGCCAGACCCAGGCACATCGCCGTGCCGTAGCGTCTGGTAGGACGGCAGATGAGCAGGATCAGCGACAGGATGATCAGGGCGATCCCGCCCTTGCCCAGCAGAGAGACGAACTCTGCGAGGGGCTGGGTCCAGTCCCCGGCACACTCATGGAGTTTATGAACGGCGTTCACGACGCCCTCGTCGAAGCCTGCAAAAAACGAGTTGAGCCAGGCGGCTGCAGCGGTCATGTTCATGGGTGAATGTCTCCTTTATGTTTGGTGAGTTGTTTATAAGTTTCCTGAGCCGTAGCGGAAGAGAAGCTTCTTCCAGGGCTTCAGCCCCGCGGCGACGCTCCGGGTCAGGTCATCCAGCTGCCCGGCACAGCGCTGCAGCTCCTCTTCACTGATGTCATGCTGACTGAAGCGGGCCTTCTCGGCGTACTGCTGCAGTTCCTGGGGCATTTCGCCGCCGTAGCGCAGAACACGCTGCGCCTGCCGGTAGAAGTTTACACAGCGCTTTTTGCCGTCCGGATCGTTCAGGCGCGACTGAAGCAGCTTTCGCAGAATCAGATAGCGTCCGAAGATCAGCGCGGTCATCGCGGCGAGAACGGCAAGCCCCGTCAGCAGGACTTTCAGAAGCGGAGACATCGGCTGCCGCGAAGACGGCGATGTGCCCGGTCCGGTTTCGCCCGGACGGTTTTCCGGAAGGGCGGGGGTGCTTCCCGGCTCTTCGGGATTGCTTTCGGAGGGATTTTCCTCTTCCCCTTCGGGGGGCGGCGTCTGCTCAAGCGGTTCTTCCGAAGGGAGCGCTTCGGGCGTCGGGGCCACGCTGCCCTCGGAGGGCTGATACTCGCCCTCGGCTGCCGAGGCGGTCACTTCCACCGGGACCCAGCCGAGCCCGTCGATGTAAACCTCCGCCCAGGCGTGGGCATCCGCGCCCGTGACTTTGACGGAACTGCCGGGATTCATGTTGTTCACCAGGTAGCCTTCACAGACGCGGGCGGGAATGCCGAGCGTCCGATAGAGCGCAACGGCCGCGGTGGCAAAATGGATGCAGTAGCCGGTGTGAGACTGGGTGAGAAAATAAACGGCGTAATCGTCGCTGGGATAGGGGGCAACGTTTACATCATAGATGCCCTGGGATCGGACATATTCCGCCACACGCCAGAGAATGCCGCTCTGCCCGGCGCTCCAGTCCATGCTGCTGCAGATCTGCTGCAGCGCGCTGCGGGTGCTGTCCGGCAGGCGGGTATAATAGGAATGGGCATAGTCCCGATAGCGCAGCTCTTCCGCCTGCTGTTCCGACGGAAACGCGACAGACGGTGCGAGGGCGTCGGCTCCGATGGAGCTGAGATAATAGACGCCGCCGTAACTGCTGTAATTCTCGGCGGGGACCCGGACGTCGCTCTCCGTCGCCGAGATGGAGTAGTAGGGGAGATAGAGCACGTCGTAGGCCGTGGGACTCTTCAGCTGGAATTCCCCGACGGTGGTCTCGGGCATGGACGCAATCCCCTGGGCAACAAAGCTCAGGGCTTTGCCATGGGAGTTTTCCACCGCCGCAGACCAGGAGCTGCCGTTGTATTCGCCGTAGCTTCGCCCGCGGAAGTAGAGGCTTCCGTCCGTATCCGCCGTGACCCGGAAGGCCTCGTCGTCCAGGGCCGAGGCGTCGAAGTTCGCGGTCAGGTCAAGGTCGTCTCGGCCCTGGTCCCAGCCGCTGGGGGCGCGCTGCTGCACCGGTTTCAGGCTTGGAACGGCGTGAAAGGTGTTGCTGAGGGATTCCTGGAGCTCGCCTTCGTCGCTCATCCAGTCGGCCAGGGCGTTGCCGAGCTTGTCAAAACGCTGAGAGAGGCTGATGTCCCGCTCGGTGGGCTCGTAATTGTCGGGGTTGTAGAGCAGAAGCAGCGCGCTCAGAACCAGCAGGCAGGGGAGCAGACCGAAAAACAGCGACTTCCCCGCACCGTCCTCGAAACGGAATACGTCTCCGCCCAGCTGAAGTCCGGTCAGAGAGAGAAGAAAGCCCAGAACCGGCAGAACCTTCGGCGACCCGTTGACGGCAATGCAGAGCGCAAAAAGCGGAACGGTTGCCAGCACCACCAGAGACACCCGGAAGCTGCCGGAGCAGAGGGCGGTTGAGACAAAGGCCGCCAGAATGAAAAACACGAAAAGAAGGACCACCATGGGGTTCCCGCTCAGCCCTTCCGGAGAGGCGGCTGCGGCGCCGGCGGAATAGTGGCCGTAATAGACGGCGCTGATCCGTTCCAGAAGATCCTGGGCCTCCTGAAGAAGATCGACGCTGCGATTCTGATAAAGGTACCAGAGCACGGCCGCACTGAAGGGAAGACCGATCAGCGCGCCGTAGCGAAAAGACTCTGCAATCCAAAGAAGCAGGCAAAGCAGCGCCAGCCAAAGAAACGTTTCGGGATTCAGCGCCAGGGCGAAGCTGTCGCGCACCATGGCGCAGAGACTGAGCATGCTCAGCTCCAGAATCACGAGATTCGCAAAACGGTTGAGGTGTCGGTTCATTGCCAGCGCACCTCCCCGGCGGAGATTGTAAAGATACAGCGGGCGCCCGTGGCATCAAAGCCGCAGGGTTCCCGGAGCGGCCATGAGAGAATCGACGCGACGGAGTCGTCCGCCTCGTCCTCGTTGCCGACGGGATAGAGGCTGTCCGCCACAATCACATGCGGCTCATCAAGCTCCACCAGCTTCCGGGAGAGCCAGCGCAGGACCTCCAGGCCGCGGTCTCCCTCTCCCACACGGGAGAGGACGATGAAAATGGTGCTGTTTTCCGGAATCAGCGGTTCCCGGACAATGGGCTCGTCCATCTTGGAACTGAGCTTCCAGTGGATGCTGTTGGCGGTATCGCCCGGACGGTACTGGCGCAGGTCGTGGTCCTCGGCGAACCCTCCGCCGTACTTCGGCTTGAGGATGGTGCCCGCCTTCAGGGCCGCCTCAAAATTCACCGGCTCGTCACCTTCCGCGGCCTGGGGCATCACCGTGCAGCTTGCAACGGAGCTGCCCTTCCGGCGAATGGCGAAAATACCCAGCGCGTCTCGACATTCAAAGCGCAGCACCCGGCATTCGAGTTCGCCGCAGAGCGAGGTGTTCAGAGGCAGCTCGCTCCGGCTGCTCTCCAGATTCCGGAAGATATAGTTCAGTCGGGAACGATCCCCGGTATAGCGGTTGTAGATTTCAAGATGGAGCGTGATGGAATGGACCGGAAGCAGCCTTCTGTTGGAAAAATCAACGGTGAGTTTCGCGCTGCTTCCGCGGATGACCCGCTTCGGCGCCAGCAGCGTGACGGTCAGCCCCATCATGGACGGCAGCGAGAGCAGAAGAATGACCAGCGGCAGCAGAACCGCCGTGGCAAACACATAGGGCCCCAGCCACCCGACATAGCTGGCCCGGAAGAGCCATGCCCCGCCGACCAGCATCAGATACCCGATCAGATGAAGAATCGGCATTATGAAATCCGCGGTGCCGGCACCGAAGAGAAGAGCTCCTGAAGCGCGGCCTTCTTGGCGGCGGCATCCGGCATCTCCTGCGACCAGATCAGGCGGTGCTCGATACAGTCGAAAAAGACAAAGCGAATGTCCTTCGGAAGAACATAGTCCCGCCCCTGAATCCAGGCCGTGGCCTTGCTCAGCGCGGTCAGCGCCAGCGAGGCGCGGGGACTTGCCCCCTGGATGATCCGGCCGTCGTTGCGGGTGATGTCACACAGACGCACGATATAGTCGATGATCTCATCTTTTACGTAGACCTGATCCGCTTCTTTGCGAATCCGCAGCAGCTCGTCCCGGCTCACGACTTCCTGAACGGTTTCGGTGCTGATGCCCTTCTGCTTGCGGCGGATCATCTCAATTTCGTCGTCATGGGACGGATACCCCATGGAGAGACGAAGCATGAAGCGGTCCATCTGGGAATCGGGAAGCATCTGGGTGCCCTTGGCTCCGGTGGGGTTCTGGGTCGCGATGACGATGAAGGGCTTCGGAACGGGATAGGTGTGGTTGTCGACCGTGACGATGCCCTCTTCCATAGCCTGCAGCAGCGCGGACTGGGTCCGGCTGGTGGCGCGGTTGAGCTCGTCGGCAAGGAAAAGATTGCAGAGGACGGCGCCCTTCTGATAGTTCATCTTTCCGGTTTCCTTGTCATAGATCGAGAAGCCCGTGATGTCCGAGGGCAGAACGTCCGGTGTAAACTGGACACGGTTATAGTCCAGGCCCAGGGCCTTCGAGACGGAAATCGCCATGGTGGTCTTCCCGACACCGGGAATATCCTCCATGAGAATATGTCCTCCCGCGATGACGGCCAGAAGAATCTTGATGAGGGACTCATCCTTTCCGACGATGACCTTGCTGACCTCGCGGATGATAAGGCGTGCGTTGCCGATGGAATTGATATCAGTCATGAAAGTGCTCCTGAAAATGCAGATATACTTTTATAAAAAGCATATCATTATATCATGCTTTTATCCCGCGGGCAAGGGGGATTTGAGCCGCAGGAGATTTTCCCCTTGTGTTCCTCTTCAATTGATGATAAAATACATTGTTTCAAGATGATGCAGGGGAGGCGAGAAGATGGACGAAAACGTTCACGAAGCTGCTCAAAATGAAGCGATGGACTACGAAGCGATTCAGGAACAGCGCAATGACGAACTGATCTCCCTTCTGGACAGCCGCAGCATGCGTACACTCAAACAGCGGATGGAAGAGATGAACGAGTTTGACGTGGCGGAATTTCTTTCCGGGATCGAAGACAACCGCATGCCGATGGTCTTCCGCCTGCTCTCGAAAGAGACCGCCGCCGATGTCTTCGCCAACTTTGATGCACCGGATCAGGAACGCATTATCAACTCCATGACCGACTCGGAACTGGCCGGGATCATCGAAGAACTGTACGTGGACGACGCGGTGGACATGATGGAGGAGCTTCCGGCCAATGTGGTCAAGCGTGTCATGCGCACCGCCACGCCGCAGACCCGGGCGCTGATCAACCAGTATCTCCACTACCCGGAGGACTCCGCCGGCAGCATCATGACCTCGGAGTTTGTGGATCTGAAGAAGTACATGAGCGTGAAGGAATCCTTTGCCCGGATCCGGCGAATCGGTGAGGACAAGGAGACCATCTACATCTGCTTTGTCATCTCCGCCCATCGGAAGCTGGAAGGCATTGTCACGGTCAAGGATCTGCTTCTGGCCGACGACGACGCCATTGTCGAAGACCTGATGGACCGCAACGTCATCTTCGCCACCACGACGGAGGACCAGGAGAGCGTTTCCGAAAAGTTCTCGGACTATGACCTGATGGCACTTCCGGTGGTGGACACCGAAGGCCGCCTGGTGGGCATCGTCACCGTTGACGACATCATCGACGTCATGGAACAGGAGACCACGGAGGACTTCGAACTCATGGCCGCCATGACGCCTTCGGACAAGCCCTATTCCCGAAGCACCATTCTGGAGATCTGGAAAAACCGCATCCCCTGGCTCATGTTCCTGATGCTCTCGGCCACCTTTACCAGCATGATCCTGACCCATTTTGAAGACATGCTGGCGGTTCAGGCGGCGCTGATCGCGTTTATTCCCACCCTGATGGGCACCGGCGGTAACAGCGGCGCCCAGGCCAGCACCGCGGTCATCCGCTCGCTGTCCCTGGGGGATACCGAGCCGAAAGACGCCTTCAGTGTCATGTGGAAGGAGTTCCGGGTGGCCTTTCTCTGCGGTGTGACGCTCTGCGCGGTGAATTTTGTCAAGATGCTGGTCCTGGACGGAATGATCATGCACAATGACGGCATCACGGTCTCCGTGGCCCTGACCGTAAGTCTTGCGATTCTGTTTATCGTCATCTTTGCCAAGGTGGTGGGCAGCATGCTGCCGATTGCCGCGGAAAAGATCGGCGTCGACCCGGCGGTCATGGCAAATCCGCTGATCTCCACCGTTACCGACACGGTTTCCCTGCTGATCTATATCTACATGGCAAAACTGATCCTGCATATTTGAGGTGCACCTATGGAATTGTCAACCCTGCTGAGCAAAATGCTTGTCTTCGTCGTCCTCATGCTCATCGGCTACCTGATGGCACGCCGCGGTGTGATCGGCCCCGCCTTTACCCGCACGGCCAGCAGTCTGGTCCTGAACGTGTTCATGGTCGGAACGATCCTGAACTCCATGATCTCCACCGGCGCGGAGAGAGACCTCTCCAATCTCCCGGAGATTATCCTTCTGACTTTCGTGATGACGCTGATCGGCTATGTGACGGCGTGGGCGGTGACCCGGCTGGTCCGGGTGGAAGCCGCCAACGCGCCTTCCTATGAGATCCTGATGGGTGTCGGCAATTCCATGTTCATCGCACTGCCCATCGCCGGGGCGCTCTATGGCGCCTATGCTGTGTTTATTGTCTCGCTCTCCTGCATCCCCTTCAACGTTTTTCTCTACTCCTATGGGGTGTGGAGAATCCGGGGAACGGAATCCGGAAAGCTCCGGGTGAAGGATATGTTCAGCATTCCCCTGATCGCGACCCTGCTGGGGCTTGTGATCCTGCTGGCGGACATCACGGTGCCGAAGGTCATTACGGACATTTTCAGCTCGCTCTCCGGGGCTACGATGCCCATGTCGATGATGGTAATCGGCGCGTCGCTTGGTTCGGTGAGCCTGCTGGATGCGTTCCGCAAGCCGAAGCTTGCGGTCCTGAGTGCGGTTCGGCTTCTTCTGATTCCGGTCCTGACCTGGGTGATCTGCCGCTTCCTTACGGACGATCCGGTCCTGCTCATGACCTGCATGATCATCGCGGCCGCCCCCAGCGCCGTCATCGTCTCGGTCATCGCCATCCAGTACGGCCGGGATGGGGTGTTTGCATCTGAAGCGGTCCAGCACAGCACGATCTGCTCGATTGTGACCATTCCGCTGCTGATCCAGATCTTTTCCAGACTCGGATAAGGAGAAGCGAGCATGCATATTCCGCAGAGTGATACCAGCGCCATGGAGATCCTGAGCTTCCAGGAAGCCGGAATCCGCAGCAGCAGGGAAGACTATGACCGTGAGAAGTGGCTCTATATCCCGGATTTCTATACGGAGTACCGTTACGTTCTCGGGACGAGGGGGGAGTACCCGGTGATCTGCGCGGGGATCAACCCGTCCACCGCCGAACCGGACAATCTCGACCCGACGCTGAAGTCCGTGTCGCGCATCGCGGCCGCCAATGCCTTTGACAGCTGGCTGATGTTCAACGTCTATGCCCAGCGGGCCACACGGCCGGACGACATGGACACGCAGCGCAATGAGCGCCTGCATCACGAGAACATGGAGGCTTTCCGCGCCCTGCTGCAGATGGCGGCATCCGGCGGCCGGACGCCGGTGGTGTGGGCGGCCTGGGGCGCCATCATTGAAAAACGGGCATGGCTCCGGGATTGTGTCCGGGACATGTTCCAGATTGGTCAGGACTTCGGCGCTCAGTGGGTCTGTGCGGGGAAGTGCTCCAAGGCCGGACATCCGCACCATCCGCTTTATCTCCGAAAGGATGAACTGTTTCATCCCTTTGACATGGGAGGATATCTGCAGTGAAAATCGTCATTGCCGGTACAGGCAAGGTAGGCCGCACCGTGGCGGCGGTTCTCTCGGAAGAGGAGAACGACGTCACCGTCATCGATCTGGACCCCGAAACCGTCTCTCAGGTGTCGAACGACCTCGACGTCATCTGCGTGGAGGGAAACGCCGCCGATCCTGAGGCGCTCCGCGGCGCCGGCGTCGGCGCGGCGGACCTTGTGGTGGCCGCGACGGAAAAGGATGAAGTGAATATGGTCTGCGGCATTGCGTCCCGAAAGCTGGGGGCCAAACACGTGATCGCCCGGATCCGGGACCCGCTGTATCTGCACCAGGTGTCCTTTCTGCGCGATGCCATGGGCCTTTCCCAGATCATCAATCCGGAATATGAGTGCGCCAAGGAGATCTCGCGGATTCTGCGCTTCCCGGGGGCATCCCGGGTGGACGCTTTTTCCAAAGGCAGTGTCGAGATCGTTGAGCATCGAATCCCGGAAAAGGGTGCGCTGGACGGCGTCCTGCTGCGGGATCTCGGCACGCGTTTCGGCGCACGGGTCCTGGTTGCCCTGGTGGAGCGGGAAGGAAACGCCCTGATCCCGAACGGCAATACGGTCCTGCGCAGCGGCGACCGGCTCAGCATCACCGGATCTTCCAGAGAGCTGAGAAGGTTTTTTGTCGCCATCGGGGAGTACAAGCGTCCGGTCAGACGGGTGATGATCATGGGCGGCGGCCGCACGGCGGTCTATCTGACCCGCCTCCTGGAGGACAGCGGCATCGACGTCACAATCATCGAACGCAGCCGGGAGCGCTGCGATCTGCTCTGCGATCTGGTGCCCCAGGCCCACATTGTCTGCGGCGACGCCACTTACAGCGATGTGCTGCAGGAGGACGGCATCGCCACGACAGACGGATTTGTGGCGCTGACCGGAGATGACGGGGACAACATCATCACCTCGCTCTACGCACGCAGCTGCAGGGTGGAGAAGGTGGTGACCAAGGTCAATCACGAGCACTTTGCCGACATCCTGAACGATTCCGGCCTGGACAGCATTGTTTCGCCCAAGGAGATTGTCGCGCTGCAGCTTGCGCGCTATGTCCGCGGGCTGAGCGACTCCGCCGGCAGCAGCGTCGAGACGCTTTACCGCCTGGTGGACGGGAAGGTCGAGGTGCTGGAGTTCCAGGTGCTGGAAGAGTCCGCCTGTGTTCACGTCCCTCTGCGGGAACTGCATCTGCGGGAGAACGTGCTGATCAGTGCCCTGATCCGCGGTTCGAAGACCATTCTCCCGAACGGCAACACCGTGATCATGCCCGGAGACCACGCCATCGTGGTGACGGCGGCGGGCCGCCTGCGCAGCCTGGATGAGATTCTGGAGACCGCCCGATGAACTATCGCATGATCGGCCGGGTCCTTGGACTTATTCTTCTGATCTACGCGGCGCTGATGCTCCTGCCGCTCATCGCGGGGCTCTGCTTCCGGGAGTCGCCGCTCCCGTTCCTGGGAACCATGGCGGCCGCGACGGTGCCGGGCGGACTTCTCCTGCTCCTGTCAAAGCCGGAGAAGGGAAGCCTCGTCGCCCGCGACGGCTTTGTGATTGTCGGGCTGGGCTGGATTCTGATTTCCCTGATCGGGGCGCTGCCCTTTGTCCTGTCGGGCAGCATGCCGCATTACATTGACGCGCTGTTTGAGACCGTTTCCGGGCTTACAACGACCGGCGCCACGGTGCTGTCCAACTTCGACGGCATGCCGCGCGGCGTAATGTTCTGGCGGGTGTTCACCCACTGGATCGGCGGCATGGGCGTTCTGGTCTTCCTGATGGCGGTGCTTCCCATGAGCGGGGAACACTCCATGCACATCATGCGTGCCGAGGTTCCCGGGCCGACGGTGGGAAAGCTCGTCCCCCGCGTCCGCCACACGGCCAGGATCCTCTACATGATCTACATCGCCCTTACGCTCATTGAGGCGCTGGTGCTGCTGATGATGGGCATGAGCTTCTATGACGCGCTGCTGCACGCGTTTTCGACGGCGGGGACAGGCGGCTTTTCCACCATGTCCAACAGCATTTCCGGCTTCCGCAGTCAGGCGATCGAGACGGTGCTTGGGGTGTTCATGATCCTCTTCGGCCTGAACTTCAACCTCTATTATCTCATCCTGATCGGCTCTGTCGGCAAAGCGCTGAAGAACGAAGAACTGCGGGATTTCCTTCTGCTGATTGCGGCTTCGGTGCTGGTGATCGCCTGCTCGCTGTGGCGGGAAGCCGGGTATTCCTTCCGCTATGCCCTGCATGATGCGTTCTTCAACGTCACCACGGTGATCAGCACGACCGGCTTCGGCACTTCGGACTTCACCCGCTGGCCGGAGATTTGTAAGTGGGTTCTGATCCTGCTGATGTTCTGCGGAGGCTGCGCCGGCAGCACAGGCGGCGGCATCAAGCTCTCCAGGCTGATGATCCTCTTCAAGTCCGTGATGGCGGATCTGCGGCATATCAGCCGGCCGCGCAACGTGGTCCGGGTCCAGCTGGACGGACAGCGCGTGGAGGGGGAGACCATCCGGGCAACCTATACCTTCGTGTCGCTGTATGTTGTGCTGCTGGTTGTGTTTTCGCTGCTCCTATCCCTGGACGGGAAGGATATCGCGACCTGTTTCACGGCGTCGCTCTCGTGCCTCTCCAACGTGGGACCGGGCATGACCCCGATCATCGGGCCTGCGGGAAACTTTGCGTTCTTCACGGTCCGAAGCAAGCTCCTGCTGTCTCTGGCAATGCTGCTGGGGCGGCTGGAGATCTACCCGATTCTGGTGCTTCTGATGCCGCGTACCTGGCGGCGCTGAGCATCGGTCGGCAGCAATTCTATCTTGTTTATTTGAAAGGTTTTGTATTTCATTTATGATTTATCTGATTGATTTTGAAAATGTTCACGAAGAGGGCTTCAGCGCCCTGGGACGTCTCGGCGACAAGGATGCGGTTTACTGCTTCTTTACCCGCAACGTCGCCAAGATCAGTATGTCGGCCCTGGCCGGCATGCGCAGCGGACAGCTGCACTTCATCGAAGCCGAGAGCGGCAAGCAGAGCCTCGATCTGGCGCTGGTCAGTTTCCTCGGCTACCTGATCGGCACCCGCCCGCAGGAGCTCTACTATGACATCGTGAGCAACGACAACGGTTTTGCCAAGGTGGCCGAGTTCTGGAACAAGCGCGGCAGCGGCCTGCGTGTCCGGATCCGTAAGACCACCGACCTCAAGCCGAAAGCAGAGCCGGTGAAGCCCCAGCCCGCGGCGAATCCGCAGCGCCGTGCCCAGGTGCAGAAGACGGTCGCGGAGCAGCCTGCACCCGCTGCAGAACCCGCTGAACCGGCACCGGCGCCCGCGGCGACGGAAGAGCTTGCCGCAAAAACCGAACAGGCTTCTGTCGCAGTCGCAGAACCGAAGCAGGAGAGCGGAAGAACCGCTCAGAACAGAACCAGAGGCCGTCAGCGCACCCAGCGCCAGCGCGGCGCCAAGCAGGAGCAGCAGACGACCGCCTCCGCGGCCGCAGCTGCCGCACCGACTGCGGTAACGGCACCGGCGATGGAAGCGGCGCCCGCTGTGGAAACGGTCCCGGTTCAGGTGACACCCGTTCCGGTAGAGAAGCTAAGCGAAGAGAAACCAGCGGAACAGGCACCGGCCGAGAAGAAGGCGGAAAAGAGCGCAGAGGCGAAATCTGCGCCCAAACAGGCGGAGGCCAAGTCTTCCGAGTCCGCCAAGCCGAAAGCAGAGGCAAAACCGCTTGACGCGTCCACAGCTGCCGCGCTGGAGGCAGCCGGAATCAACGCCGCGGCAACGGAGTTTATTCAGGCCCAGGCGGAGAAATACCGCTCCGACAAGAACATGAAGCAGCTGGTCTACCGGGCCGTCGTGAAAAAATACGGCCAGAAGATCGGTACGCAGATCTATAACAGCGCGAAGAAGCTGCTCCTGAAATAAGAAACAGGGGATACCATACTGCTTGTCAGTATAATCTGCCGCGTGATCTCAATCTCCCCGCCGCGGGCGGGGAGATTGACTTGAAACGCATTTCATTGAGGATTATACCAGGAAGATACTTGCACTGTGAGGTAAAATCTGTTATAATCCCTTTGCTCATGGAGGGTTACCGAAGCGGTCACAACGGGGCGGTCTTGAAAACCGTTAGGGCGAAAGTCCACAGGGGTTCGAATCCCTTACCCTCCGCCAATCCGCGGTGAAAACCGCAAAAACAAGCCGTAGATGAACAGTCTGCGGCTTGTTTTTTTAGACATTATGAGGTCTTTCTTATAAAAAATGAAAATGATCCGTTAGAAAACTGTGTTTAAGCAGCAGTCAGCTTCTTCAAAGTGACTGCTGCATAGGTGAACATCATCTTTTTTGACAAATCCAAAGTACTACTTTAGATTTGCCAGGACTTGTAAATAAAACAGGATCGGAGGTTTCAACCAGAATTCGAAATAGCAAGCGTGCGCCTCAGCCTCTCCTAATCGATTATAGTTTGCACGCTCGAAACCCAGCCTTTGCAGGCTGCCTTCGTTTGCCTGAATCACTGGGCACAGATGCTATTTTACACTTTCAATTACTTCGACGGACGGCTGATGTTCCCGAAGCCAGGTCGGAATCCCTCCTGCATACTGCTTCGCTATGGCGATCACGAACCCCTTGCGATCGGCCGAGACGAACGTGAGACTCTCCTGAAAGACACGCACGACAGCTATGTTATCCCATGCAAGCTTTATGATCTGCGCTCCAACCTTGTTGAATTCAACGCCTGTGTCATCGAGGGTTATGACCGTTGTGACGGAATCTGCCATCATCGTCCTGAGCATCTTGTTCAGGGCATAAAGATATACCGCACACATCACGACTTCGATGCCGAGCGCACCGATGACCGCATATTGAAACGGTTTGGCGCCCCAGGATATTGCCATCAGGATGAGAATCACGAGAATTGCCGCACCCAGGATGAGGAGAAGCCTGAACTGCTTGAAGTAGTCCTTCAGCCTGTAGTGATGATTTTTGAGAATGCCGCGGTATTGTGCGGTGATGTTTACGACTTCTCTGTAAAAGGCTTCGCTGCCCTTTTCGGTTATTTCAATTTTCATAAGTCCCTGTCCTTTTATAAGTTGTTCACTTTTCCTGATTGATTGAAAGCGTTCTTTTGATTATTATTTCATCCTTGGTTCTAATCATATCATAAACGCTATAGTCGTGGCAAGCGCCAGTGTTTATGATAAGGAAGAAATGCGTTGAAGCTGTCAATTGCAATATGAAAGCACTTGAGATGCGTACCTCAGCGTAAAACACACGCTTGCGCCGCAGAAGTGACTATGGTAACAATTCAGATTACAGAGCCGTACAATCCATGCAGGCCAATTACACTGGAGTTTCGCCAACCGTTCGTTCATGTCGGGCTGAGACACCTGCTTGCTTATCCGGCTTTTTGGGGGAAAGCTGATGCGCCATGAGGAGACAACACCTTGAGCTGTCCGGCTCTCTGCCGAGCATACTTCCCTATGGTGCGATCGCAAGAAAGATCGGAGTGTAGGAAGTACCGTGGTGCGCTTCCTGATATGCGGATTTAGAATATCACGATATTCGTTATAGCTATTTGCATACAGCTTTGCGATATGGTATTCTCTAAACGTAAGAAACGCGGGAGAATAGCGAGATGGTCGGCCGGCCGGGCTGATCCGTGAAACCCGAAACAGATGAAGGAGGCAGCACATGAAATGGAAAAAAATCATACATAGAATTCTGCCGGCTGCACTGCTGATGCTCTGCCTCACTTTCTGCGGCGCGGCATGGCAGACGGAGGCAGCGCAGGCTGCCGGCGATGGAAGTTCCGGAAGAGAGAAGGAAGAAGCAGAGATGATCGGAAAGTTTGATTTTGAAACGAAAACAGTGCTGCTCAACAGCGGTTATGAAATGCCGATTCTCGGACTCGGCACCTATGCGCTGGATTATGATACCTGCGTCAATTCTGTCAAGACACTTCTTCAAAACGGCGGGCGCCTGATCGACACGGCATACATGTACGGAAACGAGGACGCCGTTGGAGAGGGCGTGCGTCAGGCCATGGAGGAGTACGGGATCGCAAGAGAGGAAATCTTTGTGATCACCAAGATTTACCCTAACCAGTTTCACGATCCGGAGGCAGCCATCGACATGGCGCTGGAAAAGCTGGATATCGGCTATATCGATATGATGCTGCTGCACCATCCGGGCACGGATGATGTGAAGGCTTACAAGGCCATGGAGCGCTATGTGGAGGAGGGCAAAATCCACTCTCTGGGTCTTTCCAACTGGTACGTAAAAGAACTGAGCTCGTTTCTGCCCCAGGTTTCGATCACGCCTGCGCTGGTGCAGAATGAAATCCATCCTTATTATCAGGAGAAGGATGTTGTACCGTTCATTCAGGAGAAGGGGATTGTCGTCCAGTGCTGGTATCCCCTGGGCGGGCGCGGCTATACGGCCGAACTGCTGAATGACGATACCATCAGCTCCATTGCCGGCGCGCATGGGGTAACCGCCGCACAGGTGATTTTGCGCTGGGATCTGCAGCGCGGTGTCGTGGTGATCCCGGGTTCAGGCAATCCGGAGCATATCAAGGAAAACCTGGATCTGTTCGGCTTCGAACTGACCGCGGCTGAGATGGAGGCCATGTCCGCCCTGGATCGGGGCGAAAAGCACGATTGGTACTGAAACTATGCAGCCACGAAAGGATGATTCAACCGTGAAACCAGCACGCTCCATGCTTCTTATCATCATAATGGCTGCCCTTTGCAGCGGCTGCGGCAGTACCCAAAGTCAGGCAACACCCGTGCCGGAACCGACGCAGCATTCAGAAGCGGCCGCGATAGAAGAAGCGCCTGTAACCGAACAGCCCCAGGACGGCAGCACAGAAAGCGAGGAAGTGGAAACGATGCAAATGAAGATCGGCGAGACGGATGTAGAAGTCGCGTGGGAAGATAACGAATCGGTGGAAGCGCTGAAGGAGCTTGCGCAGGACGGCCTGCGCATTCAAATGTCCATGTATGGCGGGTTTGAACAGGTCGGATCCATCGGCAAGAGCCTGCCCCGTGAGGACAGCCAGACGACAACGCAAGCCGGCGATATCGTTCTCTATTCCGGAAACCAGCTCGTGGTTTTCTACGGCTCTAACTCCTGGGCCTATACCAGGCTTGGGAGAATTGTGGACAAGTCGGCGTCGGAGCTGAACGCGCTGCTGGGAAGCGGCGACGTTACGATCACGCTGACTTTGGAATAACAGGAGGAAGACATGAAAAAAATACTGATCGTATCGACGAGTCCCCGTTTAAAAAGCAATTCCGAAGCGCTGGCAAAGGCTTTTGCCAGGGGCGCCCAGGAAGCGGGACATGAGGCGGAATTGATCTCCCTGCGCGGCAAGACTGTGAATTTCTGCCGCGGCTGCTTTGTATGTCAGGAAAAACAGCGCTGCGTGATCCGCGATGACGCGGACGCAATCTGCCAGAAGGCACTGGAGGCCGACGTGCTGGTCTTTGCCACGCCGATCTATTACTACGAAATGTCCGGCCAGCTCAAGACCCTGCTGGACCGCCTGAATCCGCTGTTCCCCAGCGACTATGCGTTCCGCGATGTGTATCTGCTCACGGCCGCCGCCGAGAGCGAGGAGACCGTGCCCCAGCGGGCCGTGAACGGCGTTGAGGGCTGGATCGAATGCTTTGAGCGCGCAAAGCTCGCCGGAACCGTATTCATGGGCGGCGTTACCGAAGCAGGAGAGAATCCGGCGCACCCCGCACTGGAGCTGGCATACACAATGGGAAAATCAGTTTAAGGAAATCTGCCGTACTTATGCCCGGCTGCGGGAGCACAGTTTCCAAGCAATAAAAAGGGACGGAAAGACACACGATGAATTCAACAGCGTCTATCAGATTCCTCTTGCGTTTATCGTGTGTCTGATCCGTTCCCGGAACGAGGGGGTCTTCAACGACCGGGAGAACACGGAAAAAAAGATTGTCTGTCAGACAAAAAATGCTTGACATTCAGTTCGGTTTCTGCTATAGTATCGCTTGTTCACGGGGGTATAGCTCAGCTGGGAGAGCGCTTGAATGGCATTCAAGAGGTCAGCGGTTCGATCCCGCTTATCTCCACCAGGACGATTG
>CADAPN010000019.1 GCA_902789835.1 Oscillospiraceae bacterium
CGCTCGGAAAGAATTGCGATCTGGACTTCGGGAGAACCGGTGTCGTTCTCGTGGGTGGCGTTCTGGCCGATGACTTCGGTCTTTTTCTCTTTGGTGATCATGGTGTGCGTTCCTTTCTTATTTTATTCTGTCCTGCGACACGGCAACGGGCGGAAAGGCTACCGCAGCGGCGGCATGACCCCGAAGCTGAGTTCGCGGACGACGCGAGTTATATTATCATCTGGCCTCCGGCCTGTCAAGAGAAATGTTTTGCTTTTTTGATCCTGTGCGAATAGAATTTCGGTTGTTTTCCAGCTCTTTTGAAAAAAGTGTCATTCCAGTGACGTTTTCCTCTTGCTATTTTTATAATTATGATGTATTATACGAGTTGGATTATTATGCCATAAAAGAAGTCTAAGGATTTTTTGCCACCTGCGCAAAGTTTGTCGGTTTATTGATTGGTTTATTGATTCTTCGTATGCTATACTGACCCCAGTGAATCAGACAGAGGGAATTAGGAGATCAGAACAGCAGGACTTCCAAAAGCATTTCATTTGATCCCGGCAGACCCCTGGCAACTTCAAATACCCGTCCCGGGTGGGACAAAAAAATAATTGATCCCATCAGGGACAAAAAAGAAAGGAAAAGGAATATGAAGAAATTCACAAAACTCCTTGGCATCGTGCTCATTATTGCTCTGGTAATGAGCCTCAGCGTGTCCGCTTTTGCGGCGGATACATCTACACCTACACCGGTTACCCCGGATGCAGAAAGTGGTTTCGTAATTACAATGAGCACAACCGCGGATCACAGCTACACCGCGTACCAGGTGTTTGCTGGTGATCTTGCTGAAGACGCCAATGGTAATCTGGTGCTTTCCAACATCACTTGGGGTAATGGCGTAGATGGCGATGATCTTCTTACTGCACTAAAAGGAGATACTACTTATGGCTCTGATTTTTCCGCATGTACAAGTGCTGCTGACGTAGCTGAAGTCCTTAGCGGATATGACAACGATAGCGCAGGCCTCATAGCAATATCAAAGATTATTGAAAATAATACAAAAGGAACTGGTACCACCGGCACAACCAAGATTGAGGGCTTGGCTGCAGGTTATTATTTAATTGTTGATTCAACTGATGAAGACGACATGCCCGAGGGTCAGACTTATTCAGACTTCATGCTTAAGGTGGTTAATGATATTACAGTAACCGCAAAAGATACCACTACCACTTCTGAAAAGAAAGTACAAGAAAAGAATGACACCACTGGTTCAACAACTAATTGGCAGGATGCAGCTGACTACGATATTGGCGATAAAGTTCCATTTAAACTTACTGGTAAGGTAGCAGGTGACTATGCAAAGTATGATCATTATTACTTTGCATTCCACGATGAAGAAAGCGATGGTCTTGCTTTCGATGCATCAACTGTAAAGGTTTATCTTGGAGAAACAGGTACAACAGAAATCGATGACAGCTATTATACCATAAAGACGACAGGATTCGATGATGACTGCACCTTTGAAATCATCTTTAATGACCTTAAGACCATTAAAGATAGTTCAGGCACGGCTCTTATTGGAGCTAATAGTGTCATCCGCGTCGAATATGAGTCTGAACTGACTGAAGACGCAGTAATTGGTTCCCAAGGCAACCCGAACGTAAGCTATATTGAGTTCTCTAACAACCCGAATGGCACTCAGCACGGTAAGACCCCTGAAGATAAAGTTATTGTCTTCACTTATAAGATCGAAGCCCTGAAGGTAGAGCCGGATGGAGCTGGAATCGATGCAACTGCGTACAGTAAGTTGACTGATGCTGAAAAAGCAGATTATGTACAGATTGGGACTAAGTACTTCAAGACTAAAGAACTTGAAGGCGCTGGATTTACGCTCTACAAGAAAGTACCCACTGGTACTCAAGGGGCAGATGCAGATGGCTACCTCAAGATTGGCAGAGAGATTACCGGTGTAACTACATTCACATTCAATGGCCAGGATGCGGGTGAGTACAAGCTCGTTGAGACGACCGTTCCTACAGGCTATAACAAGTGTGCTGATATTGTAATCAAAGTTGAAGCTACTTATGACACCGATTCCGCAGATCCTAAGCTTAAAACTTTGACAGTATCTCCGGCGACAGCGGGCTTTGTTGTCGAATCAACGACGACAGAAGCAACAGCGGATACTGCTGCTGTTACGACTTATTCCGGTGTGATCAGTGGCAAAGTTGTCAACCAGTCCGGCGCAGTCCTTCCCAGCACCGGTGGTATCGGTACCACGATCTTCTATGTAGTCGGCAGCATCCTGGTCGTTGCAGCAGGCGTCCTGCTCATCACCAAGAAGCGCATGGGCCGCGAGTAATTCGCACAATTCCATAAACACACTGAGGCAGGTCCGAAAGGGCCTGCTTCTTTTATACAGAAAGGGTTAGAATCAGTAACCCAACTAAATATTACAAGAGAACCGGCATGCAGCTGGCTCTCCACATATTATATGTTGTTCGATTATCCTAACAGCTGTGCTATACCCCCAGCGCAAGGGACTGACCCCTGTGTTTAACACACACGGCGAGGTGTAAGTAATTAAAAGCTGGCTTCATGGCAGCTCATGTCCCAACTTTGACAGAGTAATCTTTATATGCGCCCCTTTGGCATCATTCAAACCCCGACATATCAACTGTGACTAGATCTTATTTTTGCTATTGAGCAACCTCTATGTCGCCATGGAATCTCGTATTAGCAGAAAAATCTTTGCTTGCAGATGCTTGCATTTCTCCTTTTATTGAGCTATACTGTTTGCGTGAAGGAGCGTGATCAAAATGGCTAACACAACTGCCGTTTATGCCCGTATAGATACAAACTTAAAAGATACGGCTGAAGGCATACTTGCCCAGTTGGGTATTTCCCCTTCCGCTGCTATTCAAATGCTGTACAGCCAGATCATTCTGGAACGCGGTATGCCCTTTGAGTCTAAACTTCCCGTAAGGAAGCCTGTTGCTGTTGGCTCGCTAACCAGAGAACAGTTGGATGCGGAACTTCAGAAGGGCTTTGATTCCGCGAAATACGGGGTTTATTCCGAGGAGGAAGTAGATCAAATATTTGCCAGGGAATTCGGCATATGAGCAGAAAATACAGAATAAACTACTCTCCTGATGCCCTGGACGACTTGAAGGACATCTATTCGTACATTGCGTTTCATCTTCTGCAGAAGGATACCGCTGGAAAGCTTATCGCTAAGATTCGGAAAGAGATTAAAACTCTTAACAGAATGCCAGAACGGTACGTCCTTGTTGACTGGGAACCCTGGCATTCAACAGGTGTTCATACCTTGCTTGTGGGAAACTACATTGCTTATTACCGCGTAGATAACGAATTGAATACTGTCCTGATCGGCCGTATCCTGTTTGCCGGTCGAGATGTGGAAGGTATGGTTCAAGATGGGCAGATATGAGTCTGTCCATCTTCTGCACTCATGGATGCCTGAATGAGCCCGGGACAGACATGGTCATGAGTTGACTTTTGTTCCTATGTCCTCTATACTCATTGACAGACACAGGTTCAAAAATTATATGTGGAAAAGAGGCGATTCATTATGGGACTGTTTGACAAGAAAACATGCGATTTCTGCGGCGCGAAAATCGGCCTGCTCGGGAACAAAAAGCTGGAAGACGGCAATATGTGCAAGGACTGTGCCGCAAAGCTCTCTCCCTGGTTCAGTGAAAGACGGCAGAGCACCAAAGAGGAAATTGCCGGGCAGCTGGCCTATCGGGAGGAGAACAGGAAAGCGGTTGCGGCCTTCCATCCGACGCGCAGCATCGGGAAATATACCCGCCTGCTGATCGATGAGGATGCGAAAAAATTCATGGTGACTTCCTCCTCGAAGCTTTCCGAGGCCAACCCGGATGTCCTGGAGTTCGGGCAGGTAACCGGCTGCAATCTGGACATCGACGAGAACCGCCATGAACTGATGACCAAGGACCCGGAAGGCAAGTCGGTCAGCTATGATCCGCCGCGCTATGAGTATTCCTACGCGTTCAGTGTGGAGGCCTTTGTCAATCATCCGTACTTTGACCGGATGCGCTGGTCCATCTCCAACGGCCATGTGAAGACGGGCGAGACTCCGATGGCGGGAGACTTTGGGCTGCAGGCCGGGGCAGTGATGTCTCCAGGCCTGAACGAGTATGTCAATTGCCTCCAGCTCGGCAACGAGATCAGAGGGGTTCTGGAAGCCATGCGGACGGGCACCGACCTTCCGTCTGCGGAAGAGTTTGTCGTGTCGATGACGGAAGCACCGATGGAAGCGCCGACAGAAGTCCCGTTGACGGGAGGAGCGGAAGCTCTTCCGATAGAAGGGGGAGAGGTCGTGGTTCCGCCTGTCTGTGACCCCATGACAGCCCAGGCTGCGGAAGCGCAGGTCGCTGCCGTGGAGGGACCGACAGGGGCACAGACAGTGACACCGACAGCGACACCAACAGCGGAAGACGGGACGACCGAAGCCCGGATCATTGTCTGCCCGTGCTGCGGAGCCTGTGTCTGGGCAAAACGTGACGGACTACGGCTCCTGTGTCTGGACTGCGGCCAGCAGATGAAATACGTGTAATCCGGAGCAATACGTGTCCGTTTCCAAACCGGGGGAACATCGGTTGAAAACTTAACATGACGGCGCTCCAGATAGTATTTTGATCTTCTCAATCTCCGCACGCAGTTCCTCCGGCGTGCGGTGGCCATAGACGCCGTTGGTGATATCATTTCCGAAACTGTGCCCCATCATCCGCTTGCGGTCTGCCTCCCGGACGCCATAGCTCTCACAGAGCCGACTGAATGTATGCCGGCACGAGTGAGGGCTTTTTTCTTTCAGTCCGAGACGGCATAGGGTTACTTTCATATCGCGTCGAAACTGCGAGATGCTCCTCCCGCAGAAGAAAGCCGGTTTCTCTCCCTCTTGCGGAACCATAGACTTCAGCAGCGGCAGAATTGCAGAATGGATCGGGACCACGCGGTTCCGACCGGCCTCGGTCTTGATGCCTCCTTTGAAATACCCCTCGTCCAAATTCACTTCAAAATCGTCCTGAACATAGGCGCTGACACGGAAGCCGGAATAACACATGACCAGAATCATCTTCACAACAGGATCTTCCCGCCTGCCCCAGAGAACCTTCAGCTCCTCATCCGTAAAAGGCTCATAGTGGACCTCCGGTTTGGTCTTCGGCATGACGACGTATCGGCCGAAATCCTTCCTGCACAGTTCACGGGGAACCGCATACCCATACAGGTTTTTAATCAGACAGACCACATTTCGCACCGTTGAGCGGCTGTACTGCTTCCCAAGCTTGTTGACCCGCTCCTGCCACTCCTGAATCGTCACATCATCAAGAAGGCGGCTGTGGTAGGGGCGCAGAAGCTCAAATGCCGCTTCCGTCGCTGCTCTGGAATCCGACGACAGCTGCCGGGCGGCGCACTCCCCATATTTCCAATCCGCAAACAGCTCATAGATCTCTCCGATGCTGCAGCCGTGTTTCCGGTGGTTCATCCGGCTGTAGTCTTTGATGATCCGGCTACAGAGTTCATTCGGGCTGCTGCCCGTGATCTCTGGCCTTGTTTTTCGATAGATCTCATCCTCCAGCCCCGGATAATAAACGCCGGCATGCCACGCGGTCAGGACAGCAAAGCCGATAAACCAGTCGGATACATAGCAGATTGCCTTTTGCCTCTCCGCATTTTTTCCCGGCAGATGAACTGCATAGGGCTTTGCTCTCCCCGGGCCCAGGAAGCGAATTGACCCATAGCCGTGCGGTAGTTTTGGAAACATGCGTCTCATGTGGATTCCCCCTTGAATCTGAAATACCGACCCTGAAGGTCTCACTCCTTTTCAGAATAGTTTACGGGACTTTCCACTTTCTGTGTATGAATAATATTGTTTTTTGCAATTTTATCTTTATTATATATCAAATAAAGATTTTCTTCAGCTTAAAATAGGCGCACAAAATATCCTCTTCCGTTCTTTGTGTCAGGTAAGAGGATTTTTGATAATTATATGATTTTTTGAACAATGTTTTTATTTATAATGATCTATTGTGCTCTTCCAGATGTAAGATAAAATTTGATACGGGTTCTGTAAAAAGAGAGCCGGCTCTCCGGGAACCAGCTCTCTTTGGTTATTTGCGGATTTGCGGTAAGGAATTATCCCTCTCTGCTCATGCGCTTCTTTGTGATGAGCAGGACGCCTGCGGCGATGACGAGGATGCTGCCGACTACGTAGAAGATCGTGGTGCCGATACCACCGGTGCTGGGAAGGACAGCGCCTGCGTTGTTGACAATACTCACCTTGTTCGACCCCGTCGCATACAGGTCTCCGTTCATTGTCTCAATTCTCACAGATTGGGAACCTCTATCCCAGGAAGTAGGAACTCCAAGATCCTGCCTATTATTTGTAGTACCAGTAATAGTCACTTTCAATGGACTCTGCAACATGTTATAGTTGGACGGCGCCTTGATTTCTTGAAGTAAGTATTGACCGTCATCCAGTCCGATAATCGTGATTTGATTACCATACGTATCTTTATTTCCGGTGATAAAGACGCCTGATTGTTTTGCTGTTGCTGCATCTGCAGAGCTAACCGCTGGTGCAGAATCAAGCCATCCGCTGACTTTGTTGTTGGCATCGACCGTGACCCATTTTCCGGCATGCTCGCCCGTAATCGCCCGCAGTGTAAATTGCGCACCGGGCAGTACAGTGCTGGTATCGATCCATTTTCCGTTTATCTTTTCATAATTTTTTCCATCGTATCTTGCTCTAACAGCGTCTTCTGGTGTCGCACTATTTCCGTCTTTGTCATAATAACTCACACCGGTTTCGGGAAGGGTCACTTCTGCGCCATTAATTTTATCGATGCCCAATTCATAAGTGTATACAGCTACTGCATCAACAACAGTAGTGCCCAGTCCTCCGGTGCGCTCCGGTTTGTTGCTGTAGACAAGGACAGAGCCATTGATACCAATGCCACCACGATAAGCGGATGCATCCATCTCGCTGTTGAGCGTTGCATTGAAAGAGACACAGATCGGATAATGTGCTATTTCTGCCAGAGTCATGTCCCCATTGCCTGCAATCTCCGCCTTGTATTTATTTACCAAATACAGCAAGCCTAAATCATCATCATCTTCCTGACTCTGGAATTCAATTGCAAAGCTGCTTCCATTTGCTGTCCCAAACCTACCATTATGGAGGCTCATCATCGTGTTGATCTGAGCAGTATTATAAACATCTTGACCACCACTAATAGAGCGCGTTAAGTAATCTGGGATCGCATCATGTACAATATAATCAGTGCCTGGGGTCAGTGTTTTATCTCCAATGGTGACAACGATACTGTCCTTATCCAGTGTTAAAGTTGGAGTCATGGCATCGGTAAAAATGAATGTGTACCGGTCATAATACGTCATGTCCGGAATTCGAGTCAGCAGTTCAAATGGTACAGCGTCTCCAATGTTATAGTCGGCAATATCATTATATCCGACCCCATAGGTTCTGGTTCCATCAGGGTTCTGAAGGTAAGTGGATACCGAATCATCCTTCTGATACTTAGTGTTTTCCTTGATCTTTTTCTCCTGTACAGGAGCATCGGTTTTGGTTGTGATCGTGATATCTTTTGTCATCTGAAGCAGTGCGGCATTTGAAGCATCGCTGAAATTAATAGGACCACCATCGTCCATTTGATCGTAAATCAAATAATAGCCGGGGTCAACTGCGTTCACACCCTCGTGCAGTCCATGACCGTAACCGGGTCTGACGACTTTATATATAAGTCTTGCCAATTCAGTCGCCTGTTCAGTTGACATGGTCGCGATCTTCTCCGCAACCTCAATTGCAGTAGACCCACTGCCAAGAGCATCGGTCCCGGTCAATTCAAGAACCTCATTCACTGCATTGATTATACCGGTTCTTCTCGCAGCATCGATTTCATCTCCCCATTGAATATCTACGAGAGGGTTATGCTCATTTCCATCAACAACCTGTGTGCCTTGGAAGATCTGAACATATCCGTACCCGTGACCGGTTTGGCCGTTTACCGTAACATTGACCGTCACATTGGAATGGGCGTCTTCTCCAAATGCCGCCATGGTTCCCATGCTCATTACCAGAGCAATCCCGGCCAGAGCGCTATAATCCGGATGTTTGCTTCTTTTTGAGTCTGATTTGTGTCTGATAATCCAATGCATCACTGACGGAAACGTTCTGAATACGGCCTCATTTCCGTTAAGAAGCTGTGACTTATCATTTGAAAGAACAGTTATGAGGGCAATGCAACATCGACTCAGTGTGAAAGAAAAAGCCCTCACTTCAGCCGGCAGCTGTTCAGCCGGCTCTGTGAGAGCTATGGTGTCCGGAAAGCGGACCGCAGGTGGATGGCTATAGGGATTGCATCAGGCAATTTCAGTGTGAGAGCGATTGGATCGGTTTTATTGATGTGGACGAATTTCTGATGCCGAATAAAGAGGATTCAGTAGAGAAACAAATACCGGCAACATACAATCTGCATATTGCCGGCTCCGAGTTGGTATTATCTTATCTTAACCTTTATAGAATTCTTGACCGCCGAAGTCTTTCCACATCTTGTACATCTCCAGATAGTTTTCTTTGATGAATCTGCTGATTACGTTGATTTCTCGTGAATTCAGGTCGCCGTGCTTCTGAAGGACCGTGCTGCCGTCTGATTTGACAAAGAACTTGGCGGAATTTGCTTCAGTCAGTTTTTTATCACTGGCATGCACATGCATAGCTTCAACAATGCATTCAGATGTGAAATACAAATAATGGTCTGCGATTCTGAAGGGATAATACTTAGGCATTGTCGTCCTCCATGAATTGCAGGTTTTTTTTACACAATCCAAGTACAATCTGCTGTTCAATAGGATCCATGTTTGTCTCTATAATTTCGCCATCGTTATTGACAACCATTGCACAATCAGGATGATTCAGATTCAAAACGCTGACAAAGCCATCCTCTCGCTGGGAAAATGCATAGCCGCATACCACAAACTTTGCATTTTCGGCGATACAATTCAACTCGTAATTAGACATATTCAATCCTCACATTCTTGATTGGCTTGAGAAAGGCCTCTTTGTCCATATATAGACCGCTCAAAATGGGATCCAGGTCGATATACTCTTCAATCTCATGATCCCGCTGCCTGTATTTTGCCATAACTTCCAGGTAACCATTGTCCCACGTTACAACTTTTGTATACTTTTCGAGTCCATCACAGGTGCGGAAAGTTAATGTTTTTCCGCCGTAAGAAAAAGTAGTATATTTATTGAAACTGCTCAACACTGCTGTGCCATCCATTTTAAGTCCCCCTCATAATAACAAATCAGGATCATTAATCTTATTATATCGAAAATCGTTGAACAATTCAACTATTTGAAACGGAAGAATCATTCAATCATTACGATATCATTAACCCCAACTCTCATATACCGCATCCCCAATCTTTCCCGTACTTCCTCCCGTTCAAAACTCTGTTGAAAGTGTTTACAAAATAATTAAAAAATAGCGACAAATTCAAATTTCTGTAAAAAGAAGCTGAAAGCGGCGCAATGCCCCCTCCGTCTCTGCCCCCCTTCGACTTTGAGAATCCGCGGAGCCGGAGAAACGCTTCAAAAAAGCTTCCGCAAAGCGCCGTTTTCCTGTTGCCCGCACCGTCCCAAAGTGGTAAGATAAGGAAAAAACAAAGGGGGGATACAGCGATGGACGAAAAACCGAAGCGGAAATGGAACAGGCACGCCATCCTTCCGGCCACCGTCGGCGCGCTCCTGATCGTTCTGTCCCTGACCGCCGGCATTTATGTGACCCGGTTTACGGATAAGCCCGAGGTCACCCCGGAACCTACCTCGAAAGTCACCTACATTCCGGCGCGCACACCCGGGCCGACGATTACGCCTTCCGTGACCGCGATCCGCCTCTATGCGGCCGGGGGAGAGCTGGGTGCGGACGGCTTCACCGCGTATGTGGGGGACAAGGCGCTCAAACTGACCGCGGAAGTGGACCCGAAAATGGTCCATCCTCCGCTCTACTGGAGCTTTTCCGATCCGGAGGCGGCGAATCTGAGCGTGGGAGATGACCGGCTGAGCTGTTCGTTCACCGCGCTGAAGCCGTCCGGGAAGAATGAACTGACCGTCAAATGCTACGGCATGGAATACTCGATCCCGGTTTATTTATGGAAGAGATAGAGACGGAAGATAGAGGCGCAGGCCCCGGGAGAGAACCTCCGGAAAAGCGCCCCATGGAACCGAGCCCCCGAACTGAGCACCCCGACCTGACCCCCCCATAACTGAGCCCCGAAAATGACACACAGGCTGGATCACCGCCGAACGGAGAATCCAGCCTGTGTTTTTCGTGATTTTATACGAAAAATAGGAGCTTTCCTATTGCAATTTGACCAAAGGAATGTTAAAATCCATTTTCGTATAAAAAAGAGGAGAGGATTCCAATGGACAAGCTTAGAAACGTCGCCATCATTGCCCACGTCGATCACGGCAAGACCACGCTCGTGGACGAGATGCTGAAACAGTCGGGCGTTTATCGTGAGAATCAGGAGATTGTGGACCGCGTGATGGACTCCAACGACCTGGAGCGCGAGCGCGGCATTACCATACTCGCCAAGAACACCGCCGTGTATTACGGGGACACCAAGATTAACATCGTCGACACCCCGGGCCACGCGGATTTCGGCGGCGAGGTAGAGCGTATTTTGAAGATGGTCAACGGCGTCATCCTGCTGGTTGACGCGGCGGAAGGCCCGATGCCTCAGACCCGTTTCGTCCTGAGCCGTGCGCTGGAGCTGGGTCACCGCGTGATCGTGGTGGTCAACAAGATCGACCGCCCGGACCAGCGGATTCACGAGGTCGTGGACGAGGTGCTGGAGCTGCTGATGGATCTGGACGCCACGGATGAGCAGCTGGATTCCCCGATGCTGTTCTGCTCCGGCCGCAACGGCACCGCGAGCTATTCCCCCGAGGTGGAGGGGACGGATCTGAAGCCTCTGTTCGAAACCATTCTGGAATATATTCCCGCGCCCGAGATGAACTTGGACGCCCCGTTCCAGATGCTGGTCAGCAGCCTGGACTATAACGAATACGTGGGGCGCATCGCGATCGGCCGCATCGAGCGCGGCGTCATCCGCCAGAATCAGGAGATCGAGGTCTGCAACTTCCACCATCCGGATGAGCCGACGCTCAAGGCCAAAGCCGTTTCCCTCTATGAGTTCGACGGCCTCAACCGCGTGCCCGTGACCGAAGCCGGCGCCGGCAATATCATCGCCATGAGCGGCATCCCCGACATTACCATCGGCGACACGGTCTGCGCCAAGGGCGCCGCCGAAGCGCTGCCCTTTGTGAAGATCAGCGCGCCGACGCTGGAGATGACCTTCTCCGTCAACGACAGTCCCTTTGCCGGACGGGAAGGAAAGTTCGTCACCTCCCGCCAGATCCGCGACCGCCTGATGCGCGAGACGCTGAAGGACGTGTCGCTGCGTGTCACCGACGTGGAAAACAGCACTGACAGCTTCAACGTCGCCGGACGCGGCGAGATGAGCCTCTCCATCCTGATCGAAACCATGCGCCGTGAGGGCTATGAGTTCCAGGTTTCGCCCCCGCGCGTGCTGTACCAGGAGATCGACGGAAAGCTCTGCGAACCGGTCGAGCGCGTCGTGGTGGACGTGCCCCAGGACTACATGGGCTCCGTCATGGAGAAGCTGGGCCAGCGCAAGGGCGAGTTCCTGGAGATGACCCCGGTGGGCAACCGCATGAAGATGGAGTTCCTGGTCCCGTCCCGCGGCCTGTTCGGCTACCGGAACGAGTTCCTTACCGACACCAAGGGCGAGGGGATTATCGCCTCGGTGTTTGAGAAGTATGAACCCTACAAGGGCGACATCGCCCGGCGCAGCACCGGCTCCCTGATCGCCTTCGAGACCGGCGAGGCCGTGGCCTACGGCATCTGGAACGCCCAGGAGCGCGGCGCCATGTTCATCACCCCGGGGACCAAGGTCTACGGCGGCATGGTGGTCGGTGTGTGCCCGAAGGCCGAGGATGTTCCCGTGAACGTCTGCCGCACCAAGCACCTGACCAACACCCGTGCCTCCGGTTCGGACGAGGCGCTCCACCTGATCCCGCCCCGGATCCTCAGCCTGGAGCAGTGCCTGGAGTTCCTGGCGGATGACGAGCTTCTGGAAGTCACGCCGAAAAACCTCCGTCTGCGCAAGAGCATTCTGGATCACAGCCTTCGCATGAAAACCCTGATGAGAAACCGCTGATCCTGATCAAATTAGACAAAATAGTTGGCCTATGGCGACGAAAAACCGCCATAGGCCACAAAATGTCCTGAAAGCGGCAAAGAGTTTTGCTTTTTTGGCTTTATTTCAGTATAATAGCAGAGAAGTAAAGAACTGCTGAAGCAAAGAATGCTGCAAACGAAGATTCCCCTTAAATCCGGTGAAAGAAGAGGTAAGGCGATTCCCGAATGAATGTCAAGACACTGAAGTATATACTCAAACGCATTCTCCTCGCCATTGTGACGGTCTGGGTAGTCATCACGGTGACGTTTTTTGTCATGCACGCGGTACCCGGCGGCCCGTTCATGGGGGAGAAGGCAATCTCCGCCGCGGCGCAGGCCGCTCTGGAGGCCAAGTACGGCCTCGACAAGCCCCTGATCCAGCAGTATTTCACCTATCTGAAGGATATCGTGACGAAGTTCGACTTCGGCCCGTCTCTGAAGCAGCGCGGCCGCATGGTCATCGACATCATCGCCGACGGCATGAAGACCTCCGCCCGGCTCGGCGTCGTGGCGGCATGTCTCGCCGCCCTGGTGGGCATTCCGCTTGGGGCCGTCGCCGCTCTGCGCCGGAACAAGCTGATCGATAAGGTCATCATGGTGCTGACCACCGCCTTCGTTTCCATGCCGTCGTTTATCATGGGATCGCTGCTGCTTGTTGTTTTCGCGATCCGGCTGCGGGTGCTGCCGGCCAACGGCTCGACGCCCGAGGGCCTGATCCTTCCGATCATCACCCTGGCGCTTTACCCGATGGCCTACATCACGCGTCTGACCCGTTCGTCCATGCTGGACGTGCTGGGCCAGGACTATATCCGCACCGCCAAGGCCAAGGGCGTTTCCGGCGGGAAAATCATCTTCGGCCACGCGCTGAAAAACTCCCTGATCCCGGTCATCACCTACTTCGGCCCGATGCTGGCCTATATCGTGACCGGCTCCCTGGTGGTGGAGCAGATCTTTGCCGTGCCGGGAATCGGCCGCGCCTTTGTCAGCAGCATTACCAACCGTGACTACCCGATGGTTATGGGCACGACGATTGTCCTTGCGGTTCTGATCGTCGTGATGAACCTGGTGAGCGACATCCTCTACAAGGTTGTCGACCCCAGAATCAATCTGGAATAAGGAGGGGCGGACATGTCAAGCAAACTTACCATGCATGTGAACGTGGACGATTTCCTCCCTGCGAGCGAAGAAGAAAAGCGGTATATGGTCCAGATGCGGCCTTCCTCCACCTTCTTCAAGGATGGCATGAAGCGCCTGCTGCGAAACCGTGTGGCGACCGTCTCGCTGATCATTATTGTCATCATCACCCTCTCGTCCATCTTCATCCCCATGTTCTGGCCCTATTCCTATGACAAGATGCTGGGGGTGAACCCGGGCAAACCCGTGGACTCCTCCTATAATAACCTCGCGCCCTTCACCTACGGCAAGACGGAGCTCAAGCACATCGAAGCAGGGGAGAAGGTCTTCCCCCATGTCTTCGGCACCGACTCCGCCGGGCGTGATTACTTCATCCGTGTGGTCTACGGCACGCGCATTTCTCTGGCCGTCGGCTTCTTTGCCAGCATCATCGTCCTGCTCATCGGCATGACCGTGGGCTCCATCGCGGGCTACTGCGGCGGAAAGGTCGACCTGATCATCATGCGCATCGTGGATATCATCTACTCGCTGCCGGACATGCTGATGGTCATTCTTCTGGCAAGCGTTCTGAAGCTGACCCTGGGCCCGGCCCTGGCCGGCACCGCCCTGGAAAAGATCGGCAGCAACATCATCAGCCTTTTCATCGTCTTCGGCGTGCTGTACTGGGTGTCCATGTCCCGCCTGATCCGCGGCCAGATTCTCTCCCTGCGTGAGCAGGAGTACGTCCTGGCGTCCCAGGCGGCCGGTGCGAAGGGAAGCTGGATCATCCGCAAGCACCTGCTCCCGAACTGCATCTCGGTGGTCATCATCTCCACCGCGCTGCAGATCCCCAATGCGATCTTTACCGAGAGCTACCTCTCGTTCCTGGGCCTCGGCGTGAATGCGCCCATGCCGTCGCTGGGCTCCCTGGCCTCCGACGCGCTGAACGGCCTCTCGTCCTATCCCTTCCGTCTGGTGATTCCGGCTCTGGTCATCTCGCTGATCGTGCTCTCGCTGAACCTCTTCGGCGACGGGCTGCGCGACGCGTTTGACCCGAAGCTGAGAACCTGAGAGGAGGCGTGAGATATGGCACTTTTGGAAGTTAACAACCTGCACACCTCGTTCTTCACCCCCGCGGGTGAAGTCCGCGCGGTCAACGGCGTTTCCTTCAACCTCGAGCGCGGCAAGGTGCTCGGCATCGTGGGGGAGTCCGGCTCCGGCAAGTCCGTTACGGCCTACTCCATCATGCAGATCCTTGCCTCCACCGGCAAGATCGTCGACGGCTCCATCAAACTGGACGGCCAGGAGCTGGTGAATGCCGGTGAGAAGGTCATGAAGACCGTCCGCGGCAACCGCGTCTCCATCATTTTCCAGGACCCCATGACCTCCCTGAACCCGACCTACACCATCGGGCACCAGCTGGTGGAGGCCATCACGCTCCACACCAACCGGAACAAAAAGCAGGCCTGGGACCGCGCCGTGGAGATGCTCCGCCTCGTGAACATCAACGAGCCGGAAAAGCGCATGAAACAGTACCCCTATGAGCATTCCGGCGGCATGCGCCAGCGTATCATGATCGCCATGGCCCTGGCCTGTGAACCGGACATCCTGATCGCCGACGAGCCGACCACCGCGCTGGACGTGACGATTCAGGCCCAGATCCTCGACCTCATGAAGGATCTGCAGAAGGAACTCGGCATGGCCATCATCATGATCACCCACGACCTGGGCGTCGTGGCGCAGCTCTGCGACGAGGTCATCGTCATGTACGCCGGCTCCATCTGCGAGCAGGGGACCGCGGACGAGATTTTCTATAACCCCAAGCATGAGTATACCAAGGGCCTGATGCGCAGTATCCCCACCGCGGATACCGCCGGAACGAAGCTTCGGCCCATCTCCGGCACGCCCATCGACCTGCTGAATATGCCGAAGGGCTGTCCTTTCGCCCCGCGCTGCGACAACGCCATGAAGATCTGTCTCCGTGAGCGCTGTGAGCGGATGGAGATCAACAAGGAACACATGGCGGCCTGCTGGATGAACGTAAAGGAACAGAGCGGTACGGATGCCGCGGGGAATGCGACGGAAGGCGGTGACAGAGCATGAGCGAAACCAAAAATGACAATCTGGTCGAAGTCAGCCACCTGAAAGAGTACTTCCAGATCAGCACCGGCATGTTCTCCTCCAAACCCCTCAAGGCCGTGGACGATGTGTCCTTCAACATCCGCCGCGGCGAGACCCTGGGCCTGGTGGGTGAGTCCGGCTGCGGCAAGACGACCGTCGGGCGCACGCTCCTGCATCTGTACAAGCCCACCGACGGCGAGGTCCGCTATGAGGGAAAGCCCATTCGCACCAAGGCGGATATCAACGATTTTCGCCGGAAGGCCACCATGGTGTTCCAGGACCCCTATTCCTCGCTGAACCCCCGCATGACCGTCTCGGACATCATCGGCGAGCCGCTGGACATTCATAAGATGTACCAGAACAAGGCCGAGCGTGAACAGCGGATTCTGGAGCTGATGGACCGCGTGGGCCTCAACAGCGAGCACGCGTCCCGCTATGCCCACGAGTTCTCCGGCGGCCAGCGCCAGCGCATCGGCATTGCCCGCGCCCTGGCCCTGAATCCAAAGTTCATCGTCTGCGACGAACCGGTCTCGGCCCTGGACGTCTCCATCCAGGCCCAGGTCATCAACATGTTTGACGAGCTGCAGGACGAGATGGGCCTGACCTATCTCTTCATCGCCCATGACATCCTGGTGGTCCGCCACATCTCCGACCGCATTGCCGTCATGTACCTCGGCAAAATGGTGGAGCTGGCGGATGCCAAGGAGATCTACGAGCACCCGGTGCATCCCTATACCAAGTCCCTGATGTCCGCCGTGCCCCAGCCGGACCCGAAGGTCGCCCGCGCCAACAAGCGCATTGTCCTCTCCGGCGATATCCCGAGCCCGCTGAATGCCCCCTCGGGCTGCCCCTTCCGGACCCGCTGCCCCCAGGCCACCGCGGCCTGCGCCGAGGCCATGCCGGAGTTCAAGGAAGTTGCCCCCGGCCACTTCGCGGCCTGCAGCCAGATTTAAACCCCGTATTCAACCGGCTGCCGGATTCCGGTACGCCGTTTGAAAATATACACTGAAAGGAAACCTGCAAAATGAAGAAGATCCTTGCACTGGTCCTCGCTCTCGCCATGGTGTTTGCCCTGGCGGCCTGCGGCGGAACCACCGCCCCCAAGGCATCGGAAGCTCCTGCGGCCACCGAGGCTCCCGCCGAAGAGACCCCCGCGGAAGAAGCTCCCGCCGCCGAGGAAGCTCCTGCTGAGGAAGCTGCCCCCGCTGAGGAGGCTCCTGCCGAAGAAGCTGCTCCCGCTGAGAAAGAAGAGGCTGCTGAAGAAGCTCCCGCTGCGGAAGAAGCTGCTGCCGAAGAGCCTGCCGCCGAAGCCGGCGCCAGCTCCATCGCTGTCTGTCTCGCCTCCGAGCCCGACACCCTTGACCCGGCTCTGAACTCCGCTGTCGACGGCGCAACCCTCGTCAGCCACCTGTTCTCCGGCCTTGCCAAGTGGGCCCAGGATGACAGCGGCGCCCTCGTCATCGTCCCCGATGCCGCCACCGAGCTGGTGGAGGGCGTTGAGAACGAAGACGGCACCGTGACCTACACCTACACCCTGCGTGACGGCATGAAGTGGTCCGACGGCAAAGACGTCACCGCCGCCGACTTCGCCTTTGCCTGGCAGCGTGCCGCCTCCGTCGAACTGGGCGCCGACTACGGCTACATGTTCGAAGTGATTGACGGCTACGACGATGTCTGGGCCGAAGAGCCTCCCGAGGGCGCTCAGCTCAACGTCAAGGCTGTTGACGACAAGACCCTCGAGGTCACCCTGGCCAATGCCGTTTCCTACTGGAACGAGCTGCTTGCCTTCCCGACCTACTTCCCCGTGCGCGAGGATGTCGTCTCCAACGAAGGCTGGGCCACCGATCCCTCCACCTATGTCTGCAACGGTGCCTACACCATGACCGGCTGGAACCACAACAGCCTGATCACCCTCGAGAAGAATCCGAACTACGTCGATGCCGACAAGGTCCTCATGGACAAGATCGAGTTCTATCTGTCTGACGATGCCAACAACCAGCTGTCCAACTTCAAGAACGGCACCTGGCAGCTGATCGACGATGTTCCCACCAACGAGATCGCTTCCCTGAAGGCCGAGTACCCCGATGAGTTCAAGGTGGAAGGCCAGATCGGCACCTACTATGTCTGCTGGAACGTCAACGAAGAGATCCTTCCCGAGGGCAGCGAGCTCGAGGGTGTTGACGCCGAGAACGCCAGAGCCGAGATCCGCAACGCCATCAGCCTGATCTTCGACCGCAACTACATCGTCGAAGACATCGCCCAGGGCGGCCAGGTTCCCGCTTCCTCCTTCGTCGCCATGGGTATGACCAACCCCGACGGAACCCAGTTCTATCAGACTGCCGGCTCCAGCGAGGACTTTGACGGTTACTACAATGTGTCCGCCGATGCTCTGGAGGACAACTTCGCCCAGGCCATCGAAATCCTGAAGAAGTACTACGACTACGACGAGACCACCGGCCAGTTCTCCGGCTTCCCGACCCTGACCTACCTCTACAACACCTCTGAAGGCCACAAGGCCATCGGTGAGTATCTGCAGAGCGCCTTGGCCGGCATCGGTATCACCATGAACCTCGAGAACCAGGAGTGGGCCACCTTCCTGAACACCCGTAAGAACGGCGACTATTCCATCGCCCGCAACGGCTGGCTCGCGGACTACAACGATCCGATCTGCTTCCTGGATATGTGGACCACCGCTTCCGGCAACAACGATGTCCAGTTCGGCAAGGGCGCGCACAAGGATGTCGCCGCCTACAGCCTGGATCTGACCGACCTCGGTCTGGACGTCAAGGTGGAGAACGGCACCTGGGCCGAGACCTATGATGTAAGGGCTGCACCGACAACGAAGTTCGCTATGAGCTCATGCACCGCGCCGAGGACCTCCTCATGAGCACCGGCTGCATCTGCCCGCTGTACTTCTACACCGACCTGTTCATGCTGAACAAGGACGTGGACGGCTTCTTCTCCAACCCGCTCGGATACAAGTACTTCATGTACTGCACCGTAAAGTGAGATAAGCTCTTCTATGGCACCCTGGGGTGAAAGCCCCGGGGTGTTTTTATATGCATCCGGCCAAGGACTCCCCGCCCTTTCTTTCTTGTTTTCACTCTTGTACTGTGATAAAATGAGTCATAAGGAACCATGGATAAGAAACATGGAATATAGATCAGAAGAATTTGACGGAGGGACGACCGATGCCCATCGATACCAAGAAAGAGCGGGAAAGAGAAGAAGTGCATCGCGCCATTTGGGCGATCGCGGATGAGCTGCGCGGCGCGGTGGACGGCTGGGACTTCAAGAACTATGTCCTCGGCACCATGTTCTACCGTTATATCTCCGAAGACCTTACGGCCTACATCAACCGGGGTGAGCTTGACGCCGGAAATGGGGATTTCGATTACGCCCGGCTGCCTGATTCTGAGGCAGAGGAGGCCCGCGAGGATCTGATCCAGGAGAAGGGCTTCTTTATTCCGCCGAGTGAACTGTTTGAAAATGTCCGTCGGAATGCCCCGGGGGACGCGAACCTGAACGAGACGCTGGAACGGGTCTTCCGGAACATCGAGGGCTCTGCCAAGGGCAGCGAGTCCGAGAACAGCTTCGCCGGGCTCTTCGATGACTTCGATGTGAACAGCAACAAGCTGGGCAGCACGGTTGCCAAACGGAACGAGCGTCTGGTCAAGCTCCTGGACGGTGTGGCGGCGATGAACCTCGGTTCCGTAAAGGACCACGATATCGACGCCTTCGGTGATGCCTATGAGTACCTCATGACCATGTACGCTTCCAACGCCGGCAAGTCCGGCGGCGAGTTCTTCACGCCCGCCGACGTGTCCGAGCTGCTGACCCGCCTGGGGACGGTGGGGAAGACGAAGGTCAACAAGGTCTATGACCCGGCCTGCGGTTCCGGCTCCCTGCTGCTGAAGACGGTGCAGGTCCTTGGGAAGGATGGGGTCCAGAACGGCTTTTACGGCCAGGAGATCAACATCACCACCTATAACCTCTGCCGCATCAACATGTTCCTCCATGAGATCGGCTTCGATAAGTTCTCCATCGCCTGCGAAGATACCCTGACGAATCCGCAGCATTGGGACGACGAACCCTTTGAACTGATTGTTTCCAACCCGCCCTATTCCATCAAGTGGGCGGGGGACGACAACCCGCTGCTCATCAATGACCCGCGCTTCGCCCCGGCCGGTGTTCTGGCCCCGAAGAGCAAGGCCGACCTGGCCTTTATCATGCATGCCCTGAGTTGGCTGGCGCCCAACGGCACGTCGGCCATTGTCTGTTTCCCGGGCATCATGTACCGCGGCGGCGCGGAGCAGAAGATCCGGAAGTACCTGATCACCAACAACTTTGTCGACTGTGTGATCCAGTTGCCCTCGAACCTGTTCTTCGGCACTTCTATCGCCACCTGCATCATGGTTCTGAAGAAGGGCAAGTCCGACAGCGATGTGCTCTTCATTGATGCGACGAAAGAGTGCATCAAGGTCACGAATAACAACAAGCTGACCCAGGATAACATCTCCCGCATTGTCGCCGCCTATGACGGGAAAGAAGAGACGGCGCACTTCTCCCACCTGGCCTCCTTCGATGAGATCGAGCAGAACGACTACAACCTCTCCGTCTCTACCTATGTCGAGGCGGAGGACACCCGCGAGGAAGTGGACATCGTGAAGCTGAACGCCGAGATTGAGGAGATTGTCCGGCGTGAGGATGAGCTCCGTGCCGCGATCCGTGAGATTATCGCGGAAATTGAGGGCTGAGACGATGAGTGACTTGATAAAAAAGGACACCGCCTATCTGGCGTGGATTCAGTCGATCAGCAAACGGTACCGTCAGAGCCAGATCAAGGCCGCTGTCAGGGTAAATGATGAGATGCTTCGCTTTTACTGGTCGTTAGGCCGCGATATGGAGATACAGAAAGAGACTTATGCATGGGGAAGCCACTTCTATAAGCAGATCAGCAATGATCTTACGAGAGAATTGCCGGAAGTAAAGTCTTTTTCTCCAAGAAACCTGCTCTATATGCACCAGTTTTACCGACTTTTTCCCGATGCTCAGATTCCTGAGAAGACAATCACGAAACAGCTTGTTTCGCAATTGAAAGCCAGCAGCCAGCCCATGGGGATCTCTCAGTATGATATTCATCAGTTCCTGCCCGAGAATTACCGGAAATCTCTTCCCACGATTGAGGAAATTGAGACAGAGTTGAATCCGACTCTGGACAGGGGGCGTGAATCATGAGCCGACTGGATGAACTGATTGCCGAGCTCTGCCCTGATGGGGTGGAGTATAAGAAAATAAAAGAGGTTTATACGCGAATTAAAGGCACGCCTATCACGGCCAGTAAAATGAAAGAAATCGAAGATCCTGATGGGGAAATACGTATATTTGCTGGTGGAAAGACTGTTATTAATGCTAGAGAGCATAATATTCCTAACGCTAATATTACAAGAGTTCCTGCTGTCCTTGTACAATCAAGAGGCGTGATTGATGCTGTATATTATGATAAACCCTTTACGTTTAAGAACGAAATGTGGGCGTATACGAATGAGAACCAAGTCTCTGTGAAGTATCTTTATTACGTTCTTAAAAATAACGTAGAGTATTTTAGAGCAGCTGCCTCGGGGATGGGTTCGCTACCTCAAATATCATTGCCAGTTACGGAAGATTTTCTTGTCCCCGTCCCGCCTCTTCCGGTCCAGCAGGAGATCATCCGCATTCTGGATCATTTCACAGAGCTTACAGCAGAGCTGCAAAAGCAGTTGGATGTAGAGCTTACAGCGCGAAAAAAACAGTATGAGTATTATTTGAGTAGGGAGTTTACAGTACTAAATGCTCCAATTCACAAAATTGGTGAAATTACAAATGTTTTTTCGGCTGCTCGTGTCCACAAAAATGAATGGAAAACAGAAGGTGTTCCGTTCTTTCGCTCTAGTGATGTGATTTCTTCTTTTGGTGGGGTTGAGAATAGCCGAGGTAAAGCATTTATTTCTTTTGAGTTATATGAGAAATTGTCAGCAAAATCTGGTAAAGTAAAAAAAGGAGATATGTTGATAACAGGAGGAGGGACAATTGGAATTCCATATCTTGTCCCTAATGATGAGCCTTTATATATGAAAGATGCTGACTTGTTGTGCATACAAAAGAATGATAGTGTCTTAAGTGAGTTTTTATACTTCTATTTCCTGACACCTCAATTTAGAGACTATTTGGCAAATATCACTCATGATGCTACTATCCCGCATTATACTATTGAGCAGATCAAAAAAACGCCGATACCAGTTCCATCTCGAAATGAACAAGAGAAGATAGTTAATACTATTAGCCGCTTTTTTGATCTCTGCAACGACCTCACCTCCGGCCTTCCCGCCGAAATCGCTGCCCGACAGAAACAGTATGAGTATTACCGCGACAAGCTCCTGAGCTTTCCGGAAAAGGGGTGAAAGTTCCTGTGAATAATTCTTCTTCTGAGAATCTTTCCCTGGAAGAACTGTCCTTTGCTGTCTTCTGCATCGAGAATCTTGCGGCAAGGCTGAATATGGATCCGGCGAAGGTCTATCTGCTCTTGACAGAAAAGACGAATATTCTGTATGATTATATTGTTCCTTGCTATGAGTCCCTGCACACACAAGACAAGGAATATATACTGGACGATATTGTCGATGTGATGAAAGAGAAGGGAGTGAAGCGCTGTGACAGCAAATCCGATTCTGCTTCAGCGTAAATATGCCCGGGTGATTGCACTGTTTGCGGAAAAAACCGGAATCAGCACCCGTCTGGCACTGGATTTCTTCTATCGCTCTGAGGAATATGATCTGATACGAAGGGGTGTCTCTGATCTTCATTGTATGAGCGACGACTACCTGGCGGAAGATCTTCGGGAAGAGTGGAACAACAAGCAACAGCTGGCGTCTTAAATATATGACAGGAGGCATCTTAAATGCCTTACTTCAATATCGTTGCCCAGACAAGTGAAAACACGGTGGTGACCTCCTATACGCCGGTGTCTGCCCGCTCCGATGCCTATCAGAGCGAGGCGGCCCTGGAGCAGGAGTTTATTCGCATGCTCTGCGAGCAGGGGTATACGTATCTTCCTATTCATACCGAGGATGATCTGATCGCGAATCTCCGTGCCCAGCTGGAGCGGCTGAATGCCTATCAGTTCTCCGACGCCGAATGGGATCGCTTCTTTCATGAGATCATCGCCAATCCGAACAGTCACATTGTCGAAAAGACCCGCATGATCCAGGAGGACAATGTCCAGGTCCTGAAGCGGGACGATGGCATGACCAAGAATATCACCCTCATTGACCGGAAGAACGTGCACAGCAATTCCCTTCAGGTCATCAACCAGTACGTCATGACCCAGGGCCAGGGCGCCCGGCATGACAATCGCTATGATGTCACCATTCTGGTCAACGGCCTGCCGCTGGTTCATGTGGAACTCAAACGCAGGGGAGTGCCCATCCGCGAGGCCTTCAACCAGATTGACCGCTACCAGCGGGATTCCTTCTGGGCCGGATCCGGCCTCTTTGAGTATGTCCAGCTCTTTGTCATCTCCAACGGCACCAATACGAAGTATTATTCCAACAGCACCCGTTCCAATGCCATCAAGGACGCAAAGACGGGCCAGACCAGGAAAGAGAAGACCAGCAACAGTTTCGAGTTTACGTCTTACTGGGCCGATTCGGAAAACCGTGTGATTCCGGATCTGGTGGACTTCACCCGTACCTTCTTTGCCCGCCATACGATTCTGAACATCCTGACGAAGTACTGCGTCTTTACCTCCGAGAATCTGCTTCTCGTCATGCGCCCGTATCAGATCACGGCCACCGAGCGGATCATCAACCGCATCGAGATCGCCCACAATTACCGCAAGTACGGGAGCATAGCCGCCGGCGGCTATATCTGGCACACCACCGGCTCGGGCAAGACCCTGACCTCCTTCAAAACGGCCCGGATTGCCTCCCAGCTTCCCTTTGTCGACAAGGTGCTTTTTGTCGTGGACCGCAAGGATCTGGACTACCAGACCATGAAGGAGTATGACCGCTTTGAGAAGGGGGCTGCCAACAGCAACACTTCCACGAAGATCCTCGAGCGCCAGCTATCCGATCCGAAGGCGCATATCATTATCACGACGATTCAGAAGCTCTCGACCTTCATCAAGAAAAACGCCGGTCATGCGGTCTATGACCAGCAGGTCGTCATCATCTTCGACGAGTGCCACCGCAGCCAGTTTGGCGACATGCACGCCGCCATTGTGAAGTACTTTAAGAAGTACTACATGTTCGGCTTCACCGGTACACCGATTTTCCCGCTCAATGCGGGTTCCTCCGTGCGCAATCCGCACTACGCCACCACCGAACAGACCTTCGGCGACCAGCTCCATACCTACACCATTGTCGATGCCATCAATGACAAAAATGTTCTGCCCTTCCGCGTGGACTATATCAAGACCATGGATATGGACAGCGATATCGACGATGAGGAGGTCTGGGACATTGACCGGCGGAAAGCCTTTGAGGCGCCGGAGCGGATTTCCCTGATCACGAAGTACATTCTGGATCACTTTGACCAGAAGACATATCGCGGGAACAAGACCTATGTCTACAACACCCTGACGAACATCAGCGACGTAGCTTCCGCCGACCGCGGAAAGGTGGAGGAGATCAAGCGCAAGCAGCGCCTCAGCGGCTTTAACTCCATTTTTGCCGTCTCTTCGGTCCCCATGGCCAAGGCCTATTATGAGGAATTCCGAAAGAGGATCGCCGCCGATCCCACGAAGGATCTGAAGATCGCCGTCATCTACAGCTACGGGGCCAATGAGGAAGAGATTGACGGCATTCTGGATGAGGAGAACCCGGAGGACACCTCCCGTCTGGACCAGACGGCCCGGGACTTCCTGGAGCTCGCCATTCAGGATTATAACGCCCTGTTCCACACGAATTACTCCACCGACGGCGACCGCTTCCAGAACTACTATAAGGATGTTTCGCTCCGGATGAAGAACAAGGAGCTGGACCTCCTGATTGTGGTCAACATGTTCCTTACCGGCTTTGACGCCACCACCCTCAACACCCTCTGGGTGGATAAAAACCTGAAAATGCACGGCCTGATCCAGGCCTTCAGCCGTACCAACCGCATCCTCAACAGCATCAAGACCTTCGGCAACATCGTCTGCTTCCGCAATCTGCAGAAGCGGGTGGACACGGCGATTGCCCTCTTCGGCGACAAAAACGCCGGCGGCATCGTGCTGATGAAGACCTTCGGCGATTATTACTACGGTTATGTTTCGGTGGATGGATCCAGGGCGCCCGGCTACGTGGATCTGGTGAACGAGCTGGGGGCAAAGTTCCCGCTCTCCGAGCCGCAGATCATAGGGGAGCAGAACCAGAAGGACTTCATCTCTCTCTTCGGGGCGATTCTCCGGATGCGAAACCTCTTGCTGTCCTTCGACGACTTTGAGGGCAGGGAGCTGATCTCCGAGCGCGACCTGCAGGATTATCTCGGACGGTATCAGGATCTGCGGGATGAGTGGAAGCGGAAACGCGAGCGCGGTGAGAGCACCGACATTACCGATGATATTGTCTTCGAGATCGAACTCATCAAACAGATCGAAATCAACATCGACTACATCCTCATGCTGGTGAAGAAGTACCACGATACCCACTGTGAGGATAAGGAAGTCCTCATTACGATTCAGAAGGCCGTGGATGCAAGTCCCGAACTGCGCAGCAAGAAGCAACTCATCGAGGCCTTCATTGCCGGTGTCAACGATGTGGACGATGTGCTGGCGTCGTGGAACTCTTTCGTTGCGCAGCAGCGTGAGACGGATCTTCAGAATCTGATCCGGGAAGAGAAGCTGAAGCCGGAGGAGACTCGCGCCTTCCTTGAGAATGCGTTTCGCGATGGGGAAGTGAAGACCACCGGCACCGATATTGACCGGCTTATGCCTCCCGTCTCACGCTTTGGCGGCTCCGGCCGTGCGGCCAAAAAGCAGACCGTCATCGATAAGCTCCGTGCCTTCTTCGAAAAGTACTTCGGCGTCGGAAGCAGCCTGGAGCCGGAGCCCGAAACCGAGACCGACGATCATGTCATGAGGCTTTATAACTTGCCGGAGGAGGAAACAATCCCCTTGGCTGCAGAACCGTCTTCATCACGAACTGTATGAGGACATTCGAGTGGCTCGGCTGGTAACAGCGAAACGAAAGGGAGACCATCGATCTGACCGACATCATTTCCGAGAAACGGAGGATAAAAAACTGAACATTCCCATATAGCAGGCCCGAAGTAAGATTTGAAATGTTGCTTCGGGCCGTTGCTTTTTTCTCAAAACCTTTGGTATAATGATGAAGGAGTATCACGATTACCTCTTTCATATCAAAGAAAGCTGCATCGGGACGCTCATCGGCCTCCCGGCATGCGCCGCAGTGGGGCTTATCGTGATGCTGTTTGCCTAAGTACCTATCGGGATTCAGAGGAGGCTATACTGTTCATGGAGCAAAAGAAACGAATATGAAGAATGCATTCCGATACTCTTTAAAACACAGCATACCGATCCTGATCGGCTTTATACCCGTTGGTCTGGCCTACGGCGTGCTGATGCAGGCAAATGGCCTTAACTGGCTCTGGACGGGAGCCAGCAGCATCCTGATCTTTGCCGGTTCGCTGCAGTTTCTCGCCGTCAGCTTTTTTGCCGGGGGCGTGTCCCTGATCACGGTTGCCATCATGGCCCTGCTCCTTAACAGTCGCCACATTTTCTATGGCATTCCCTTTATAGAAAAGTGGAAGGATTACGGTCCGTGGAAGCTGTTTTTGATCTATGCCCTGCCGGACGAGGCGTTTTCACTTCATTGCTCAAACGATTTTGACGACGGCGATCCGGCACACAAAAAATGGACGTATATCTTTGACGCGCTGCTTGTGCTCATCTACTGGGTTACGCTTTCTGTGCTCGGGGCGCTGCTTGGATCGCTGGTTCCGTTCCGCACAGACGGTATCGACTTTGCCCTGACGGCGTTGTTTATTGTCATTTTGCTGGAGCAGCTTAAGTCTGCCGGAGGGAAAGCCGAACCTGCCGTGATCGCCGCGGTTTCCTCCCTGATATGCCTGCTGGTGTTTGGACCTTCCAACTTTATTCTGCCCTCCCTGATGATTACGGTTTTTCTTCTGACCTTACTGAGGAATAAATTATCCCCGAGGGAGGCCGATCAGAATGAATAAGCTTTGGGTCATATCTGTAATCGCCGTCTGCGCCGGCTGTACGTTCCTGGAGCGCGCTTTCCCGTTTCTCCTCTTCCGGGGAAAAACAGTTCCGGAACCGGTCTCGACGCTGGGGAAGCTTTTGCCGATGGCGATCATAACAACGCTGGTATTCTATTGCCTGCGCAATATCAGCTTTTCTGAACCGGCTGCCTGGGCTCCGCAGCTTATTGCAAGCGCCGTAACCGTGATTCTCCACCTTTGGAAGGGAAGCACAATGCTTTCTATAGCCGGCGGCACGGTATGCTGTATGCTTTTAACACAGGCTGTATTCTGATTCACTGCGATTACGGCTATAATATCGAGGTCGGGGAAAACTTCTTTGCGAACTATAATTTCACCGTGCTTGATGTTGGGAAAGTCAGGATTGGTGCCAATGCCCAGATTGCGCCCAATGTTTCCATCTATACTGCCGGACATCCTGTCCATCCGGATTCCAGAAATTCCGGTTATGAATACGGGATCGGCATTACAATTGGAGATAATGTTTGGATTGGCGGAAATGCCTGTATCATGCCGGGGGTGACGATCGGGGACAATGTTGTGATTGGGGCAGGCAGTGTCGTGACAAAGGATATCCCCGATAACGTGATCGCGGCAGGAAATCCGTGCAGAATCATCAGAACAATCACAGAAGAAGACCGTGATTTCTATTACCGTGATCGCAGGTTTGACGTTGATGATTATTTCATGACCTGATATCCGGGGAAAAATCATCCGACTCGACAACGCTGGATTTGAGGGAGGAAGAGCGTGTGAGAAAACCGATTCTGTATGTGAATGCATGCGTACGAAAAGAGTCCAGAACCAGACGGCTGGCGGAGACGCTGCTTCGAAAGCTGAACAAAGCTTATGAGGAAATCCGTCTGGCGGATTATCCGTTTCCTGTGGTCAATGAGGAATATCTCAACGAGCGTGACCGGCTCAGGCTGAACGGAGACCTTCAGGCCCCGATGTTTGCCCTTGCACGGCAGTTTTCAGAGGCTGAAACCATCGTCATTGCGGCTCCCTTCTGGGATCTGTCCTTTCCTGCCGCGCTGAAGCAGTATTTAGAACAGATTAATGTCGTGGGCATTACATTCAGGTACTCGGAGGAGGGCATCCCGATCGGCCTTTGCAAAGCAGGCAGCCTGTTTTATGTGACTACAGCGGGCGGGTATTATGTTCCGGAGGAATTCGGCTTCGGATATGTCAAAGCTCTGGCGCAGAATTACTATGGCATTCAGGATGTCCGACAGATTTCAGCCGCCGGTCTTGATATCCAGGGCGCCGACGTTGATGCAATCATGAAAGCTGCAGAGGACAGCGTGGCAGCAATGGATCAGAGCTTATAAATTCTGATTTGTAGACAGCGCTGGTCCGAGACCCTGTGAACTGTTGTAAAAAAAGCAAAAAAATCTGTAACGAAATCCTTTTTCGCGCGTCTAACTGTCGAATCTGAAAACGAAGGAGGTGAAAATGTGACACAAAGCAGTGCCGAAAAGCTGTATGAAGCCTGTTATATGCGTGTTTTTTCCTATGCAATGACACTGACCGGTGACCGCGGTGAGGCGGAGGAGATCACACAGGAAACCATGTTCCGCGCCATCTCAAAGCAGAACAGTTTTCGCGGCGAATCAGACGAAGTAACCTGGCTGTGCGCCATTGCAAAGAATACCTTTCTGGATGAACAAAAGCGCCGGGCCAGACATACCGGCTTCCCGGAGGAAATGGCCGAAAATGAGAGCGGAATGGAACAGAAGATCTCTGATCGGGACTCCTCCTTTCGTATCCATCTGGCGCTGCATGCTCTGGAGGAGCCCTACCGCGAGGTATTTGAGCTCCGTGTCTTTGGGGAGCTTAGTTTCCGGGAAATTGGAACGATATTTGGTAAGACCGAGAACTGGGCCCGTGTCACATATCACCGTGCAAAACTCAAATTGCGCGAAAGGATGGAACAAGAATGAAATATGACTGTGACGTAATCCGCGATCTGTTGCCGCTGTATGCCGACAATGCCTGCAGTGAAATAAGCCGCAGAATGGTGGAAGACCATCTGCAGGAGTGCCCGGCCTGCCGCGCCATGACGGGCAGACTTCTGGACACCGGTATTGAAAACAAGCTGCTGACGGAGAGGGAGTCCGTGCTTGCATACGGTGCCCGAGAGTTCAGACGCCGTTCTGCCCTTGTCGGCACTGCCGTTTCAGGCACACTGACCATTCCTGCCCTGGTCTGTATCGGTCTGCTCTTTTTCTCCAGGCCATCGATAAGCTGGATCTCTGTGGTGCTGGCATCGATCTGTGTCCTGGCATCCCTGATTGCTGTGCCGATCCTGGTACGGGAAGATAAACTGTTCTGGACATTCTGTGCTTTCACCGCCAGTCTCATCCTGTTGCTCGGCGTTGCCTGCGCATACTCCCATGGAGACTGGTTTGAGATTGCCGCCAGTGCAGTGCTCTTCGGGCTGAGCGTTGTTTTTCTCCCGTTTTTAATTCGGGCCAGGCCTGTCAGGGACCTGATCGGCGACAGGAACCGCCTGCTGCTTGTACTTGGGGTTGATTTCGCTCTGTTTTTCAATCTCCTGACGATGATCGACTCCCGCGGGCACCTGACACTGAACAGCCTTCTGTTCTCCGTCGGAACCATCGGAGGGATTGTCTGCGTGATTTATGCGATTATCAAAAACAGGAAAACCGACAATCATACGCCATACGGCAAATCATGAAAGAATAATATCTTCCGGTTTGCAGAGCAGAACCGGCCATATCATCATCTGAGAAATACACAGAAAGGGAAAGAGGTTTGTATAGATGAGTTACTATCTGTTAAAAGAAACCATACAGCCTTGTGCAAAGCCGGCTATTCTCGGAAATAAGTCTGCGCAATTTGTTGCCGTTCTGACAACGCCGGAATGGGAGCGGGAACGGGAGAGCTTCGATATGGG
>CADAPN010000020.1 GCA_902789835.1 Oscillospiraceae bacterium
TCTTCCTGAACGACATGCCGCGCCTGCGTGCCCGGATGCGGGATGCTGGAATCCTCGTTAAAGAGGGAGAGGAGCATACAGCACAGCAGCTATGACAAATGAACGTATTCTCACCCCGGCGGAGGGGATCTCCGCAGACGGCTATATCACCGACCAGGACTGCTTTTCTTCTGTCCGCTACCGCACGATGCGGGCCGACATCAACGGCTGCGGCTGGATCGCGGCCTACAATCTCCGCCATGCCCTCGGCGAGGAACTCGACTGGGACGGGGTCCGGCAGGAGATGGACGCCATGCACTCGCTGCGCTTTCCCGGGCCGACGCTGATGCGGGTCATGCGGGAGTATCTCGCCAAATATGTCCCCGACTGCCGGGAGACCGTAGGCAGAGAAGAGGCGGCGCAGGCGGCGAAGGACAGCCTTGCCGGAATCTTCCGCTATCAGGAGGGGCATGAGCCGCACTTCATCAGCTTCGTGAGGCAGCCGGATGGGCGCTTTCGCTTCTTCAACGTGGCTGACGGCCTGGAAGACTGCGTGATGAGCATGGAGGACTTTGCCTCCGGCCACCTGCTTCGCGGGACGGTGATTGCGCTTACGGTACAAGAAAAGCAAAAAGGAAAGGAAGGATGCACCATGAAATTCAAAATGGTCCACGAGAACTACAATGTTGCTGATCTGGACAAGTCCATGCGCTTTTATGAGGAGGCGCTGGGCCTCAAAGAACGCAGACGGAAAACAAGCGACGAGCATATCATCGTCTTTATGGGCAACGATGAGTCGGACTTTGAGCTGGAGCTCACCTGGCTGAAGGACCATCCGCAGAAGTACGACATCGGGGAAGAGGAGTTCCATCTGGCCTTCCGCACCGACGACTTTCTTCATCATGGATCCGGACGGCTACTGGCTGGAGATCGTTCCGACCAGAAACTGAAAAAGAAGAATCGCAAAAGGACAGGATCAACAAAAAGATCCTGTCCTTCATCTCTATATAGGAATAACAATCAGGCCGCTTTTTTCTCACTCTTGCCGAAGAAGGCGGCGATTTTTTCACGGCGTTTACGGCGACGGTCCCGGGCCTCGAGCCGTTCGCCCAGATCCCGGGCACCAACACCATAGACCAGGTAGAGGATGATACCGGAGACGACCATGATGAACACCGTAGACGCGCAGCGGCGACCGGAGGCATTGACATTATAACCGTAGAGCCCCTCCTCGGCGCACATGGCCTGAATGACCATGGCATAGCTGGTGCCGTAGGTGCTGGCAAAGGTGGCGGACATGTCATACTCGGTGAACAGCGCGTTGAAGTTCAGCGCGAACACCGCAAGCACACTCGGCAGTATGATCGGCAGTTTCACCTTCAGGAAGGTGCGAAGTCCGCCGGCACCGAGGTTGCGGGCCGCGTCCTCCAGCTCTTCGTCGATGGAATAGAAGGAGGCCTTGATCATACGCAGCGAAAACGGCAGCTTGGTCACCGTATAGGCCATGACGATGAGGATGCGGACATTCTGGGCATAGTAGAGATTCTGGTTACCGATGTACCAGACAGAATCACTGTTGAAGTAGGTGCGATAAGAATAGCAGATCAGAATGGTCGGGAGAAGCCAAGGGAAAAGCAGGGCGTATTCCAGAACCACACCGCTTTTTTTATTGCGCTTCTTGAAGATGTAGTTGCAGGCGACTACTACAATTACACAGGCCAGCGCAGCGGCGAGAGCGGAAAGAATAAAACTGAGCCGGATGCCTCCAAGGGTGGCATCATTGGAAAAGACGCCCGAGATGGAGCCGACGCGGGTTTTGTACTTGCCGCGGCTCGTGAGATATTCGTAGTCCTCCTGACCGAAGTAGTTGATCAACGTCCAGTGAGTCAAATCCAACTTCTTCAGCCGGATAGCGCTGTAGGTCTGGAAAGAGAAGATGATGATCATAACCACAGGGGTCATATAGATGATGAAGAGCACATAGGCGTAGATGTGAGCCAGAATGTTCCAGACGGGATTGGTAATCTTTTGCTTTTGAAGCTTGGCCTTAGTCTTAGATACGGAAAGGTAATGCCCTTTGCGTTCATAGGAGGAGAGCACGGTCAGCAGCACGATGGTAAACATGGCAAGGATGATGCTGAGCAGGGCGGCGCGGGCTTGGGGGAACGCCTCGTCTGCAGAAGAAGAGCCGGCCAGACGGACGATTTCAGGGTTAATTGAGTCGTAACCCAGAAGAGTCGGCGCAGACATGGCGCAGAGCCCGGTGATGAAGGTCATGACCGTGAGGGAGAACATCGTGGGGATCAGGGTGGGGAAGACCACCTTCCAGAGAACCTTGAAAGGTTTGGCTCCCATGTTGCGGGCAGCCTCTACAGTGTTGTAGTCAATGCCGCGAATGGCATTGCGTAGGAAGAGCATGTGGTTCGATGTGCAGGCGAAAGTCATCGTAAAGAGGACAGCGTTGAAGCCGGAAAACCAGGTAGGATTGACGCCGGGGAAGGCGTTTTTCAGAGCTGTGGTGAGAATGCCGTCGCTGGCATAGAGAAACATGTACCCGGTGACGAGGGCGACGCCGGAATAAATCATCGTCGTCATATAGCCCACACGCAGGATCTTGGCACCTTTGATGTCAAAGTACTCGGTCAGCAGCACGATGGACACGCCGATGACGTTGACCGTGATGACCAGGAGCACTGCGAGTTTCAGGGAATTCCAAACATACTTCCCCATGTTGCCTGCGAGGAAGAAGCGTATAACCGCAAAAGGATCGCGCTCTCCAGCAGCATTTTTGGTGTTGAATATGCTGGTCAACGTATTGAGACAGGGAAGCAGCATGAAGCCGAAGAACAGATAAGCGAAGAATGCTACCCCGATAATACGCACCAGCGTTTCCGGATGAAGCTTCTGATCAAGTGTCCGGTTCATGATTTTGCCTCCGCTTCTACTTCTGGCGGATAAGCCATAACATCGCGCGGATCGATGATCACCTTGACCTGCTGCCCCACCTCATAGATCCGCACACCGTCGTTTTTCTCGATGACCTTGACGGTCTGGCTGCCAAGGTCGATATAATACTTGATATAGAGACCGTAGTATTCGCGGCTGGTGACGGTGCCGTCAAGTGCAAGCTGTCCGGGAAGAGGATCAACATTAACATGCATCCGTTCAAGACGGATATAGTTGTGATCTGTGGACTTCAAAGCCGCGCCGGCGTCGATCATTTTCTGCACGACCGACTCGGAGAGGCGATTGATGTCGCCGATAAAGTTGCAGACGAATTCGGTTTTCGAGAAGTTGTAGACTTCGTTCGGGGTGCCGATCTGTTCAATATAGCCCTTGTTGAAGACAGCGATCCGGTCGGAAAGGGTTAGGGCCTCTTCCTGGTCGTGGGTAACGTAGATGGTAGTGATGCCGAAGTCTTTCTGCATCTGTTTAAGCTCGTTGCGCAGCTGGACACGGAGCTTTGCGTCAAGGTTAGAGAGCGGTTCATCCATGCAGATGATGGCAGGCTCGGTGACCAGCGCGCGAGCGATGGCAACACGCTGCTGCTGTCCGCCGGAGAGCTGGGAAACGGCCTTCATGAGCTGTTCGTCTGAGAGGTCGACTTTCTTCGCGATTTCGCGGACTTTCTGGTCGATCTCGTTCTTCTTCAATTTCTTGATCTTTAAGCCGAAGGCGATATTGTCGTAGACCGTCATGGTGGGGAAAAGAGCATAGCTTTGGAAAACAATGCCGATGTTGCGATCCTCGATGGGAACGTGGGTGATGTCTCGGTCCTTGACGACGACTGTGCCGGAGACAGGCTCAATGAAGCCGGTGATAGTACGTAAAGTGGTAGTTTTTCCGCAGCCAGACGGACCAAGGAAGGTGAAGAACTCACCCTCTTTAACATGGACATTGATGTTGTGCAGAGCGGTAAAATCGCCGAATTTGACGACGATGTCATTGAGCTTTATCATAGGGGAATAACCTCCTGTGAGTATGGAGTAAAACAGTTGTGTAGTACAATGGCGAGTTGGAGGGTCCAACTCGCCATTGTGAGAAGTAAGGATGGGAATTACTCCGCCTTCTGGGTCAGGGTCGCCCAGTCAAGGCTATCCCAGTCCGGCTCGGGCTTGGCGTCGGAGGCGTCAGCCCAGTAGAAGCCGAGGTTGGTCATGATGTTGGTCCACTCAGCGCTGTGAGCGGCAACATACTCGGCATAGTTCATGTCAGTGCCTTCAATCGGGTTGAGGGCAAAGTTCGGGATGAGATAGATGGATGGAATGTCATCGCCATAGACCAGCTCGGCGGCTTCCTGGTTGCAGGGGAAGCTGTCGAACTCTTCCGCCCAGTCAGCCTGGACTTCAGCGGAACCGAACCATTCGCAGAAGGCCTTGACAGCCTCGGTCTGCTCTTCGGTACGGCCGGCCTTATCGAGGATGCCGAGGTACTCGGCGATGTAATAGGTGCCGTCCTTGATGTCGACGAGGTTCCAGTTCTCGGGCTCAAGTGCGCCGACCAGAGGATGTTCAGAACCATCTGCCGCTGCGTCGATCTTGCCGTAAAGAGCAGAAGAGTAGAACTCAGAGACTGCGACGTCGCCCTTGTTTAGCGGGTCAAAGCCATACTTGTAGTCATCGCCGCCGGAAACACCTTCCGCACAGAACTTCCACAGGGCTTTCCAGCCGTCGATGGAGATGCCGCCGGCCGGAGAAGCGGGATCCGCGAAGGGATAGAGCATGGCAGAGTTGATGTTTGCGTTGGTGGTGCCGCCAATCTTGTTCTGACGATACCACTTGTAGCCACTGTTGACAACATCGGCCCAGTGATCAAAGTGGAGCTCCTCACCGTTGGTGCCGAACTCATCGTTACGATAGAGCATCAGAACGTTCTGAATAACAATGCCGTAGGCCTTGCCGTCATACTTGAACTCACCGACCTGATCGGCCCAGGACGGAGTCCAGTCGGCGATCTTGAGGTTTTCATATTCGCCGTTGATGAGCTGGCCCCAGCGGGTCTCGTTCAGGCCGAAGATCAGGTCACCATCTTTCTTCTCATTGGCAGCCTGAACTGCAGCAGTGTCACCGGAGATGACGCTGTTGTCGTCAATGCTGATGGTGAAGCCAGCATCCTTTGCTTCCTGAATGAGCCAGGTGGTACGCTCAGTGGAGTTGGAGTTGGAATAGATCCGGATGGTGTAGTCGGAGTAGTCCGCGTCGTCCGCCGCAAAAGCCGACACGCCCAGACTCAGGCACAGTGCAAGTGCCAGAAGAATGGATAATGCTTTTTTCATGTTGTTTCCTCCATACATTTTTATTTTCCGCGACCCCGAAATCCGGAGCCGGAGAATACTGCAACAAACTCTTAACAAAATTGAAGTATACTCCGTTTTGTGTAATCTGTCAATCATCCATCTTTTCATGGATGCATAAGACCTCTTGATCTGGTAATATAAACAAGCCCCCTCCGCCAATATGGCTGGCAGAGGGGCTTGAATATGGTATAAGGGGGACCAACGTGCGGCTCAGACCCCGCGGAAGCAGAAGGAGAAGCAGAGGTCCTTCTCGGCCGGGAGAAGGTACTCGGGATGCGTCTTCGCGCCCCAGCTGTCGTCGCCGCCGACGCCCATCTGCTGCAGGGCGGCGCGGACCACGGTAAAGTGGACCGGCGGAAGCTCATGCTCATGCGCGGCGTTCTCAAGCTCGTGCGGTGTCCAGGGCAGGACGTTCATCGAGAGGTCCTCGCCGAAGAACTCCATGCCGCGCCCCTTGCGGTCCAGAACCTGAAGCCGGCGCACGCCGCAGTGGTTTCCGGACTCCTGGGGATCGTTGTAGCGCGCAAGGCAGCTGCGGACCGACTTCTCATACAGGCCCAGCTTTGCGCCGCGGAGGCGGTCGACATAGGTCTCTTCCGGCCCGAGGCCGTACCAGCGCACCGTGTCGTAATCCGCGTCCAGCCTGAAGAGCATGCCGAATTCGGGCATGTCGGGCAGGCCCTTGACCGCGTCATAGGAGAGCGTGGTCCGGACGGTGCCGTCGCCGAAGACTTCATAGTTCATTGCGATCTTCCACTGGGCATAGCGCTGCGGCATGAGGTTGCCCTTGTCGTTGTCCGTGGGCGCACGCCAGAAGTTCGGCATCGGCGTCTTCGCGATGAGCTCCTTCCCGGCATAGACATAGGAGGTGAGACCGGGATGGATGGCCGAGAACTGGGCGGAGAAGTTCTTCCCGCGGACCCCGACGTTGGACTTGCCCCGGATCAGGGTAAAGGGCTCCTCGCAGGTGAAGGGTCCCTCGCAATGCGGGAAGACAAACTGTCCGAAGGCGATCTCGTGCCCGGCCTTTGCCCAGAGGCAGTCCTCCTTCAGGGAGAAGGAGACCGTAAGGGCGAACTCCGGCTCTTTCTTCCCGAGGCTCCGGGCGGCGTCGCGACGCGTCTTCATCGTCTCGGTGAGCGAAGCGGGAATCGGGAAGCTTGCGTCGGAGAGGGGAGCGACCGAGAGCGAGCCCAGATCGGCACGGGCGATCTCCCTGCCGTCGGCGTGCAGCACCGCTTCAGCACGGAAGCGGCCGGTATCCGTAAAGAGGAAGCGGTTCTTCACCAGGATACCGGATTCGTCCACACAGACGCGGATGTCCTGATAGTTGAACTTGACCTCCTGCATCTTGGGCGAGGGGCTGCGGTCACCGCCGTAGACGATGCCGTTTCCGCTGAAGCTGTAGTCGGTGGGGCGCTCGCCGTGATCGCCGCCGTAGGCGAGGAACCACTCGCCGTAGCGGTTCTTTTTCCAGATGGTCTGGTCCACATAGTCCCAGATGAAACCGCCCTGATAGTGCATCTCGCGCTCCGAGAGATCGGTGTACTTGTGCATGGCACCGCAGGAGTTGCCCATGGCGTGGGTGTACTCGCAGCAGATCAGCGGCTTTTCCGGATGTTCGGCCAGGAAGGCTTCGATCTCAGCCGCGGGGGTGTACATGCGGCTTTCCAGATCGCTGGTTTCCGGATAGCTGGGATCCCAGGTGATGCCTTCGTAATGGACCGGACGGTGCGGGTCGAGGCTGTGGAAGAGGCGGCTCATGTCGCGGATGACGCTTCCGCCGTAGGCCTCGTTGCCGCAGGACCAGAGAATGACGCAGGCATGATTTTTATCGCGCTGATACATGGACCGCACGCGGTCAAGAAGCAGGGGCGCGAACTCCTGGTGATCCTTCGGTACGATGAATTCTTTTCCGGCCTTGCCGCGCAGGAACGCATCCCAGCTGCCGTGGGTCTCCAGGTTGTTCTCGTCCATGACATAGATCCCGTACCGGTCGCAGAGCTCGTACAGGGCGCTTTGGTTGGGATAGTGGGAGGTGCGGATGGCGTTGATGTTGTGGCGCTTCATGGTCAGAATATCCAGAAGCAGCTCGTCCCGGTTCGGCACCCGCCCGCTTACCGAGCTGAAGTCGTGGCGGTCCACGCCGTGGAAGACCAGGCGTTTTCCGTTCAGAAGGAGAATGCCGTCCTTGATCTCAATCCGGCGGAAGCCGACCTCCTGACGGATGACTTCCGTGACGGAACCCGCCGTGTCCAGGACCTCAAGCACGACCTGATAAAGGTGCGGCGCTTCGGCCGACCAGAGAAGCGGATGATCAAGACCGAAGGTGCAGGTGCTTTCCTCCGCGGCCTCGGAAATGGCGGTCTCGGCGGCGGAAAGCTCCTGCCCGTCATGCAGCAGGCGCACGCGCAGGCGGCCGCTGCCGCGGGTGGAGGCGGTGAGCTTCAGCTCGCCGGAAGTGAAGTCGTCGTTCAGCAGCGGAAGCACGGAGAGGTCCGTGACGGCGGTCTTCGGGATCATATACAGGAAAACGCTGCGGAAGATACCGGAGAAGCGATAGAAGTCCTGATCCTCGAACCAGCTGCCGGGCGTCCATTTCCAGACCCGGACGGCCAGGCGGTTTTCCCCGTCGCAGAGCGCGTCGGTCAGACGGAAATCGGAGGGCGTGAAGCTGTCCTCGCTGTAGCCGATGTACACTCCGTTCAGCCAGAGAGCAAAGCCGCTCTCCACGCCCTGCAGCGAGATGCAGACCTCCTCGCCGCGGAAATGCTCCGGCAGGCGGAAGGTGCAGACATAGTCGGCGACCGGGTTAAAAACCTCCGGCATCTCGCCGGGTTGGAGTTCTTCCTGGGCATCCCAGGGATACTGGGTGTTCACGTAGGCCGGAACGTCATACCCTTCCATCTGGATATGGGCGGGGACCCGGATGCTGTCCCAGCCGGAGAGGTCACAGTCCGGCTTCCAGAAGCCGTCCGGGGCGGCCGAGGGATTGCGGGAATAGCGGAAACGCCAGATGCCGTCCAGGGGCATGCGCAGCCCGCTCTCGCCCGCGGAGAGCTCCGCGGTGTTTCGATAGGGGACAAAGTCCGCGTGGGCGGGCAGGCGCCCGTCGGCGAACACGGCGGGGTTTTTCACGATGGATTCATAGTCAAATGTTTTCATAAAAGTTCCTTTAAGAAGGCCCGCCCTGGGGGCGGGCCTGATTTTACAGATTCGGGGGAGCTTATTTCACCGCGCCGGTGATGCCTTCTGCAAACTGCTTCTGCAGGATGAAGAAGATGATGATCGTCGGCAGCGAGCAGAACAGAACCGCCATCATCAGCATGCCGTAGTCGATGGTGTAGCCGTTGGCGAGGTTTGCAATCAGGATCGGCATGGTCTGGGCGTTAGACTTGTTCAGGACGACGCGCGGCCAGAGATAGGCGTTCCAGGAGTTCATGAAGGTGATGACCGCGGCCGCGGCATAGGTGGACTTCATAACCGGCATGTAGATCTTGAAGAAGATGCCGGTCTCGCTCAGGCCGTCGATGCGGGCGGCGTTCATGATCTCCACCGGGAAGTTGCGCGAGTTCTGGCGGAACATCATGATCATGAACGGCGTGGCGATTGCCGGCAGCGCAAAGCCCCAGGCCGTGTTCAGGAGCTTCATCCGGCTCATCATCGTGAAGAGCGGGATCATGGTCGCGACACCGGGGATCATCATGGCCAGAAGCAGAACCCCGAAGAGAAGGTCCTTGCCCTTGGTGTGATAGAGCTCAAACCCATAGCCCGCCAGCGAGCAGATCAGCAGGCAGAGGACGGTCTGCACGGTGGCGTAGAAGAAGGAGTTCCACATGGAGCGCCACAGGTCGGCGCTGTTCAGCAGGTTCTTGAAGTTGACGGCGGCGTTCGTGCCGAACCAGAGCTTGCCCTGCGCAACCTCCAGAGTCGTGTTCGTTGCGGCGGTGAGCATCCAGAACAGGGGGAAGACCGAGATGAGGGCGCAGATGATCAGGAAGATATAGCTCGGAATGAGCCGGCGCTGGATGGCGCTGTGGTTTCTCTTCTCAGTCACGTGTATCACCCACTTTCAGGTTGATAACCGCCAGAATGGCCACCAGGATGAAGACCAGGAAGGACATGGCGGAGGCATAACCGAAGTTTGCTACGCCGGTGCCGAAGGCACTGTTGTAGATGTAGTGGGACATGGTCATGGTGGTGCCGGCGGGGCCGCCGTTGGTGAGGTTGACCGACTCGTCGAACAGCTGCAGCGTGCCGTTGATGGACATGATGAAGGTCATGATGATCACCGGCTTCAGCTGCGGCACGGTAATCTGCCAGAAGGTGTTCCAGCCGTTGGCGCCGTCAATGTGGGCGGCTTCATAGACGGAGTAGTCCAGGTTCTGCAGACCCGCGAGATAGAAGACCATGTTGTATCCGGTCCAGCGCCAGATCAGCGCGAAAATAATCACGCCGCGGGCGGTACCGGTCTGGCCGAGCCAGTTGATGTTCTCCTTAATGAGACCGAGGTTCATCAGAATGCTGTTGATGAGGCCCTGGGTCGCAAACAGAGAACGGAAAATCAAAGCATAGGAAACCAGGGAAATCGCGCAGGGGAGGAAGATACAGGTACGGAACAGACCGCGGAACTTGAGGTTCGGATTGTTCAGAAGCTGTGCCAGAAGAATGGCGAGGACCAGCATGATGGGAACCTGAACGATCAGGTAGAAGAAGGTGTTCTTGAGCGTGGTCATGAACATCTTGTCCTTGAACATGCGGGTATAGTTATAAAACGGATTTCCGAATTTTTCGGAAGCCCAGATCATGTTGGCGCTGGAACCTGTCTTCAGCGATGTGATGAACGCGGCAATCATCGGATAGAAGCTGAAAATCATAATCAGGATCGAAGCGATGGCCAGAAAGGCCCAGCCCCATGCGTTGCGTTTTTTCTCCACAGAAATCCTCCTTTCGGGAGCACATAACCCGGATAAAAAGGAACAGGCCCGTCATGAATCATGACGGGCCTGCGGCATGTTTTACATGGCCCGTTAACGGATCGGATCAGAAGCCCATCTCGAAGGTGAGCTGATCCTGAGCGTTCTGCAGCTCGGAAGCGAGATCCGCACCGTTGACGATATTGGTGATGGCGTTGCCGACATAAGTCCGCATGGTGTAGTGGTAGTCGTTCTGCTCAATGACGGGAACGTAGGCGCCCATGCCGACGATGCTGGAGTAGATGGCCTGGCCGTCGAAGTAGTCGACACCGGCCTGATACACGTCGGACTGGCCGGCGGAGATGCAGCAGGTGATGACGCCGCCGGTGGTGAGCGCCAGGTCATAGGTCTCTCTGGAGCCTGCGCCGCCGCCGAAGGTGTAGGCAAGGAACTCACGGGCGAGGTCGACGTTCTTGCAGTTGCCGGTGATGTAGAGGGAGGAGCCGCCGTTGGCCGCATAGCCTTCCTTGCCGCCTTCCAGGGTCGGGATGGTGGTGATGGCCCACTTGCCGCTGTTGTCCGCGACCTGCTCGATGGTCGGGATGATCCAGTTGCCGTTCATGACGCCGGCGACCTGGTTGCCCTGGATGGTCTGGTCGGTGTACTCAGACCAGGAGTTTGCGAGGATGATGGTGCCGTCCTTGGCACCCTGAACGATGACTTCGATGATTTTCGCGAAGGGCTCATTGTCGACGAGGTTCGGCTTGCCGTCTTTCCACTGGGAGAGGCCTTCAGCCTGCATCATCAGATAAGGCAGGTCATCGCCGGAGTGGTCCATGGAGAGCAGGGCATAGCCGGTCTTCTCCTTGACATCGCGGGCAATCTCAAGCCAGCGGTCCCAGCTGATGCCGGTGACGTCGGAGATGGTGTAGCCGCACTCCGCAAGAACATCGGTGCGGTAGGCGAAGATCGCGGTGCCGTTGTCAACGGGAGCGCCGTAGTGGACGCCGCCGATGGTGCTGTAGCTCAGCTTTTCAGCGCCGAAGTCGTCCCAGTTGATGTCAGTGCCTTCGAGAGTCTGCCATGCGTCGGGATAGTTGGCGACGTAGTTCTGAATGTAGTGATCCTGGAAAAGAACGATATCGGGCAGGGTGCTCAGGTCGCCGGAAGAGGCAGCCAGGGTGACGGCCTGTTCAACATCACTGGAACCGGACTGCTGGATGATTTCCAGCTTGAAGTCGGGATTGACATTCCGGAAGGCGGCTTCAGCGGCCTGCAGAGCGGGGATGTTGAAGTTGGCATCCCAGGCATAAACGCTCAGCGTACTGCCTTCCGGGGCGGCTGCGGCTTCTTCTGATGGAGAGGCTTCTTCCGCAGCTGGTGCTTCAGTGGCGGCGGGGGCCTCGGTGGCCGCAGGGGCCTCGGTGGCCGCAGGGGTCGAGGAACTACCGCAGGCGGTCAGCAGTGCAAGGCTCATTGCCAGCACGAGAAGAATCGCGAGGGTCTTTTTCATTTTCTACCTCCAAAAAAGTATTTACGATGGCGTGGTCTGAGGACAGGCAGCCTTCGCTTTAGGCAAAAGATACAAATCCGACAGGCGGCACCACACATGCATATGTGCATGATATCATGTTACATGCAATTTGTAAAGTTGCTTTCACTGATAAAAACAGCAAATAAGATCATAAAAGACAATTGAAAAGAAGAAAAAGAAAAGTAAAAAGCCTCGATTCTCATTAAAGAGAATCGAGACCGGTCCAGCCCTTGAGGGCCGAGATGTTATAGGAGAGAAGACTGCTTCGGTAGTTGTCCTTCTTCAGCTTCCACTGGTATGGCGTGGTCTTCAAAATTTTCTTGAAGTTCCGGGTGTAGGTGGAAACGGAGGCAAAGCCGCATTCCATCGCAATGACATCCATGGAACTGTCTTCCCGGCTCATCAGGTCGCAGGCCTTCTGAATCCGAACGAGGTTTACATAATCCATCGGCGCCATGTTCATATAGTCCTCGAAGATGCGGCGGAAATGGACCTCGCTCAGGCCGCATTCCCGGGCAAGATGGGCCGCGCGGATCGGCTCGCGGTAATTTTCTTCAATGTAGCGCAGGGCCGGCGTGATCTGGGTCAGCAGGGCCGAGTCGGGATTGACTTCCCACTGGGATTCGGATTCCTTTCCTTCCTGAAGCCGGAGCAGTTCCAGAAGAAGCGCCCGGATCAGGTGATTGGTGCAGTCGCGGTAATACGGACGGCGCTCGCGAAGCTCATCCAGAATCCGCTCTGCAAGCGAAGCCAGAACCTCACAGCTTTCCGCCGGGAGAAGGTCTGCCCGCTGGTTGATATATGAGAGCTTCTCGGCCTGAACCCTGGCATTGTTCGGGAAAAGCTCATGGATCAGCTGTGCCGGGTCAAAATAGAGGTATTCCCAATAACTGACCTCGTCGCTGACGGTGTTGTGCGGATAGTTCGCGGGAATCATGGAAATCATATTCGCGTGATAATGATTTTTCTTTTCTCCGAGGATCAGGGATCCGGTGCCCTTCCGGCAGCAGCCGAGTTCAAACAGGTTATGAAAGTGCAGTTCATTGGCACGGTCCTGGTGACCGTACATACCGACCCAGCGCTCTCCCATCAGCCCGAGGACGCTCTCCCCCTGAGGCAGTTCATAAAAGCGAAATTCAATTTTATCACGTTTTTTTCTTCCCATGTTTCTCCTTTCGGCTGCAGCAAACAGCTGTTTCGTCCTGAATTTTTGTATAAATGCTTACCGTATATACAATGGATCCGCTATCTGCTCTGCCTTGCGGCGCACATTCAGCTTCAATTTATTAACATTCTCTATTGTAACGCAAAATCTGTTAAGAATCAATTCAAATTTGGTACTATGCAAGAATTTCATGACCGTAAAACAGACCTTGACTTGTCTCGCATAATATGGTATAACCATCCATATAAACTTTGGAGGAACTTATTATGGAATTGAAACATATCGTCACGCTGAAGACCCGTAATCTCTGCGACAGCGCTGCAAACGGCGGCTGCGGTGAGTGCCAGACCTCCTGCCAGTCTGCATGCAAGACCAGCTGCGGCATCGCCAACCAGAAGTGCGAGAACACCGAGGCGAAAAAGTAAGACGCTGAAAACTGCCGCCGAAAGGCGGCTTTTTTTATTGCTGTTACCGGAGGATAGGGAATGATTCACCAATTCGAACTGAACGGATATCATATCGTTCTGGATGTCTGCTCGGGGGCCGTGCATGTTGTCGATGAGCTGGCCTACGAGATGATCGCGCGGTTTGAGGAAATGAGCCTCGAAGAGATCACGGCCGCGATGCTGGAAAAGTATCGGGAGGAAGAGGCCGTCACCGAGGCGGAGATCCGGCGCTGCTACGCCGAGATTGAAGCGCTCAAGGCAGACGGGCAGCTGTTCACCCCGGACAACTTTGCCCCGATGGCGGGCGAGTTCAAGGCGAGAAGCGGGGACGTGATCAAAGCGCTCTGCCTGCATGTGGCGCATACCTGCAACCTCAACTGCTCTTACTGTTTTGCCAGCCAGGGAAAGTACCACGGCGAACGCGCGGTGATGAGCCCGGAAGTGGGGAAACGGGCGCTGGACTTCCTGATCGAGCACTCCGGAACGCGCCGGAACCTGGAGGTCGATTTCTTCGGCGGGGAACCGCTGATGAACTTCGACACGGTGAAAGAACTGGTGGCCTATGCCCGTGTCCGGGAGAAGGAGGCCGGCAAGAACTTCCGCTTTACCCTCACAACCAACGGAATGCTCATCGACGACGACGTGATCGACTTCTGCAACCGCGAGATGAGCAATGTTGTGCTCTCTCTTGACGGACGGAAGGAGGTCCACGACCGCTTTCGGGTGGACTACGCCGGAAACGGAAGCTGGGAGCGGATTGTGCCGAAGTTTCAGAAGCTTGTCCGGGCCCGCGGCGGCAAAAACTATTACATGCGCGGAACCTTTACCCACCGGAACCCCGACTTCCTGGAGGATATCCGGACCATGCTGGACCTGGGCTTTACGGAACTGAGCATGGAACCGGTGGTCTGTGCCCCGGGGGATCCCTCGGCGCTCACCAAAGAGAATCTCGAGATCGTCAAGCAGCAGTATGAGGAGCTTGCCGAGCTCATGCTGGAGCGCGAGGCGGAGGGGAGACCCTTTACCTTCTATCATTATATGCTGGATCTGTCCGGCGGCCCCTGCATCTACAAGCGAATCTCCGGCTGCGGTTCCGGCACGGAGTACATGGCGGTGACACCCTGGGGCGACCTCTATCCCTGCCATCAGTTTGTCGGGGAAGAGCGTTTCCGCCTGGGGGATATCTGGAACGGACTGGATAACCCGGAGGTCCGGGGCGAGTTCGCGGCCTGCAATGTCTATGCAAAGCCGGAATGCCGTGACTGTTGGGCGCGGCTCTACTGCTCCGGCGGCTGCGCGGCGAACGCCTGGCACGCCACCGGAAGCATCACCGGCGTCTATGAAGACGGCTGTGAGCTGTTCCGCAAGCGCATGGAATGCGCGATCATGCTGGCCGCGGCGAGAGCCGAGCGGGAACAGCAGGGCGCATGAACACCCCGATCTGTGACTTTGTCCGGGCGTATGCCCGGAAGGACCCCATCCGATTCCATATGCCGGGGCACAAGGGAAAGACCGGCGCGCAAATCCCCGGATGGAAGGGAATTCTGCCGCTGGATATCACGGAAATCGAGGGCGCGGACGTGCTCTATGACGCCCGGGGCTGTATCCGGGAGAGCGAAGAGAACGCATCGCGGCTCTTCGGAAGCGCCGGGACGGTGTATTCCGCGGAAGGGTCCTCGCTCTGCATCCGGGCGATGCTCTATCTCGCGGCGATGCATGCAACGCTGCAGGGCCGCCGACCGAGGATCGCCGCCGGGCGAAACGCTCACCGGGTGTTTCTGGAAACAATCGCGCTGCTGGATCTTGATGTGGCGTGGCTGGGAACCGGGGGCGAACTGCTGCGGGCGGGAATCGAAGGCAGGGAGCTCGAAGCGATGTTCGCCGACGGGGAACACGCACCCACGGCCGTCTATGTGACCAGTCCGGACTATCTCGGCAACCGCACGGAACTGAGCACTCTTGCAGAGCTCTGCCGCCGGAACGGTGCGCTGCTCCTGGTGGACAACGCCCACGGGGCGTATCTGAAGTTCCTGGAAACATCCGGGCACCCGCTGGACCGCGGTGCGGATCTCTGCTGTGACTCGGCGCATAAGACCCTGCCGGTCCTGACCGGAGGGGCGTATCTGCATGCCTCCCAGAGCTGCCCGGAGGACCTGCGCGCCATGATGGAGCGGGCGATGGCGCTCTTTGCCAGTACCAGCCCGTCCTGGCTGATTCTCCAGTCGCTGGACGCCTGCAACGCGAGGCTGGACGCGGACTATCCGGAGAGAATCCGGAAAGCCGCCGGACTGCTTCGGGAAGCGAAGCGGCAGCTGCGGGATCTGGGCTGGGAGCTGACCGGCGACGAGCCTCTCAAGCTGACCCTCTGCCCGAAGAGCAGGGGATACACCGGGACGGCACTCGCCGAAATCCTCCGGGAGAAAGAAATCATCTGTGAATTCTCGGACCCGGATTACCTGGTGCTGATGATGACGCCGGAGAACTCAAAAGAGGAGCTGGAGCGGCTGTTATCCGTCCTGGCCAATCTGCCGGAGCGCGCGCCGATCGAGGCCCGGGCGCCTGTCACGGGACAGCGGGTAAGGGCGCTGCGGCCGCATGAGGTGCTCTTTCGGCCGTTTGAGCGGATCCCGACCGAAGAGAGCCTGGGAAGAATCCTGGCCTCCCCGGGGGTCAGCTGCCCGCCGGCGGTGCCGATCGTCCTCTGCGGCGAGCGGATTAATGAAGAAGCCCTGGAACTGTTCCGCTATTACGGAATCGAATTCTGCGACGTTGTGAAAGAATAGGAACGGATAAAAAAACATCCCCTCGCCGTTTGGCGAGGGGATGCTGCGTTCAGCCCGGAAGGAGCGAATCCACGAGCTGTGGGAAAAAGTTTTTGTCAAAAACCTGGAATCTTGTGAGCGGCCAGACCCGGATGAACACCTTTCCAAGCATCTGTTCGTCATCGATCAGGCCCAGGATCGAGCTTCGCGAATCCACCGAGCTGCCCCGGTTGTCGCCGAGGACAAACCAGGAGTGTTCCGGGATATCCAGCGGATAGCTCATGTCATTGGTCCCGGAATTGGAGAACAGGGCATAGGATTCATAGAGATCCGACCCGTTCAGGCGGACATGACCGTCGTCCGTGATCTCGATCTGTTCCCCGGGAGCGCCGACGACACGCTTGATGAGGATTCGGTCCTCGTGCCGGAAGGCGACCATATCGCCGGTACGGAGCTTCGCGTTCGGAATGGCCAGAACCAGATCCTTCTCTTCCAGCGTGGGGGACATGGAGTTGCCGTAGATCACATAACCGGACAGCAGACAGAAAAAGGTGATGCCCGCGACGAGCACAACAACCAGCAGGAAGAGAATCACCCGAAGCGCAATCGGCATGCCGCGCTTCTTCTCCATCCGCTCAAGCTCCCTGCGGAGCTGTTCGGCCGTCGGACGGCGGGGGGCAGGAGCCTTTGCCGCTTCGTTATTCGCCATCGTCGGTCCCTCCGTCGGCGAAAAGCCGCTTCTGAATCAGGTCCGAAACATCCTGCCAGAAGGCGTCGCTGTCCTCCTGGGCGCGCTGAAGCATGAGCTCGGCATCCGCCGCGGCCTTCTCTTCCGTGGCCCGGGCCGCTTCCTCGGCGTTGTGCAGCACGAGAGCGGCGGCGGCTTCGGCCTTGCGGACGGCCTCCGCGGCCTGCGCTTCGGAAGTTTTGCGAAGTTCTTCGGCGGTTTCTTCCGCCCGGCGGCGGGTTTCGTCGGCGCTGTCGGCCGCCTCCTGAATACAGCGCGAGGCTTCGCTGTCGGCCGCCGCGATCAGCTTTTTCACGCCGGCTTCCTTCTGCAAAAGAAGCTCGTCTTTCTGCTGCAGGCGGCGCTCCCATTCCTGAAGATGCTGCTCCTTGGCGGCATTGGCTTCCCGCTGGGTGTTGGCCACGTTGTCCGCGGCCATTCTGGCTTCCTGAAGGATGATGGCGGCCTGCGCGCCAGCGTCGGAGGGGGCCTCTTCGGCCAGGGTCATGCCGTCTCTTGCCCGGCTGAGGTCCGCGTTTGCCTTCGAGAGAGCTTCACGGGATACGGCGAGCTCCTCTTCAAGCGCGCGCAGCTGCTTGCGAAGCTCCGCACGGTCCTTCCGCAGGGCCTCGTTCTCAGTCTGGGCATCCAGCAGGAACTCCAGCAGCTCTTTGCGGCTCAGTTTTTGAACTTCTTTATCCGTCATAACGTCCTCGTATCCTCCATATCGTCTCGCTTCCGGCAGGCGTGCCGAAAGCTCGCTCATTTCGGTACTCGTCCTTTTCCGTGCAGACCCGCTGACGCTGGGCTCTGCACGGATTCTTTTTTTAAAGATGTGCCAGGTTGGCCTTCAGGTTCTCGATCAGGGCTTCGAGTTTGGCCTGCTTCTCACGCTCGACATTGACCACGGCCTCGGGGGCGCGGGTGACGAAGTTCTGGTTGGAGAGCTTGGCGATCTGTCCCTGAAGCTGCTTCTCGGCGTTGGCCAGTTCCTTCTGCAGGCGTGCGCGCTCCTTCTCCAGGTCGACCAGATCCGCCATCGGCATAAACATGCGGGCGTTGTCGGTGACGGCGGTGACCATCTTGTCGGCGTCGGCGGGGACGGCGTCAAGGACGCTGACCTCGCTTGCGTAGGCAAGCTTGGTGATGTAGCTGCGTCCGGCCTCGAAGGCCTCGCGCTCCTCCGTCACGATCATCAGGTGGGCCTTGCGGGAAGGCGGCACGTTCATCTCACTGCGGCGGGCACGGACGGCCTTGATGGCCTCCATGACGGTCTCAAAACGCTGGGCTTCCAGCGGGAAGGAGAGGGCTTCACGGTAGGCGGGATATTCCTGAACCATCAGAGCCTCGCCCTCGTGGGGCAGCGCCTGCCAGATCTCTTCGGTGATGAACGGGGTAAACGGGTGCAGGAGCTTCAGAATCTCGGTCAGCACATAGAGCAGGACCTGCTGCGCGCTGCGGCTGAGCGCCTCATCGCCGCTGTTGAGGCGGGGCTTGGTCAGCTCGATGTACCAGTCGCAGTAGTCGTCCCAGATGAAGTCATAGATCTTGCCCGCGGCCACGCCCAGCTCAAAGTGGTCCATGTTCTCGCAGACTTCCTTCACCACGTCGTTCAGGCGGGAGAGAATCCACTTGTCCTCCAGCTCAAGGGTCTCGGGCAGCTCGTTTTTCTCGATGCCGAGGTTCATCATCACGAAGCGCGAGGCGTTCCAGAGCTTGTTGCAGAAGTTGCGCATGGCTTCGCACTTTTCAACGTAGAAGCGCATGTCGTTTCCGGGGGAGTTGCCGGTGATGAGGTTAAAGCGCAGGGCGTCGGCGCCGTAGCGGTCGATCATGTCCAGCGGGTCGATGCCGTTGCCGAGGGACTTGGACATCTTCCGGCCCAGGCTGTCGCGCACGAGGCCGTGGATAAAGACGGTCTTGAAGGGCTCTTCGTGCATCTGCTCCATGCCGGAGAAGATCATGCGGGCGACCCAGAAGAAGATAATATCATAGCCGGTGACCATGACGCTGGTGGGATACCAGAAGTCAAGGTCGGCGGTCTTCTCCGGCCAGCCCATCGTCGAGAAGGGCCAGAGCGCCGAGGAGAACCAGGTGTCCAGCACGTCCTCTTCACGGCGGATGTTTTTGCTTCCGCAGTGGGCGCAGCAGGTGGCGTCCTCACGGGAGACGGTGATCTCGCCGCAGTCGTCACAGTACCAGGCCGGGATCTGGTGACCCCACCAGAGCTGGCGGGAAATGCACCAGTCGTGGACGTTCTCCATCCAGTTGAGATAGGTCTTGGTGAAGCGCTCGGGGACGAACTTGATGCGTCCGTCCTTGACGACCTCGATGGCGGCCTCGGCCAGGGGCTTCATCTTCACAAACCACTGGGGACTGGTGAGGGGTTCCACCACATTGCCGCAGCGGTAGCAGCAGCCGACGTTGTGGCTGTAGGGTTCGACCTTGACGAGGTAGCCCTGCTCCTCCAGGTCCTTCACGATGGCCTCGCGGCACTCGTAGCGGTCCATGCCGTTGTACTTACCGCCATTGATGATCTTCGCGTCTTCGTCGATGCACTGGATCTGCTCGAGATTGTGGCGCAGACCGACTTCATAGTCGTTGGGGTCGTGGCAGGGGGTCATCTTGACCGCGCCGGTGCCGAAGCCAAGCTCGACATACTCGTCCGCCACGATGGGAAGCTTGCGTCCCACCAGGGGCAGGATGGCGTTCTTGCCTACCAGGTGCTTGTAGCGCTCGTCATCCGGGTGGACGGCGACGCCGGTATCGCCCAGCATCGTCTCGGGACGGGTGGTGGCGATGATGAATTCCTCATCGGAGTCCTCGATCGGGTAGCGGATGTGCCAGAAGTGTCCGGGCATGTCCTTGTACTCGACCTCGGCGTCGGAGAGCGCCGTGCGGCAGTGGGGGCACCAGTTGATGATGCGGCTGCCCTTATAGATCAGGCCCTTGTCATAGAGCTCGCAGAAGGTTTCACGCACGGCCCTGGCGCAGACCTCGTCCATGGTGAAGCGGTTGCGCTCCCAGTCGCAGGAGGCGCCGAGGCGCTTCTGCTGTTCAATGATGCGGTTGCCGTACTGGTTCTTCCAGTCCCAGACGCGTTCGAGGAACTTCTCGCGGCCCAGGTCATAGCGGGTCAGACCCTCGTTCTTGCGCAGGTCCTCTTCCACGCGGATCTGGGTGGCGATGCCGGCGTGGTCCTGGCCGGGCAGCCACAGCGTGGCATAGCCCTGCATGCGCTTGTAGCGGGTGAGGATATCCTGCAGCGTGCCGTCCAGGGCATGGCCCATGTGGAGCTGGCCGGTAACATTGGGAGGCGGCATGACAATGGAGAAGGGCTTTTTCTTCTCATCCCGGATGCCCCGGAAGAAGCCGCCCTTTTCCCAGAAGTCATAGATCTTCGACTCCACGGCATGCGGATCGTACACTTTCGGCAATTCTTTCATGGCTCATTCACTCCTAAATCAAAATCCGCCCCGAAGCAGAACGCTTCAGGGCGGCGAAACCGCGGTACCACCTGAATTCCGTATCCGTCCGGGATACGGCACTCGACGCCCTTAACGCGGGCACACGCCGACACTACACAGAACCCCGCAACGAGGCCCCTTCCCGCCGGGCGCTCCGGGCCGACCTTCCGCAGTACCGTACAGAGGCTTTCACCGGCCGCCTCTTCTCTGGGTACAGTGCTCTGCGTACTCCTGCCCTTCACAGCGCGAAAACAAGATGCAGAAAGCTCAGATTACCTGAACTTTCTGCATTATACACGGGCGGATTCGGTTTGTCAATTATTTCCTGTCCAGCCAGTCGCAGGCGGAGAGCGCCGCGACGTTGCCTTCACCGACAGCCTTTGCCAGCTGCAGCGGCTTTCCGGTGCAGTCGCCCGCCGCGAACACGCCGGGGACCGCCGTCGCCATGTGCCGGTCGACGACGATGCCGCCGTTTTCATAGGTGAGGCCGGGAACCAGCTGGGTCACGGAGACGGTATCCTTAATAATAAAGACACAGTCGACCTTATGGGCCTCTCCCGCAAAGGTCAGGGTGTCGGCCTTCATGCCGCCGGAGATCTCGTATTTTCCGTTCTTCTCAAAGCGCAGCACCCGGCAGCCGATTCCTTCCAGAAAGTCCGCGTCCTGCCGGGCTTCCTCACCGCCGCCGACCACGGCGACGGTCTTGCCGCGATAGAGCATTCCGTCACAGGTGGCGCAGTAGCTGACCCCGCGGCCGAGGAATTCCGCCTCGCCGGGGTAGAGCTTTTCCCTGGTGATGCCGGCGGTAATGATGATGCTGCGCGCCATGTAATAGTCGCTGCCCACCGCGACGCCGAAGCTGTCGTCCATGGGGAGCACGGAAATGGTGCGCCCTTCGATGATAAAGGCGCCGGTGTCCTCAAGCTGCTTACGGAAGAGCGCGGACATCTCCGCTCCGGTCATGGGGGGGAGACCCGGGTAGTTGGTGATTTTCTCGGCCTTGTAAAGGCTGCTGGTCTCGGGTTTGTTGGTCACGACGGCAATGCTCTTTCCGCGGTTGCGCAGCGTCATGGCGGCGCTGGTGGCGGCGGAGCCTCCACCGACAATCAATACATCGTATACCTGATCCATTGTTGTTTCCTCTTTCCGATTAAAGTTGAATACAGAATGTTCATACCATACCACAATGCGTGAAAAACTGCAATTCCTATCTTTCTTCTTGCCGGGAGCGTCTCTCTTCCGGCACTGCAGTTTTCACGGAATGAAAACAGGGATGACGCGCGAACGCGTCATCCCTGCAGAGCAAAAAACAATCGCAAATGAGGTAAACCCTCCTAACCTTCATTTCAACAGGAAAATGAAAGTAAACAGCGCTTAATAAAGATAAAATTGAGCTAAAAAAAGAAACTTAATATATACTGAAGACGACGGCGCAAAGCGGAACATAATATAAATTATGTCGTAATAGAGCTAAAAAGCCTCCCCGCACGGGAGGCGGGAAGGCATGAAAGAGGAGGAAAGCAGAAGTGAAAAGCTCTGTAAATATGGAAGAAAGCCTGGCGGAATATGAAGAAAATCTTCGTGAGAATGAGCGGAGTGTGCACACAATTGAGAAATATCTGCGCGACGTGCGGTCCTTTCTCGACTGGAAGGGGGAACAGGAACTGACCAAGTCGCTTATGGTCCGCTGGAAGCAGGCTCTGGTGGATGCCGGATACCAGGTGCGCAGCATCAACTCCATGCTTGCATCGGTCAACAGCTATCTTCGGTTTATCGGGAAAGAGGGTTGCCGAACCGGAAATCTGAAGCTTCAGCGTCAGCTCTACAGCAAGCCCCAGCAGGAGCTGAGCAGGAACGACTATATGAAGCTGCTTGCCGCGGCCGCTGGGAACGACCGGCTTCAGATGCTTCTCCAGACGATCTGCAGCACCGGCATCCGGGTTTCGGAGCTGGAATACTTCACCGTGGAAGCGGTGAAAACCGGAGAGGTAACCGTCAGCTGCAAAAAGAAAAGCCGGACAGTCCTGCTGACCGGCAAACTGAAAAAGGCGCTGCTCCGCTATGCGAGGGACCGTCAGATCACCTCCGGGATTATCTTCCGGACCAGGAGCGGCAAACCGCTGAACCGAAGCAACATCTGGTCCCAGATGAAGGCGCTCTGCAAGATTGCCGGGGTCGCGCCCTCCAAGGTCTTTCCGCATAACCTGCGCAAGCTCTTCGCCCGATCCTTCTATAAGGTCAGCAAAGACATGGCAAAGCTGGCGGATGTTCTCGGCCACAGCAGCATTGAAACCACAAGAATCTACATCATGACAACCGGTTCGGAGCACCTTGCCCAGCTTGAGCGCCTGTCCCTCCTGTTGTAGGCCGGAATTTTACTTTTGCGCAAAAAAGATCTTGTTATTGACGCTTTTATTGATTCTTACCGTGTTATAATGGCAGTATCCTGGACTAAGTGGAGGAAAATCTGAGATAGCAGATCTAAAATTGAAAGATTTTGTTGACATTTGCAGACCGGTACAATAAAATATAATATGACTTTTATAGTCACTTTGGCTTTGCGGGAGTACAACATAATTTATATTATGTTTTAAAGCATGATGTATACGGGCAAATTAAAACATTTTAAGAACAATTGAACTCAAGTGCGTATTCGGCAAGCGTCTCAGCGAGCCGGCGGCGACAGAAAAGAAGATCCGGGGAACGGAGCGGGTTCTCGGCAGGCGGCTGCAAGCGTCTCAGCGAGCGGACCGAGCGGAAGAGAGAAGCTTTATGTCCCAAATGCAACACCCGCAGAAAGAGGTATCGATGGCAAAGGCGAAAGACTTGAGCGGAATGAAGTTCGGAAGGCTGATGGTCCTTGCACCGACCGGAAAATCGAAGCACAACGGTCGAATATGGGACTGTGTCTGCGACTGCGGCAAGCGGACGGAGGTTGTAAGCTATGACCTCACGTCGGGGAGAGTTAAATCCTGCGGCTGCGGCAAGAACCGCGAAGGGGATTATACCGGCGTGCGAAGGGGAGATCTCACCGGCGTTCGGCGGACGGGGGAGACCCGTACGTTCTGCGGCAAGGAGCGAGAAGTATGGGAATGGCGATGCGCCTGTGGAAGAACCATA
>CADAPN010000021.1 GCA_902789835.1 Oscillospiraceae bacterium
CACCATAAATTCCGACTGATTGACGCAGGGAGGAAAACAGATGACCCGATACCAGGAAACCTTTCAGAAGCTCGAAGCGCTTTATCAGGACAATGCCATCCGTGACCGGAAGTATTATCCGGATTTCCGCCGCGGCTGGAACGCGCTGCTCTGACCCGGTCCAATCCCATATCCCGAGTATCAATATTGTTCATTCTTCTCTCACAGCCACCCGCGTCAGCGGGTGGCTGTGCCTTTGAGGAATGCTTATCTCATATCCGGGATGTCGATGTAGTCCATGTCGTCAAAGGCCTGGTTTTCTCCGCCCATGGCCCAGATGAAGGTATAGGCGGCCGTGCCTGCGCCGGCATGAATCGACCAGGAGGGAGAGATCACCGCGTCGTAATTCTGCATCACGATGTGGCGGGTCTCCTGGGGCTGGCCCATCATGTGGAAGACCACGTTGCCTTCCGGAATGTTGAAGTAGGTATAGACTTTTCCAGTACGTCCGGATGGATGAACTGGTTGATGACACGCTTGTTGCAGGTCTTGGCCTCGCCGCAGGGGCGCTTGTTGGCGTCGGCAAAGGACAGGAAGGTCGTCTTGCAGGCCTTGTGGGCCGGAGCGGAAACGAGGTAGAAACGTGCCGGGTTCTCCGGATCCTTGCTGCCGAAGCAGACCTTCTTCGTCCCCTTGGTGATGTAGAGGCAGTCCTCGAAGCCGAGCTCGAAGCGCTCCTCGTCCGCCTGGATGAAGCCCGGTCCGCCCAGGTTGAAGACGCCGGCTTCCCGGCGCTCCAGGAAGTATTCGGTGCCGAAGTTGGCCCAGACGTCGATGCCCTTGTCGATCGGCAGAACCTCATGCACCGGCATGATGCCGAGGACGACCATGCGGTCGACATGGGAATAGGTGGCCTGGACGGTGTCCGGCTGATAAAGGCCGGTGATCAGGAACTCCTTGCGAAGCTCCTCGGTGGTATAGCGCTTGACATCATTGGGTCCGGTGGAATAACGGATGTCCATAATATGAATTCTCCTTTGCTGTAATATTGCACTTTAAGTAAAATACCGGACGGTGACGGGGAACCCGCCCCGTCCGGTGCGTTTTGAAGGGACTTAAGAACCTTATGCCAGGCCCAGTGCGTGCGGGATCGCCATGGTAAACCAGGGCACGTAGGTGATCAGCAGAAGGCTGACGAGGATGACGATGAAGAACGGCATCAGCATGCCGATAATCTGCTCGATTTTCACGTTGTGCGTGCGGCAGCCGGCGAAGAGGCCCACCGGCGGGGTCAGGGTGCCGACGCAGAGGTTCATGACCATCATAAGACCGAAGTGGACCGGGCTCATGCCCCAGGTCTGCACTAAAAGGCACTTACTTTTTATGTATCTACAGAAGAACACGTTTTTGACAGAGAATCAGTTTCGGAAACCGGTTTACTAAATCTGCAAACAAAAAATCAGTCTTGCACTGAACTAAAGACAGATTACCATCTTGTCATCCCTTTGTCAAGAGATCGACCGGACGAAATTTCCTGTTTTGTCAGATTTTTGTAATTTTTTTGCAGGCGCACCGGTCCAGAGCCGATTGCCTCCCGTGCTCGCCCGTTTTGATGGCATCGAAGATCATTCCGCGGTCAGGTTCCGTTCACGGGCGCTGACGCACCAGCGAGCCGCGTTCAATCAACGTCGTGGGAAGCTCCACACTCACCGCCGGGGCATTCTCCTCCCGCTCGCCCCGAAGGCGCTCCAGCAGGAGCTCCGCCGCTCTTGACCCCAGCTGTTTTGTCTCCATGCGGACGGCGGTGATGCCGGGCGAGATCAGGGAGAACCAGCTCCAGTCGTCAAAGGTGCAGAAGCCGAAGTCATAGCCCGGTGTAATCCCCGCCTGCTGCATGGCGCGCAGCACATCCATCGCCGTGACGCCGTTGACGGCCAGGGCGGCAATCCGCTCTCCGGAGAAGCGCTCGCGGAAATCCCTCACACAGCGCAGGCAGTCGCCTTCCGTCTCTCTGGAGAACTCATACAGAAACGGCTCCGCCTCATCCCGTCTTCCCGAAAAGGCGGAAAAGAAGCTCTCTCTGCGCTGGATGCGCGGCATGACGCTCTGGATGCGCTCGGTGAAGAAGGCAATCTTCCGATAGCCGTAGCGCAGCATCAGCTCGACGCAGTCGATGGTGCTGCGCCGGTATTCGCTGATCACGGTGTCCAGTTTCCCCTCGTGCTGCAGGCTTCTGTCCGCCAGCACCACCGGCACGCCCCGTTCGTTCTGCACCCGGATCAGAAACTCGTCATTTCCGCCGGTGGTATTGACGATCAGGCCGTCCACCCGGTTTTCGAGGAAGCCCTCAATGGCCCTCTGCTCCCACAGGGCGTTTTCCTTGCTGTCGGCAAACAGGACCTGATATCCGGCGCTCTCGCAGGTCTCGGTAATTCCCTTGAGCAGCAGCCCTGCAAAAGGGCTGCCGATGTCGCCGATGCAGCAGCCGATCAGCATGCTGCGGCTGGCCTTGAGCCGCTGTGCGGTCCTGTTCGGGCGATAGTCAAGCTCCGCGATCACCTGCTCAATGCGCTGGCGGGTTTCCGCGGAGATGTTCTCATATTTGTGGTTCAGATAGCGGGAGATCGTCGTTTTTGACACGCCGCAGATCGCCGCGACCTGATCAATGGTTACCTTGCTGCCCATGACGAATCTGTCCTTTCAACCGTTCTCTCCCCGCCGGCGGCGGGGAGAGAACTCATTTTCGACCGATTCCCGCCTTACTGTCCGTAATAGGCGTTCTTCCCGTGCTTGCGCAGATAGTGCTTGTCAAGCAGCGTCTGCTGCATGGGGCCCAGCTCAGGATTGAGGATCATCGCGTGCCAGTCCATAAAGGCGACCTCTTCCAGGACCACCGCGTTGTGGACCGCGTTCATGGCGTCCTTGCCCCAGGCAAAGGGGCCGTGGGAGTAGACAAGCACCGCCGGAACCGCCGCGGGGTCTTTGCCCTCAAAGGTCTCGATGATGACCTTGCCGGTTTCCTTTTCATACTCGCCTCTGATCTCCTCATCCGTCATGGGGCGGGTGCAGGGCACCGCACCGTAGAAATAGTCTCCCTGGGTTGTGCCCATGGCCGGGATCTCCTTCCCCGCCTGTGCAAACGTGGTTGCCCAGCGGGAATGGGTGTGGACGATCCCTCCGCAGTCCGGAAAGGCTTTATACAGCTCCACATGGGTGGGGGTGTCGCTGCTCGGCTTCCACTTTCCTTCCACGACCTTGCCGTCCAGGTCAACCACGACCATGTCTTCCACGCTCATTCCCTCATAGGGGACACCGGAGGGCTTGATCACCACCAAGCCGCTCGCCCGGTCGATCCCCGAGACATTGCCCCAGGTGAAGGTGACAAGACCGTACTTCGGAAGCAGGAGATTCGCTTCCAGAACCTGTTGTTTCAATTCTTCCAGCATGATGTTTCCTCCTGATTTCTGAACCGCCGTGCGGTCCTGTTTTTTCTGATGATTGCAGTTCCTTTTCTGCCTCTGCCTCTTTCTTTTCAGCAGCCGCAGGAGCAGCCTTCTTCAGCCCCGCCGCAGCCGCAGCCCTCTTCGTGGCCGCCGCAGCCGCATCCGCAGCTTCCGCTGCAGCCGCCGCATCCGCCGTCGGCCGGGCTCGTGGGAAGCTGTCCCGTGACCAGCAGGTCTGACGCCGTGTCCGCGTCTCCGCTGTAGCCGACGATGGGCACGATGCCGTAGCTGAGCAGGGCCGCCTTGCCTTCGCCGCCCATGTTGCCCACGATGACCGCGTCCACATTCAGTTCCTTCATAAGATCCGCCATCTGCTGGTGTCCGGAGCGGTCGGAGCTGTCCACCAGCTTCTTGGTGCAGTCGCTGACGTATTCGCCGTACTCATACACCGCAAACATCGGACAGTGCCCGAAATGGCCGTAGATTTCCCCGTCCTGATAGGCAACCGCTACTCTCATCTCAGGCCTCTTCCTCCAGGGGCAGGTCCTGCTCCAGGCTGTCGACCAGGGCCGAGACATACTCGCCGCTCACCTGCTCCACCTGACCGGCGTCCACCATGGCGGTGATATTGGGGTCGATGGGCAGACGGGCCACATGGGCGATGTCGAATTCCTTCGCCACGCTGTCCGCCTGGCTGGCGCCGAAGATCTCATGCTTCTTTCCGCAGTCCGGGCAGGTGAAGTAGCTCATGTTCTCCACGAGGCCTCATCATCTCCGCCATTCTCACGGCCTTCGCCACGATCATGCCGACCAGATCCTGGGGCGTCGTCACGATGACGATGCCGTCGATGGGCAGGGACTGAAAAACCGTCAGCGGCACATCGCCGGTTCCGGGAGGCATATCCACGAACATATAGTCCACATCTCTCCACAGCACGTCAGTCCAGAACTGGGTCACCGCGCCCGCAATGACCGGTCCGCGCCATACCACCGGCTCCGTCTCGTTCTCGAGGATCAGGTTGATGGACATCACCTGCAGACCGGTCTGCGTGGTCACGGGGATCAGATACTGCTCGGTGCCGGTTGCGTGTTCATGGATGCCGAAGGACTTCGGAATCGAGGGGCCCGTGATGTCCGCGTCCAGCACGGCGCAGCTGTGGCCGCGGCGCTGCATCTCGGAAGCGAGAAGGCTCGTGACGAGGCTCTTGCCGACGCCGCCCTTGCCGCTCACCACGGCAATGACCTTTTTAACACTGGAATAGGGGTTCAGCTCTTTGAGAAAACTCTCCGGCTTGCGCTCGGAACAGTTGGAACTGCAGCTGGAGCAATCATGATTGCATTCTGCCATTTTGTTGTATCATCCTTTCGCGGTTTTGTTCTAACCTGAACATTATAACAGAATTCCCGTTTTCGTCAATCACCCCTTGCCGCCGAAAGACAAAATCCCCGTCCGGTACACAGCCGAACGGGGAATCTGCTTATATTTCTTATTAAATGAATGATGCTGTGTTCTCTTCAGCTTCCATCATAGACCACCTGGGCTTCATCGCTGTAGAACAGGGACAGATACTCCTCCAGGGTGATTCCCAGAGAATGGATGCTCTCCGCGATTCCTTCCCCGACATAGCGGTAGTGCCAGGGATGCCATCCGAAGCCGGTGATGTCTTCGGTGTCCGGGGGATAGCGCTGGATAAATCCGTACTTCCAGGCATTTTCCTCCAGCCACTGCGCTGTCGGCGTCTCTGCCTGTCTCGCATCCGTCGCGCGGTATCCCTCATCCACAATGTCCACCGCAAGCCCAAGCTCATGCTCGCTGCGGCCGGCGGCGGCAATCAGCTTCGAGGTTTCCGCTTCCGCCTCTTCCGGGCTCTGTCCTTCATCCACCAGCTGCTGAAAACGCTCGTCGTGCAGCACCAGCTGTTCGTCCACGCTGCGGTAAGCCGCGGCAAGCACCGGGTTTCTCCCGGCCGCTCGGCAGTCTGCAAGCATGCGCCGCAGCGGCTCGGCACAGCTCCGGTCCACCCGCATGCCGTTTTCCGCCTCCACGAGCCTCGCGGAAAAGCCGGTCTCCGAAACCGGGTTCCACGGATTCACCAGCGTGGTCAGGCGGGTGCGCGCGCCATAGGAGCGCCAGGAATAAAACCGGAGTCCGGCAAACACCATCAGGGCCGCCACCACAATAATCGCTGCAACGCGCACATAGGGGCTGAGTTTTTTGCTCAGATACGAGACCGGCATCCGCTTCCCTTCTCTCTTCTTTCCGCAGGTTCCGCCCGCCGGCTGCGGGCGTTCCCCGGTTCTGCGCCCAGGTTACCGTGGCCGCTTCCCCGGAACGTTTTCTTCATCTTATCATATTATTGTGAAAATTGCTTGAAATTCACCGATCTTTATTGAATTTTAAGATTTGCTCGGAAGGGCTCTTCCATCTTTTCGCGATCTGTGCTATACTAAACCAATCTTAACACTTTCTTAGCGCTTATATTCCTGTTTTTTATGTTGCTTTAATGTTTCATCTCTCGATCCGTCAACACTATCCGTCAATGTGAGGCTCTGATACCATGAAGAAAAAACTCAAGCAGGTCCTGATCGGGACTCCCCTTGCCGATTCCGAACTCGGAAACGAGAAGTTCAACGTCCTCTGGGGCATTCCCGTATTCGCCAGTGACGCAATCTCCTCGGTGAGCTATGCCGGAGAAGAGATCCTTCTGGTTCTGATCCCGGTGCTCGGGATGCTGTCCTATCATTATTTTCTGCCCATTGTCGCCGCCATCATCGGTCTGCTGCTGATTCTCGTTTTCTGCTACCGCCAGACCATCGACGCCTACCCCCAGGGCGGCGGCGCCTATATCGTCGCGCATGAAAACCTCGGCCAGACGCCCGGTCTGGTGGCCGGCGGCGCGCTGATCATCGGCTATATTCTCACCGTGGCGGTCAGCGCCTGCGCCGGCGCCGCGGCGATCACTTCGGCGTTTCCGGCACTCCTGCGCTATAAGGCGATTCTTGCTTTCCTGATCATCTGCCTGCTGACCTGGGGGAACCTCCGCGGCCTGCGGGAGTCCGCCGTGATGTTCGGCGTCCCCACCTATATCTTCATCCTGACGATGATCGCCCTGATTGTCACGGGTCTCATCCGCTACTCCCTCGGCCTCTATACGCCGGCGGAACAGACCGTCGTCGCACAGCAGACCGGTGAGATGCTGATCTTTGTGCTGCTGCGCGCCTTTGCCTCCGGCTGTACCGCGCTGACCGGTGTGGAAGCGGTCTCCAACGGCGTGCCGAACTTCAAGGATCCCGCTCAGAAGCACGCCAAGATGGTCCTGTACGCCATGGCCGGCTTTGTCGCCTTGGTCTTCTTCGGGGTCAGCGCCCTCATAAACCTCTATCAGATCCGGCCCAATGAGGAAGCCACCGCCGTGAGCCAGCTCGCCGGAGCGGTCTTCGGTCAGGGCAGCGCCATGTACTTTGTCGTGCAAACCATGACGGTCGTGATTCTGGCCCTTGCCGCCAACACCGCCTATGCCGGCATGCCGCTTCTGATGGCGCTGATGGCGGAGGACGGCTTCCTGCCCCGTCAGCTGGTTGCCCGCGGAACCCGTCTGAACTATTCCAACGGCATTCTCCTGCTCTTCTTTTCCGCGTCCATCCTGGTTTTCGCCTTTAACGGCGACCAGCATCTTCTGCTCCCGCTTTACGCCAGCGGCGTGTTTATCTCCTTCCTGCTCAGCCAGTACGGCATGCTGGTCCACTGGGTGAAGGAAAAAAGCCCCGGCTGGCAGTTCAAGTCCGTCATCAACGGTCTTGGCACCATTGTCACCGGCATCACCCTCGTCGTCATCGTCATCATGAAGTTTCTCAGCGGCGCCTGGGTCACGCTTCTGTGCATCGTCGGCCTCGTCTTTATGATGCGCGCCATCAAGAAGCACTATGACGCCGTCTCCGCCGACCTGCGGATTGAGAGCGTCGAGGCCGCAAAGGACGTGATCCGCAACGTCGCCCCCGGCAAGGTCATTCTCCCGGTCCAGTCCCTGAACCGTTCCTTCCTGAAGACACTGGACTGCGCGCTCAGCTGCGGCTTCCAGAACATCGAGCTCTATCACATCTCGGACAATGAAGAACGTGCGCAGGCGCTGAAGGCCCAGATTGAGCAGCTCGGCATCCGCGCTGACTTCCGCTATGAGATCACCCCCTACCGCAATATGAACGAGGTTCTCCTCCGTCATATCGAACAGGAAGCGGAGCATCTTGGATCCCACCGCAGCCTGATTGTCATGATGGGCATGCTGGTTGTGACCAATCCCGCGGAAAAGCCTCTGCACAACCAGACGACCCAGCGCCTCATGCGAAAGCTCGAGACCTACCGCAATGTCTCCGTCTTTACCGTCCCATACCTGATCTGATCCCGCTTCCCTGCCATCCGGCGCCCTTTTGCCGGGTGTTCATAAGACAGTTTTAATTGAAAACTGATCTTGGCATCTGGCTGCCGGGGTTGGCGATAAACGAGGAAGAGAATGAAGCGCATACAGCGCGAAGGAGGCAGCGCAAGCTGCCTCCCGTTTTTATTGGCAAATGATAAAGGAATCAGCGCCGGAAAGATCTGACGCTGATTCCTTTTATTTCTGGCTAAGTTCCTCTGTCAATCGAAGGATCTCCGGTGCGATCTCCTGCTTGCGCTTTTCCACGAGCCGGCGGTAAAGCACCGGGGCCACCAGCATACCGATCACGCCGGCCACGCACAAAAGCGCCCCCAGGAACCAGATCCTCCAAACAAGGAAGCAGCACATTCCCACGCCGAAAACGAGGGCACTGGCAATGCCGACAGCCATGGAAACAATGAATGCAGTGGTCGTGAGGCTTGCATCAAGCTTCCGCAGCTGCTCCAGTTTGCTCTCCTGCTCGGCCTGCGGCAGATACTTTTTGCGGATTGCGTCGATCTCGCTTTGCCTCTCGGCGGAATAATTATAGGTAAAGTTCTGGCTCATGATGAAAACCTCCTGATCTTTTTGACTTTCTTCATACCGCCTTGATCCTTACGGTAAAGGTACTGCCTTTGCCAAGCTCGCTGCTGACGCTGATCTCTCCTCCGACAATGTCAACCACTCGTTTGACCAGAGCCAGACCCAGGCCGTTGCCCTGGGTGGCGTGGGAGGTGTCGCCCTGATAGAACTTCTCAAAGATGTGCGCCCCGACTTCGGGACTGATGCCGCAGCCGGTGTCCGAAACCTCTACCACAGCGTGCCCGTTCTCGGTATGGAGCTTCAGCCCGATCGTACCGCCTTCCTCGGTGAACTTGATGGCGTTGGAAAAGAGATTGTTCCAGACAAGGCTTAAAAGCTCCGGGTCACTTTCTACATTCACACCGTCTTCTATCTCTGTCTCGATTTCGAGCTTCTTCGCCTCCCAGGCGTTTTCAAAGCCGAGCAGACATTCGCAGAGCTGCTCCCCCAGATCGAAATGCTCCTTCTTGGGATAGATCTGCTGGTTTTCCAGCTTGTTGAGCTTGAGGATATTGGTGATCAGGCTGGCCAGTCGCTGGGAGGCGTTGGTCACCGTGCGTGCGTAATCCCTGCGGTCCTCATCTGAAAGATTCGGCTGCTGCAGCATGGTGCCGTAATTCTGGATCACCGCCAGCGGCGTCTTCAGCTCATGGGAAACGTTGGCGATGAAGTCCGTGCGCAGGGTTTCCATGCCGGAAAGCTCCTGCACCATCCGGTTAAAGTAGTCAATGATGACATTGAAGCCCGGCTCCACCCCGCGCAGGGGCGCAATGCGGGTGCTGAGATCGCCGTCCATGACTTTCTGTGCCCCGTCGATAATGCGCTTTACCGGTCGCTCCACCGTAAGGCGACGGCGCAGCAGATCTACCGCCGTGCAGACCAGGCTCAGCATAAACACATTGCCGAAGGTCACCACGGCGGCAAGCTGAATGTCGCTCTGGGCAAAGTCGATCCCCATGGATTGACCCAAATAATTGAGAAACAGTACCATGGAGCTGGTCAGCACAAAGGCGATCAGCAGAAAGAAGATGCAGAACAGTTGAAGAAACACGACTCGCTTGCGGTTCTTTTCCTGTTTCATTTGAGCACCGCCTTGTACCCAAGCCCGTGGACCGTGACGATCTCAAAATCGTCGCAGTCGGCAAACTTCTGGCGGAGCTTCGTCATATATACGTCCACCGTGCGGGGACCGGAGCCGGTCTCCCCGTCCCAGAACTCGTCCATGAGCTGGCTGCGCGTAAAGGCCTTCTTGGGGTAGCTCAGCAGCTTATACAGCAGATTGAATTCCCGCACGGTCAGCGGAATCTCCTCGCCGTTAAAAACCGCGCTTCTCTCGTCCGCATCGAGCACCAGGCTCCCTACCTCCAGCTTGTGGCTGGTGGCGATGCCCGCACGCCGAAGCAGGGCTTCCACATGCAGCAGCAGCTCTTCCAGGTCGATGGGCTTGACCATATAGTCGTCGATACCCATGCGGAAGCCCCGCTGTTTGGCGGCAAAATCATCCCGTGCAGTCATGAACAGGATGGGAATATTCTTGTCCGTTCCACGGATCGTGCGGGCAAACTCAAAACCGTCGATCTCCGGCATCATAATGTCTGAGATGATGAGATCGAATACCGTCCCGCCGTACATGGCATCATAGGCCTCATTGGCGCTGAGACAGCCCAAGGCGTCATATCCGTTTTGATTCAGGAAGGAGCATACGGCGCGGTTGAGTTCACGGTCGTCCTCGACAACTAAAAGCTTGAACATAGTTGGCCCTCCAAGAAGAGTTTTCGGCGGAAGTATAGCATGCTGATGTTAATGATATGTTAAAGTCCGGCGCGTATTTTCAAAAAATGCAAAAAATCTCAGTAAAAAACTGAGCCGCGGAGAGTTGCTTGAACTTTCTGCGGCTCAGACTGTTTCACGACCCCCGCCCATTCGGGCGCCGGTTTTGTTTTCCTTTTCCGTTTCTTCGTTACGGATTCTGCTTTTGCTCCGTTTCCCGGGGACTATTCCTCGTCTTCGTAGTCATATTCCTTTGCCACGCAGGTGCGATAGATCAGTCTCACCGTCAGGTACAGCAGCAGAAGCGACCCTCCCTGCCAGAGATAGCAGCGGACATACTGGGCCGTGCGCTGCACCTTGTATTCGCCGAAGTAGCCCGCTCCCACAAAGCAGGCCAGGAAGACCAGCATCGCCAGGAAATGATACCAGCTCCATCCGTTGGTTTTGACGGAGATGCGCATATACCGGATAAAGTACAGCAGGAAGCACACCGCCGTAAAGATCTGCGTGATGGAGATAAACGACGCGTAGGGATTCAGCCTTTTGATCAGGAAGAAGTGCATCAGCGCCGAGTCATACCGCGTCGAGTCCGCAATGAACTCCACCACCCCCAGCAGAATCAGGAACAGCCACATCACGTTTCCTTCGTTGCGCCAGCCGTCCCAGAGGGGCTCCGAGCGGTGGCGGAAGAAGAATCCGCAGAGAATCACCGTGATCACCAGCAGCGCAAGAAACTCCAGGAAAAAGGTTGCGAGCCGGTATTCCACGTTTCCCGCCGCGTCGGTCCAGGAGATGGCGAAGGGAAGCTGCTGATAAACCTTGTCCGTGATGACGATTCTTCCGCGGCAGTTGGTGTTGAACAGTGAGCTCAGACGGATCAGGGCCAGGCACAGTGCCAGTCCCGGCGCCGCCGCGCTCAGCAGCTCTCCGGCCGTCGGGGTCAGGCGGATCAGCTTCACAAGCAATGCCGCAAACACCGCGCCCAGAATGATCCCCTGTACACAGTATCCGCCGGTGCTGTAATCCGTCATTGCCTCCAGCAGCGAGCCGTACTGTTCAATGTGGCTGTACCAGTGGATCAGCCGGGCGAGCAGCACGCTCAGCACGGTGGCAATCGGGAACCAGACCCAGACCGCGGTGTTGTGGCGGTGGTCCATCGGATACAGCGCCAGTGTCAGGCAGAGACCGGCCGCGATGCCGAGGCAGATGATGATAGCGCTCCAGTAGATCGTCAGGCTGCCCGTGAAAACAGCTATTTCATTCATGGCGTTCCTCCCGATTCCGGAATGGCGGTGGCGAAGTACATGATGTCGCTGACTTCCCGTTCTCCGCCGAAGTCGATGTAGTTGAACGGGGCTCCGCGCCACACGATCTCGCTGGTCTGGCCGCCGTCCAGGCAGTAAGCCTGCTGCAGTCCGCGCTCATACATCCGCTCGCCGAAGGTGTTGACCGTCCAGCGGGCTTCTCTCTGCGCGGAATGGTTCAGAGACATGTAGAAATAATGCAGGTGGTCCTTCTGTCCGATGCCCGCGCGGGAATAGCCGCGGTCGATCTCGCCCGCCGGGTACCAGTCGCAGGGGGTGAGGGCACCGTTTTCCACCAGGATGGGTCCGAAGGCAATGGAGAAGAGAATGTGGTTCTCCTCAATAAAGGCCCGCATCTGATCCGGCGTCGCTTCCTGCAGCCGGTGCCAGAAGAGGAAGTCGCCTTCCTCGGTGACAAACATCGTGTCCGTGCAGTTGTATTTCTTGTACATGCCGGTATAGGTGTCTTCCGAGAAGCGATACAGCTCCCGGTCATACACCACGATGCCGAAGTCGCGGAACATGTAGAAGTCCGCGTTCATGGCCACGACGGAATTGACGCTGGCCGCAATCGACGTGGCAAAGAGCTTTCTCGGCGAGCCGAAGGTGTCGTCCACCAGCTTGCGGCGGAACTGGCTCGCGTCGGCCACCTTGACCTCACAGCAGGTGACGGTGTTGCCGTCAATGAGTTCCTTCCAGATGATTGTCAGGATCGTCTCGTCATAATAGTACTGGATGTTCGTGTTCGGCTCAAAGTTCAGGTTCGGATTGAAAATCACGTCCTGCCCTTCCAGCAGGCCGGAATCTCTCGCCAGCTGAATCACGTCCATCACGGTTGCCGCGTTCTCCGGTGTGACGCTGCCGAAGCCGGACTCCTGGGGTCTCGGCGCCACGGTCTCGCCCTCGGGGATGGTATAGTGCTTCGGAATGTAGGCGATGTCGCTCAGGGCATTGGCCTTGGCGTTGTTGAGTCCCGTGTCCAGCCGCGACACCAGATTGGTGTTGCCGAGGCTTCGGGCGGATTCCGTCGTCTTGCTGGTATCCGGGTGCACGTTCTGTAGGGTCCAGGCCAGCACGCCGAGGGAAATCACCATAAAGATCAGGCTCAGCATCCCGAACCCGAGCTTTTTTCCGAAGCTCTCTTTCTTCGGTTTTTTCCGCCGTTTTTTCTTCGGCTCCTCCGCCTCCTCGTCCTGTACCGCGGTTTCCCGCCGGCTTTCCGTCTCCCGGCGAGCCCGCCGGCCTTCGGTTTTTTCCGGCTTCGGGGCTTTGAACACCCGTGTCAGCTGGGCATCGGGATCCTCCGCGCTCTCTGCGGGCGGTTCCGCGTCGTCGCTGCGGGCGGTTTGCGCATCGTTCTCTTCTACTGACACATCGTCTTCGGCATAGGGAAGTCCGGCTGCCGGCTCCGTGAATTCTTCTTCCGTCAGGATGTCCTCTTCCTCAGGCAGAGCCGTTTCTATGTTGTCTTCTGCGTATTCCGCCAGAATTTCTTCCAGATCATATTCTCTCATACCGCTTCGGCTCCTCCTTCCCTCAGTTCTCTCCGCCGATCAGGGCGGTCATCAGGCTGCGGTCCGTGACAATTTTCCACGTTCCGTCCATGTACTTCAGCTGGATCAGCAGCTGGGTATCCGAACAGAGCGCGTCTGTATTCTGAAGCGCCCGGTTCAGCGCCTCTCTGTAAATCGCGTCCGTGAAGCTGGTCAGGTAGCCCCCGTTTCCGTCGTAGACCTCGGACGCGGGCATGGCCGTCACCATTTCCTCCAGGATTCCGTTCACCTGCTGCTGTACGGCGTTTTCCGTCATCCGCAGGTTCAGCGCCCGCAGGACGACCCGCTGGCTGGCCTCCAGGCCGGTGACGGTGCTGCCCCCGCTGAGGGTGTAGCTGTAGCTGCCGCGAAGCGCGTCATACATTGCCTTCGCCTCCGCGCTCTCCGGCTCGTTCTCCAGGCCGAGGCTGGCATAGTCGCTCAGGCAGGCATAGGCCTCCGGATAGTTTCGGGCCTGGACGCTGTCAAAGAACCTGGTAACCGTTTCCACGGGGTCTGCGTCGGGCCGGTTATAGATGCTGCCGTACATCATGGCAAAAAAGCATGCGAATCCCGCCATACCGGCAAACAGAACGGCCAGGATCAGCCAGAACAGCCGAAATCTTCCTCTCAAGCCGCTCCCTCCTTATTCATCCAGCTTCAGCACCGCGAGGAAGGCCTCCGTCGGAATCTGTACGGTTCCGAGCTGGCGCATCTTCTTTTTGCCTTCCTTCTGCTTTTCCAGAAGCTTCTTTTTGCGTGTGATATCGCCGCCGTAGCACTTGGCCAGGACGTCCTTGCGCAGGGCCTTGACGGTCTCGCGGGCAATGATCTTTCCGCCGATGGCCGCCTGGATCGGAACCTCGAACAGCTGGCGGGGAATGTTTTCCTTCAGCTTCTCACAGAGCTTCCGGGCGCGGGGATAGGCCTTTTCGCGATGCGCGATAAAGCTGAGCGCATCCACCTGATCCCCGTTTAAGAGCATATCGACCTTCACGAGGTCGGACTGCTTGTACTCGGAAAATTCATAGTCCAGCGAGGCATAGCCCTTGGTCCGCGCCTTCAGGGTGTCAAAGAAGTCATAGATGATCTCGTTGAGCGGCATCTCGTAGTGCAGCTCCACCAGGCGGGTGTCGAGATACTGCATGTTCTTATACTCGCCGCGGCGGTCCTGGCAGAGGGGCATGATGTTTCCGACAAACTCGTTCGGCGTGATGATGGACACCTTGACATAGGGCTCATAGGCCTCTGCGATGGATGCCGTCTCGGGGTAGTTGTGGGGGTTATCCACCATGACGGTGCTTCCGTCGGTCTTGATGACCTTATAGATGACCGAGGGCAGCGTGGTCACAAGCTCCAGGTTGAACTCGCGTTCCAGCCGCTCCTGAATGATCTCCATATGCAGCATCCCGAGGAAGCCACAGCGGAACCCGAAGCCCAGGGCCACGGAGCTCTCCGGCTCATAGGAGAGCGAGGCGTCGTTGAGCTTCAGCTTCTCCATCGCGTCGCGCAGGTCCGGGTACTTCGACCCGTCTTCGGTGTAGATGCCGCAGTAGACCATCGGCCGTGCCGGGCGATAGCCGGGCAGCGGCTCCGCCGTCGGGCGCAGGGCCTCTGTGACGGTGTCGCCCACGCGGGTGTCCGCCACGTTCTTGATGCTGGCCGTGAAGTAGCCGACATCGCCCGCCTTGAGCTCCTCGCAGGGCTCCAGCGCCATCGGCCGGAGATAGCCCACCTCCAGAAGCTTGTACCGGGCGCCCGTGGACATGAGCAGTACCTCCGTGTCCTTCGCCATGCGTCCGTCCATCACGCGCAGAAAGACGATGACCCCGCGGTAGTTGTCATACTGGCTGTCAAAAATCAGGGCCTTCAGCGGCGCATCCGGATCGCCCGCGGGCGCGGGGATGTTCTTGACGATATCCTCCAGCACCGCGTCGATGTTGATGCCGGCCTTCGCGCTGATCTCCGGGGCGTCCTGCGCGGGAATGCCGATGATCTCTTCGATCTCGTTCTTGACGCGCTGCGGATCGGCGGCCGGGAGGTCAATCTTGTTCACCACCGGCAGGATTTCCAGGTTGTTGTCCAGAGCGAGATAGGTGTTGGAGAGGGTCTGGGCCTCGACCCCCTGGGACGCGTCGACAATCAGCACCGCGCCCTCGCAGGCCGCAAGCGACCGGCTGACCTCGTAGTTGAAGTCCACATGGCCCGGCGTATCGATCAGGTTCAGGGTGTACGTCTCCCCGTCCTGGGCGCTGTACTCCAGCCCGACGGCACGTGCCTTGATGGTGATGCCGCGCTCCTTTTCCAGTTCCATGTTGTCGAGAATCTGATCCTCCATGACCCGCGCTTCGACCGCGCCACACTTTTCAATCAGGCGGTCGGAAAGCGTCGACTTTCCGTGGTCGATGTGGGCGATGATGGAGAAGTTGCGAATTCGGCTCTGTTCTGTCATAGTGTCTCCCGCTCCTGTTCTGAGTCTTACTATTATACCCCAAGGGGTGAGCCCTTGTAAACAAAAACTCTCCCGAACTAAGACAATTTTAATTTCCTGTGTGCTTAACTCTTGAAAAACCGGTCCCGGCGTGGTACAGTAAGCTTTGTGATCAAATTAAACGTTACGGAGGCATTCTCATGTTTGAAAATCTCGTAGAAATCCTCAAGGCAAATCCCCGCAAGATCGTCTTCACCGAAGGGCCCGATGCCCGTATTCTGGAAGCGGCTGCCCGCCTGAAAAAGGGCGGCTTCCTCACCCCGATCCTTGTCGGCAATGTGGAAGAAGTCAAGGCTGCCGCCGCGAAGGGCGGCTTCGACATCGACGGTCTCGAGATTCTTGATCCGGCCACCTATCCCGGCATGGATGAGATGGTCGCCAAGATGGTCGAACTCCGCAAGGGCAAGATGACGGAAGAAGAGTGCCGCGCCGCGCTGAGCAAGGGCAACTACTTCGGCACCATGCTCGTCAAGATGGGCGTTGCTGACGCGCTGCTCGGCGGTGCCACCTACTCCACCGCGGACACGGTCCGCCCGGCGCTCCAGCTCGTGAAGACCAAGAAGGGTGCCAACCTTGTAAGCTCCTGCTTCATTATGGTCCGCGGAGACGAGATGCTCGCGATGGGCGACTGCGCCATCAACATCGATTATCAGGACAAGAAGGACAAGGAAGGCAACGTTACCCTCACCGCCGCGGCTCAGCTTGCCGAGGTCGCCGTTGAGACCGCCAAGACCGCGAAGGTCTTCGGCATCGACCCGAAGGTCGCCATGCTTTCCTATTCCACCAAGGGCTCCGGCAAGGGCGCCAATGTCGACCTCGTCCGCGAGGCGACCGCCATCGCCAAGGAGAAGGCCCCCGATGTCGACATCGACGGCGAGATGCAGTTTGACGCCGCGGTCTCCCCGGTTGTCGGCCAGCTGAAGTTCCCCGGAAGCAAGGTCGCTGGCTATGCCAACACCTTCATCTTCCCCGAGATCCAGTCCGGCAACATCGGCTATAAGATCGCCCAGCGCCTTGGCGGCTTCGCGGCCTACGGCCCGATCCTGCAGGGCCTGAACGCCCCGATCAACGACCTCTCCCGCGGCTGCGACGCCGAGGAAGTCTATCAGATGTCCATCATCACGGCGGCCCTCGCCTGATCGGCTGTCTGATTCCGACACGAAACCATCCACCCGCGGCTCCCGCGGGTGGATTCTTTATCCCGGAGGAATATCCATGGACCCCATTTGCAGAGAACAGACCATGCGCGAGGCGCTTTGCCTCGCCGAGGAGGCCGAGCGGCAGGGTGAAGTCCCGGTCGGCTGTGTCATCACGGACCGGGACGGCAGGGTCATCGGCCGCGGCCGGAACCGGCGGGAGGAGGTTCACGACGCCACCGCCCACGCGGAGCTGGAAGCCATTCGGGAGGCCTGTGCCGCCCTGGGAGACTGGCGTCTCGACGGCTGCAGCCTGTATGTCACCCTCGAGCCCTGTCCCATGTGCGCCGGGGCCATCATCAACGCCCGGATCCCCCGGGTGGTGTTCGGCGCCCGAGAGGAGAACACCGGCTCCTGCGGCAGCGTGATTGACCTCTTCTCGGAAAACTACGGGCATCGTCCCACCGTCTTCTCCGGCGTCTGCGCCGAGGAGAGCCGCACCCTGCTGCAGCGTTTTTTCCTGGATCGCCGCCCCTGATTCTCCGGTCTCAAAGTCCAAAAGCAAAACGGAGCTGCGCTGTCCTCGTTCCGGACGCGCGGCACCGTTCTTTTCTTTTTTCTTCTCTTATTCTGTGCACCAGCTAAGGCGGTGCAGCTCTCCCTGCTTCTCAAGCCCCGCGTACCCGGTGTGGCGCAGCGCCTCATACAGGGCGATTGCCACCGCGTTGGAGAGGTTCAGCGAGCGCTCCCCTTCCGCCATCGGGATCCGGACACAGCGATCCGGGTGCGCCGCCAGGATCTCTTCCGGGATCCCGGCGCTCTCCTTGCCGAACATCAGGAAATCCCCGTCGCGATAGTCGCCCTCGTCAATCGTGTGCTTTGCCTTGGTGGTGAGATACCAGATTCTCGCCTCCGGGTGCTGCCCGCGGAAGTCGTCCATATTCTCATACTCCCGCACGCCCAGCCGCGGCCAGTAATCCAGCCCTGCCCGCCGCACCGACTTCTCGTCCGTGAGAAAGCCCAGCGGCCGGATCAGATGCAGGCTCGCTCCTGCGCAGATGCAGGTTCTTCCGATGGCGCCGGTGTTTCCCGGCTGTTCCGGCTCATGCAGAATTACGCCAAAACTCATTCTTTCCTCCAAAACACCCCGCCTTTCGGCGGGGTGTCGGTATTGATGCTTGTCGTTCTTTACTGATGTTCTGCTACAAACTTCAGGATCTGTACCGCGTTTCTCGGGTATCCTTTGTACCCCGCCGACAGGCGGGGTACAGTTGTACAGTCTCTTTACTGATGTTCTGCTACGAACTTCAGAATCTGCACCGCGTTGGACGCGGCGCCCTTGCGGATCTGGTCGCCGCAGCACCAGAGCGTGAGGCCCTTGTCATCCGTCAGATCCTCGCGGATTCTTCCGACCCAGACGATGTCCTGATCGCTGGTGTCCAGCGGTGTGGGATAGCAGCGTCCCTCATAGTCTTCAATCAGGCGCACACCGGGATAGGCCGCAACCGCCGCCTTGGCATCCTCCACCGAGACCTTCTCCGCGGTCTTCAGCGTCACCGCGATGGAGTGAGAGCGCATAACCGGCACGCGGACGCAGGTGCAGTTGACCTTCAGGTCCGGCGCATGCAGGATTCTTCGGCCTTCGTTCTGCATCTTCATCTCTTCCTTGGTATAGTCGTTGCCGTAGGGCGCGTCGATAAACGGAATCACGTTCAGTGCAATCTGGGTGGCGAAGGTCTTGACCACGGGCTTCTCGCCCTTGGCCAGGGCTGCCATCTGCTCTTCGAGCTCCTTGAGGCCCGCCTGTCCGGCGCCGGATACCGCCTGATACGTGCAGGCGATCATGCTCTCGATCGGGGAGAGCTTGTTGATGCCGGCCACGGCCATCAGCGCGATGATGGTGCAGCAGTTGGGGTTGGCGATGATTCCCTTATGCTTCAGGGCGTCCTCGCCGTTGATTTCCGGAACCACCAGAGGCACGTCCGGATCCAGCCGGAAGGCGGAGCTGTTGTCGATGTAGACCGCGCCGCTCTTTTTGATCGCCGGGGCAAAGCGCTGGCTCATGGGTCCCTCCACCGCGCCGAGCACGAAGTCCAGGCCCTCGAAGCTGTCGTCCGTCGCCTCCTGAATCACAACCTCGCGGCCGTTGAAGAGGACTTTCTCACCCGCGCTGCGGGCACTGGCCAGCAGGCGCAGCTCCTCGACGGGAATCTCATACTCCTGCAGAATCTTCAGCATTTCCTGACCGACGGCGCCCGTCGCACCGAGAATTCCTACCTTACACTGTTTCATGATCTGTTCTCCTCTCTTATTTATCCAGCGAAGCTGTCGTACAGCACTTTGATCGCTTTTTCATACTGCTCGTTCTCCACGCCCACCGTGATGGCCAGCTCGTCGGAGCCCTGCGCGATGGTGCGGATGTTGATGCCCTCGTCGCCCAGCGCCTTGAACAGGCGGCCGGAAACGCCGGGCTGGCTGCTCATCTTGCGGCCGACGGCCGAGACCATCGCGATGTTCTCGCGAATCTCCACCTCGTCCGGACGGCAGTTCTTTTTAATCTCGGCAATCACGTCATAGACCGCGTCGCCCAGCGCGGCGGAAGATGACACCAGGGCGAAAGAATCCAGTCCAAGCGTGATGTGCTCCACCGGTGCGTTGTACCGATCGAAGATTTCAAGAGCCTGCCGCAGGCTGTGGCTGAGCTTCATGGCGTGCTTGTAGACCGTCACGATGGTGAAGTTCTTTCTCCCCGCGATTCCGGTGATGAAGCGCTCGCTCTGTTCCCGCTCGCTGACTTCCTCGACGATCATGGTTCCGGGATCCTGCGGCCGGTTGGTGTTGCGGATGTTCAGGGGGATGCCCTTTTCCTTCACCGGCTGAACCGATTCCTCATGCAGGACCGAGGCCCCCATGAACGCCAGTTCCCGCAGCTCTGCAAAGGTGATCTTCTCAATGGGCGCGGGGTTCGGCACAATGCGCGGATCCGCCATCAGGATTCCCGACACGTCCGTCCAGTTTTCATACACATCGGCCTTGATCGCCGCCGCGGCGATGGCGCCGGTGATATCGCTGCCCCCGCGGGACATCACGCGCAGCCGCCCCGTCGGGAGCTGGCCGTAAAAGCCCGGAATCACGATCCTGCCGTATTTTTCCAGCGCCTCGGCGATGGCCGCGTCCGTGGTCTCCCGGTCCAGCGTTCCGTCCAGCCCGAAGAACACGCAGTCCGCCGCGTCCACAAACGCGTAATCCAGATACGAGGCCATCAGCCTGGAGGTAAAGTACTCACCGCGGGATACGATCTCGTCCACGGAGGTATCTTTGCTGAGTTTGCGTTCAAACTCCTGCAGTTCGCCCGAGATGTCCACCGGGATCTCCAGCTCGTCGCGGATCTCCAGCAGACGTGTCTCCACCGTTTTCAGGATCTCTTCACAGGATACCCCGTAGGTCAGATGCGCATGCACCAGATATAGCAGGTCCGTCAGCTTGTGATCGTTTCCGTCTCTTTTTCCGGCGGCGGAAATGACGATCACACGGCGGCTGTCATCCGCTTCGACGATTGCCTTGACCTTGCGAAACTGCTCGGCGCCGGCGACGGAGGACCCTCCGAATTTTGCTACTTTCAGCATCTTAAGCCTCCCTCACCGCGGCGAAGAAGACCGCGTGGCCGGCCTTGCGCAGCGCGGCGGCACACTCGTGCATCTTCTGCACGCTGAGTGCTTCCGTCAGGATGCGAACTTCGCTTCCGTCATCCGCCAGCACTTTTGCGGCCGGGAACAGGTCTCCGCAGGCCTTCGGCAGGCGCACATAATAGGCATGGGCCGCGGCGCTGTTGTCCGCGCTCCCGTCCGCGCAGTCCGCCGGGAACATGGCGCTCTCTCCCGCGCAGATTCCGCTCAGGTCCCGCAGCACCGCCGACGCGGTCGGATACCGGCCGGCGCCCTGGCCGATCATGGCGATGGGACCGGCGTTCTTTCCCTCATACCGGGCCATGTTATAGTTCTTTAAAACCGCGCTCTCGGCATCGCCCGCACGGACCAGCACCGGCTCCACATAGGCCGAGATGCGTCCGTCCTCGCTCCGCTGGCCGCTGGCCACCAGGCGGCAGACCCAGCCTCTTGCCATGAAGTCCTTTACATCCGCGGCGCTCAGGCTGTCGATGCCCTCGTTCAAAAGCCCCTCCTTCGGCAGCACGCCCCAGGCGACCGCGCAGGCCAGCATGATCTTGCGCAGGGCGTCCAGGCCGGTGACATCGGCTGTGGGATCCGCCTCGGCATAGCCCAGCTCCTGGGCCTCCTTCAGCGCGTCGGCATAATCCTTGCCGGTGCTCTGCATCTGGTCAAGCATGAAGTTGGTCGTTCCGTTGAGGATTCCGCCGACAGAGAGGATCATATCCGTCTGTACGGCTCTGGCCAGATTGTGCAGGATGGGAACGCCTCCGCCGCAGGCCGCGCTGAACAGGAAGCTCACGCCCGCCTCTCTCGCCGCGCGGTTCAGTTCGACACCCTTCGCCGCCACCAGGGCCTTGTTGGAAGTGACGAAGTGCTTCCCCGCGCGGATCGCCGCCATGGCATAGGTGAAGGCCGGCTCCACACCGCCCATTACTTCGGCCACCGCGTCCACCGAGGGATCCCCGGTGATCTTTTCAATGGAGGAAACCTTGAATGCCTCGTTCTCCTTGCCCGGCCGGACCAGAACCGGTCCCGCCTCCAGGCCCTTCGCTGCCTGCAGCATCTCATAGACACCGACACCGACGGTGCCGTAACCCAAAACCGCAACTTTCACGTCTCTGTCTCCTTATTAAAAAACTTTTCGTCCGCGAAATAAAAACACTTGTTTTTTTATGGGCGACAGTGTATCATATACCTGCCTGAAAAACAAGTCTTGTTTTTCTGATTTTTTCAGAATTGGAGATTTTGAACAATGCTTTCAAACTATTTGATCGTTCATAAAAGCATTTTGCCTGAATATTATGAAAAGGTCCTCGCCTGCCGCAGCACCTACTACAAATACAAAGATTACATCTTTGAGCCTTCCGATCTGAACAGCTCGCGAAAGGCGGTTTTTTCCATGATGCTTGATCACGCGCCCGGTGTGCTTTCCGCCCTGCTGGCCTGTATCTCCGAATGCGGGGCCAGTGTCCTGACCATCACCCAGAGTCTTCCCATTCACAACAAAGCCAGCGTCACCATTTCCATCGACATCACCGACGTTACGGAAAGCGTCGATTCCCTCTCCGGCCGTCTTTCGGCCATTCCCGGGCTTGACAACCTGCGCCTGCTCGCCATAGAATAACAAATACTGAAAATACCGACTGAAAAGGAACTGTATCATGAGTCTGATTGATCTTCTGAAATCCCGTCGTTCCGCCGACGTACAGCCTTCTGCCCCTGCCGCGGCCGCGGCCCCGTTCCAGTCCACCCGCAGCGACGCCCGTGCCGGCGCGCCGGAAGCGGTGCTTCGCGGCCTTGCGCCGGACGGCGGACTCTATGTCGACCCGGAGATCGCCTCCGGGAATTTCGATGTGCAGGGCTGCCTCGCGCTGGACCCCCTCGGCCAGTCCGAGAAGATTCTCTCCCGGCTGCTGCCCGGCTTCGGCGATATGGGGCCTCTGGTACACCGCGCCTATGAGGGCCGTTTTGCCAGTGCGGAGCTCACGCCCCTGGTGCCGGTGGGCGACGACTATGTGCTGGAGCTCTTCCACGGGCCCACCGCCGCCTTCAAGGACGTGGCGCTCTGCATGCTGCCCCAGCTTATGACCGCCGCGCGCGGACTCACCGGCATGAAAGACAAGACCGTCATCCTCACCGCCACCTCCGGCGATACCGGCAAGGCCGCTCTGGAGGGCTTCCATGACGTGCCGGGCACCGGAATCATGGTCTTCTTCCCGCATAAGGGCGTCTCCGCCGTCCAGGAGGCCCAGATGCTGACCCAGGAGGGCGGCAACGTGGCCGTCTGCGCCGTAAAGGGAAACTTTGACGACTGCCAGAGCGCGGTGAAGCAGGTCTTCTCCCGCTATGCCGGCAGCGCCCCGGTTCCCGGCGTCCGCCTCTCCTCCGCCAACTCCATCAACATCGGCCGCCTGGCCCCGCAGGTTGTCTACTACTTCCTCGCCTATGCCTCTCTGATGAAGCAGGGCCGCATCCGCTTCGGCGATCCGGTGGACTATGTCGTTCCCACCGGGAACTTCGGCGATATCCTCGCCGGCTGGTACGCCAAGCAGCTCGGTCTTCCCGTGGGCCGTCTGGTCTGCGCCTCCAATGCCAACCGCGTGCTGACCGACTTCCTCACCACCGGCGTCTATGACCGGCGGCGCGAGTTCTTTAAGACCAGCTCTCCTTCCATGGACATCCTCGTCTCCTCCAATCTGGAGCGCCTGCTCTTCTACGCGGCCGGCGGCGACACCGAGTGCGTGAAGAACGACATGCTCCGCCTGCAGAATTCCGGCTATTATAAGATCTCGGCCAAGGCCATGGACTTCATCCGGAAGGACTTCTCCGCTTACTGCTGCGACGAAGCCGGAACCCTTGCGGAAATCCGCCGCTGCTTCTCCGAGACCGGCTATCTCCCCGACACCCACACGGCCGTCGCGCTGCACGCGGCGCAGCTCTATAAAAAAGAAGAGCCCAGCAATGCCCCCGTGGTGGTGCTCTCCACCGCCTCCCCCTTCAAGTTCCCGGCCGCGGTCCTCACCGCGCTCGGTGAGGACCCCGAGGGCGACGCTTTTTCCCAGATGGCACAGCTCGCCCGGGTTTCCGGGCTGGAGCCGCCCGTCTCCCTCTCCGGCCTGCAGGGCAAAGCTTATCTCCACAACGATGTCATCGAGAAGACCGACATCGCGGACTATGTTCTGAAGACTCTCGGCCGGCTCTGATCTCCGCTGATCACCAAAAGGCAGGCCTGAAGCCCCTC
>CADAPN010000022.1 GCA_902789835.1 Oscillospiraceae bacterium
TCGATCCGTTCGTCATAACCGAGCGCGAGTACGACAACGTCGCTGTTCTCTGCGACGATCAGGGCCTCTGCGAGACGGTCATCCACCTGTGCGAGAGGCTCTACACGATCCTGGAAGAGGTGTGCCCCCTCCGAGTAGAGAACCCGTCCATGCCCTTCCATCCGGTCCTGGATGCCCTCCAGTACCGTGATATAGCGGGAGGAGGTGCCGTGATAATTTCCGATGAGAGCACCGCGGCTGTTGGCGTTGGGACCGATGACACCTATGGTGCCTTCCGCCTTCAGGGGGAGAAGGCCGTTGTTCTTGAGCAGAACGCAGGACTTCAGGGCGGCTTCATGGGCAAGATTCAGATGGGCGTCACACTCCACGGCGGAATAGGGAATAGAATCGTATTCGGAGCGTTCTCCGTCCATGATGCCCAGAAGGTAGCGGGTGGTGAACAGATGCACCGCCGCTTCGGTGATGTCGTCCTCCGTGATGAGCTCCTGATCGTAGGCGCTCATCAGGCACTGGTAGGAGTTGCCGCAGTTGAGGTCACATCCCATTTTTAAGGCGAGGGCGGCAGATTCAGCGGAAGTCTTGGTTACATGATGGCCGGTGTGAAAGTCCCGGATGGCCCAGCAGTCGGAGACGATATGGCCCTGAAACTGCCACTTTCCTCGAAGCGTATCGCGCAGCAGTGTTTTGCTCCCGCAGCAGGGCTCACCGTTGGTACGGTTGTAGGCGCCCATGACAGCCTCTACCTCGGCATTCTTTACCAGATCTTCAAAAGCGGGAAGATAGGTTTCCTCCAGATCTTTTGGGGAGGCGATGGCATTGAACTGATGGCGGAGCGCTTCCGGGCCGCTGTGCACGGCGAAATGCTTGGCACAGGCGGCGCTTTTCAGATGCTCTCCATGCCCCTGCAGACCGTGTACATAAGCCTGCCCCATGCGGGATGTCAGATACGGGTCTTCCCCGTAGGTCTCATGGCCGCGGCCCCAGCGGGGATCCCGAAAAATGTTGATGTTGGGGGACCAGAAGCTCAGACCGTGATAAATGTCCCGGTCTCCCTTTTTTGTAAACTGGTTGAACTTTGCCCGGCCTTCGGTGGCGGCGGCGTCGCCGAGCTTTTCGACCAGCGCGTCGTCAAACATGGCAGCCAGACCAATGGCCTGTGGGAAACTGGTGGCGGTGCCGCCGCGGGCAACGCCATGAAGGGCTTCGTTCCACCAGTTGTAAGCAGGGATCCCGAGACGCTCAATGGCGGGGGAGTCAAAACGCAGCTGGCTGGCCTTCTCACGCAGAGTCATCTGAGAAACAAGAGCCGTTGCTTTTTCTCTTGCCTGTTCTCGTGTCATGTTTTCCTCCTGTTAAGTATGGTACAAAAAGAAGCTGCGAGTTTTGGAATTGTATCCTTGTTCGCAGCTTCTTTGAATTCTTGATCTGGGAATTATCCTTTCACAGCACCGGCAATGAAGCTGTCCTGAATCTTCTTGCTCATGAAAACATAGAAGATCAGAGTCGGGATTGTTGCGAGCGACAGTGCCGCGCCGATCGGCCCCCAATCTGTCGTATACTGTCCTGACAGAGACTGAACACCAACAGGAAGGGTTCTCCACTTGTCCGAGTTTACGAATACGTTTGCAAACATCAGCTCATTCCAGCACTGCAGGAATGTATAGATTCCAACGGTTGCAACGGCGGGGGACATCAGAGGAGCGATTACGCGGAAGAAAGTACCCCAGACACCGCAGCCATCCAACATCGCCGCCTCGTCCAGGTCATAGGGAATATCGCCCATAAAACCTGTGCAGACAAGAATACCCATCGCCAGGGAAAAGGCGGAATACGGGATGATCAAAGCCCAGAGCGTATCCAGGAGCTTGATCTTGGCCAGAGTCGTATAGAGCGGGACAATAGAGGCGTGGATGGGGATGGTAAGACCGAGCATGAAGAAGCTGTTCATGCGCTTGCGCCCCTTCCAGCGCAGACGCGTCATGGCATAGGTCGCCATGACAGATGCCGCTAACGTAATGACAATTGTAGTGACGGCCACAATCAAGCTGTTCAGGAAGTACCTGGGCATGTTTCCTGTATTCAGGGCGCGTTTATAGTTTTCCCAGACCCACTCGCGAGGAAGACCGACGACGTTCTCACCGAAGATTTCGGCATTGGTTTTCAGAGAGAAGGTCAGCATCCAGTAGACGGGGAAAAGACTGATGACTGCCCAAAGGATCAGAATAACGTAAACGACCGTCTTTCTCCATTTGCCGGATCCGGAGACACTGTGGTTCATCTTACTTTTCCTCCTTGAAGAGCATGTTGATCAGCAACGCGAACACAAAGCACAGAACAATCAGCATGACCGCAATGGTGGAACCCATGCCGTATCGGTTGCGCAGGAACAACATGCTGATCATCAGAGTGCTGGGCACCTCTGTCGCGTGGTTTGGACCGCCGTTCGTCAGAACGTAGATCAGGTCGAATGATTTCAAAGAGCCGGTGATGGCAAAAATCACACTGACACGCAGGATCGGCCGGATATAAGGGATGACAATGTAACGGCTGACCTGTGCCTCGGTGCAGCCGTCGAGCATGGCTGCTTCGGTGAGTTCAACCGGCACGCCCTTGATTCCGGCGTACATGAGCAGCATATGATAACCGACATACTGCCACAGAATCGGAACAAAGGCTGCGCCCAGCGCGGTCTTCTTGTTTCCAAGCCATATCCGTGTCAGCTTGTCGAGCCCGACGGAGCGGAGGAATACATTCAAAACACCGTAATCAGGGTTGTATATTTTAAGCCATAGCTGGCCAATTACGACGGTGGAAATCAGAACCGGAAGGAAAAAGATAGAAAGAAATGCTGTTCTGCCTTTGATCGGCCTGGAGAGACGCAGCGCCAGCCAAAGGGCAAAGGGAAGCTGGATGCAGCAGGATAAAATCGCCAGAAGGAAGGCGTTTTTCAGGGCGCGCTGAATATTGATGGATCTGCTGGTAAAGAGTTCGACATAGTTTTTAAAGCCGATAAACTCCGGTGTTGTAAATCCGTTCCATTCCGTGAAACTGTATATCGTAGACATGATGATCGGCGCGATCAGCACGCCGACAAACAGAATCAGGGCGGGCAAAAGGAACAGAAAAATGTTTAACTTGTAGCGAAACGGCTTATTCATAATCTGTTTCCCTTCAAATAAGCAGGGAGACGGTTCCCCGGGGAATATACCCGCAAGGAACCGTCCCCTTCACGTATTACTCAGCTGAAATAGTCTTTCTGTGTCGGCCTCAGCCTAAATCGGCATCCAAACCTTCCACATACTCGGTCGGAGTCACATCGCCGGCATATGCAAGGCCGATGTAATCCAGATAGGTATTGGCGGCATCCGCGCTCAGGAAGTTATCGCCGAAGAGAACCATATCCTCTGCCTTGGAAGCCATGTCGGCAGCGGCCTGGATCAGGGAATTGACTTCCGCATCGGGGTCCGCGGCCCAGCAGGGCAGATTTGCGCCACTCTTATAATCGGCGTCGGACATGAATTTCGCAAGGAAGAAGGCGGCTTCCACGGCCAGGTCTTTGTTCTTGGAGCTCTCGGTGACAGCCAAGGTGTTGTTCGGGCCGCCGATCATGCTGTACAGGGGGATGGAATCATCAAGCACGGGGAAGGTGCCGGCCTTGACGTTGAACTGGGCCTGCTCGCCGATGTCCTTGTTGTTCCAGGAACCGTTCTGATAGAAGGCATATTTGCCGGCGATGAAGTTGTTCTTCACTTCGTCGTTGCCGAGAGCGGCAGCGCTGGGATCAAAATACTCATTTTCAACCATGCCCTGGAAGGCTTCAATGGCCTTGACAACACCGTCGTTGTTCCAGGAAGCTTCACCGTTGTACATATCGCGCAGGGCCTGACCGCCGACGGACTTGATGACCAGGGGCTCAACATACTCGGACAGGCACCAGAGTTCCTTGCCGGAAACGCCGAAGGGGATGATACCGGCAGCCTTGAGGGCTTCGCAGCAGGCTATCATGTCTTCGTAAGTCGCAGGGATGTCTTCATAGCCGACCTGGGCCAGAAGATCCATGTTGGCATACAGAGTGACCAGAGACATGGTGTAGGGAACGCCGTACATCTTGTTGTCATAACGGACGTTGACCGTCATGGCCTCAGGGAGCTCGTCCTTATAAGCTTCATACTCATTGTCAACGCAGTAAACACGGCCGGCATTGACAAACTCACCCAGGAAGCCCATGCCCCAGGTGAAGAAGATGTCGGGCAGGCCCTCGCCGGAAGACATGGCGGCCTTGATCTTGGTCTTGTAGGCTTCGTTTTCGGTGGTGACATGCTCGATCTTTACGCCGGGGTGCTCGGCCTCGAAGGCGGCAATGCCGTCTACAAAGGCCTGGTGGCTGGAGTCGCTCTCTGTGGCGATGGACCACAGGGTCAGGGTAACATCATCTGCAAATGCGGCGGGCGCGCCGAAGCAGCACAGAGAGAACACCATTACGAGAGCCATGAGCAGTGCGAGACGTTTCTTCATTTTGCTTCCTCCTTAAAATGTTCTGTGATTATATTATTTGCAGGTCACCCTGCTAATCACCTGAGGTCGGAGACCGTTTCGCCCTCCAGCAGGGAACCGGAGACGATGCGGCGGTCAATCAGCGCGGTTTTCGGATGTTCAATCAGGTCGATGAGACAGCTTGCGGCGAGTGTTCCGAGCTCTCCCGTGTTCTGTTTCCAGGTCGTGAGCTTCGGGCTGAGAATCTGCGACAGCGCGATCCCGTCGTAGCCGCACACGGAAATGTCGTCCGGGATGCGGAGACCGGCGTCGTGTATCGCGTTCAGACCCCCGATACAGGAAAAGTCATCCGGGAAGAAAATACAGGTCGGACGGTCGGAACCGGAGAGAAGCTCTTTGGTAAGCCGGTAGCAGCTTTCGGAATCGTGGTAATCACTGAAGCGTACGTAATCCTCCCGAATCCTGACTCCGGCAGACTCACAGGCCCGATAAAACCCGGTCAGGCGGTTTTTGGTGACGGTGGTCTCCTCTCCGTGGAGAAAAGCGAGTTTTCGATGGCCTTTAGAGAGAACATAACCCGTAAGTTCCTCCATGCCCCGAAGATTATCCGAGAGAATTGCGATCCGGTTGTTGAACAGATGGTCGATGGTCACCACCGGGAGATCCGAGGAGACCAGCTCGACAACCATCGGGTCTTCAAAATCGACCGAGGCGATCACCACGCCGTCTACCCCGCGGTAAAGGCAGTGCTGAAGATAACTGCTTTTCTGGTGTCCGACATTCTCGTTGATGAACGTGATGTCGTAGCCTTTGCGCTCGGCTTCCACCCGGACGCTGTCCAGGACGGTGGAGAAAAACTCATGAGCAAGACCGCTGCTTCTTCGGTCCACAAAGAGGACGCCGATGTTGTAGCTTCGGTTCGTTTTCAGCATCCGTGCGGCGGCGTTGGCCATATAGCCCATCTCTGCGGCGACACTTTGAATCCGCTCCCGCGTCTCAATGCTGATGTCCTGCTGATTGTTCAGCGCTTTGCTTACAGTGGCAACAGACACATTACAGCGCGAAGCGATGTCCTTTAAAGAGACCACGAGATACTTTTCCTTTCATAACTCGCGCATAGCAATCTCAACTTAACCGATTTCAATATCAAAATACATCACCTAGAACAAAAAAGCAAGCCCCCATCTAAACTTTGGTAAAGATAGCCAATATAAGGACTGCGTTTTTGTGCGACTTCACAATAGGAAAACAGAAAAAAAAGAGATCTTTTCTAAAGAGGCTTTATATAACCGAACGAAAGGGCGGATTGATAATTTGAGAAGAAGTAGAAACGAAAACGGTTCAACAATCATATCGGGAAAAAGCCTTTGATTTGAGTCACAAAAGGGCTTAATCGTTTTCGATAGTTAAAATACCGCTTTTTTTGCCAAAAAGCAAGACCTAATTTCATTTTTAGCAACATGCATAAAATCAAGTAACTATTTTTGTGCGAAATCACGAAGGACGTTTTCGCAAAAAAGACTTGCAATTTGCCGGAAATTCGACTAATCTATAATAAATCAGCTTAAACGTTTACGTAAAGGAGATTCGCCATGAAGTACGGTCATTTTGATGATGAGAGGCGCGAGTATGTCATCACGACTCCGCGCACTCCGCTGCCATGGATTAACTATCTCGGAAATGAGGACTTTTTCACCCTGCTGAGCAACACGGCCGGCGGCTACAGCTTCTACCGTGACGCCAGACTGAGAAGAATCACACGCTACCGCTACAACAACTGCCCGCTGGACCAGGAGGGCTTCCATCTTTATATAAAAGACGGAAACAGCGTGTGGAACCCAGGCTGGCAGCCGGTTCAGGCAGAGCTCGACGAGTACAGCTGCAGACACGGCCTGGGATATACGGTCATTGAAGGCTCAAAGAACGATGTCCGCGTGACGCAGGAATTCGTGGTGCCGAAGGGCGAGACGTGCATGCTGATGCGCGTCACGGTCTCCAACGAGTCCAAGCAGGAAAAGACGCTGCGCCTCTTCCCATATCTGGAGTTCTGCCTCTGGGACGCGATGGATGACTCGTCCAACTTCCAGAGAAACTTTTCCACCGGCGAGGTGGAGGTCGTCGGCGCGGCGATCTATCATAAGACCGAGTACCGTGAACGCAGGAATCACTATGCGGTCTTCTGGGCCAATCGGAAACCGCAGAGCTTTGACACGTCACGTGATGCCTTCATCGGTGTATACGGCAGCCCGGCGAGACCGGAAGCGGTCTTCGGAAACGGCTGCACCGGAAGCATCGCACACGGCTGGCAGCCGATCGCAGCGCAGCAGTTTGACCTTGCCCTTCGTCCGGGCGAGAGTGACAGCCTGGTGTTCGGGCTGGGATATATCGAAAACCCTGAGGAGGAAAAATGGGAGAGCCTCGGCGTGATCAACAAGAAACCCGCGGAGGCCATGATCGCGCGTTTTGCGGACGACCAGGCGTTTGACGGGGCGATGGAGACGCTGAAGGCCTTCTGGACGGAGCTACTGAGCGGGTATGAGGTCCGCAGCGGCGTCGAGAAGCTTGACCGCATGGTCAACATCTGGAACCAGTACCAGTGCATGGTCACCTTCAACATGAGCCGCAGTGCCAGCTACTTCGAAAGCGGCATGGGAAGAGGCATGGGCTTCCGCGACTCTTGCCAGGATCTGCTGGGCTTTGTCCACATGATCCCGGAGCGGGCGCGCGAGCGCATCCTGGACATCGCGGCGACGCAGTTCCCGGACGGCAGCGCCTATCACCAGTATCAGCCCCTGACCAAGAAGGGAAATCTCGCGGTGGGCAGCGGCTTCAACGACGATCCGCTGTGGCTGATCGCCGGAACGGATGCCTATCTCTGCGAGACCGGCGACTGGAGCATTCTGGACGAGCAGGTCGACTTTGACAACGATCCGACCCAGGCCCGGCCGCTCATGGAACACCTGCGCCGGAGCTTTAACTTCACCAAGACGCATCTCGGACCGCACGGACTTCCTCTGATCGGCCGCGCGGACTGGAACGACTGCCTGAACCTGAACTGCTTCTCGGAGCACCCGGGCGAGAGCTTCCAGATCACCGGACCCAGCGAAGGACCCGTGGCGGAGAGCGTGTTTATCGCCGGCATGTTCGTCAAGTACGGCGGGGCTTATGTGCGCATCTGCCGCCATCTCGGCCTGAACGAGGAAGCGGAGGAAGCGGAAAAGGCGGTCGCCCAGGTTGAGAAGGCGACACTGGACGCCGGCTGGGACGGCGCGTGGTTCCGCAGAGCTTTTGATGCCTTCGGCCATGTGGTGGGCGGAAAGGAATGCGAAGAGGGCCAGATCTTCATCGAGCCCCAGGGCATGTGCGTCATGGCGGGCATCGGCAAAGAGACCGGAGAGGCCGAGGCGGCCCTGAAGAGCGTCGAAGAGCGGCTGGATACCAGATACGGCATTGTCCTGCTGCAGCCCGCTTATACGAAATATCATCTGGAGCTTGGCGAAATCTCCAGCTATCCTCCCGGATACAAGGAAAACGCGGGAATCTTCTGCCACAACAATCCGTGGATCGTCTGCGCGGAGGCGGAGCTCGGCCACGGTGACCGGGCCTTCCAGGTCTATCGGAGAACCGCCCCGGCCTACATCGAGGACATCAGCGACATCCATCGGACGGAGCCTTATGTCTACAGCCAGATGATTGCCGGCAGAGATGCCGCCAGCTTCGGCGAAGGGAAGAACAGCTGGCTGACCGGCACGGCGGCCTGGACCTTCCTGAGCATCAGCCAGGCAATCCTCGGCCTGAAGCCCACACTGGACGGCCTGATGGTTGACCCGTGCCTGCCCTCCGAGATGAAGGGCTTCCAGGTGACGAGACGCTATCGCGGCGCGGTCTATCACATCACGGTGAAGAATCCGAACGGGAAGCAGCATGGCGTTAAGAAGGTTCTGGTCAACGGAGCCGAACAGGAAAGCAACATTCTCGCACCGGCGCCTGCGGGCAGCAGCGTGAAGGTGGAGATCGTGATGGGCTGACGGGGCTTGGCAAGAACGTCCTTCGAGGAAAAATGATATAAAACAGTCAGGAGCCTGCTTTCTTCAAAGGAAGCAGGTTCCTGACTGTTTGTGTGCCCGGCGGTGGGCTTATTCTTCGTAGCCCATGGGGTTGTGGGACTGCCAGTTCCAGGTGTCCCGACACATGTCTTCGAGGTTGTACTCCGCCTTCCAGCCGAGAAGCTCCGCGCTCTTGTCAGGGCTGGAATACACGGTGGCGAGGTCGCCGGGACGGCGGGGCGCGATTTCATAGGGGATGGGTACGCCGTTGACCCGTTCAAAGGTCTTGACCATGTCGAGCACGCTGTAGCCCGTGCCGGTGCCGAGGTTGAAGACGTTTTCGCCCCGGTGATTCTGCATGTAGTCGATGGCGGCGACGTGACCGCGGGCCAGGTCAACCACATGGATGTAGTCGCGCACACCGGTGCCGTCCGGCGTGTCATAATCGTTGCCGAAGACGTTGAGATGGTCCCGGCGGCCGACGGCGACCTGGGCGATGAAGGGCATGAGGTTGTTCGGAATGCCGCGGGGATCCTCGCCGATGAGGCCGCTTCGATGCGCGCCGATGGGGTTGAAGTAGCGCAGAAGCACGACGGACCAGTCCTCGACGGCCTTGGCCGTGTCACGGAGAATCTGCTCGGACATGTACTTGGTCCAGCCGTAGGGATTGGTGCACATGCCGGTGCGGGAGCTCTCCTTCAGGGGCATCTCGTTGTCGCCGGAATAGACGGTGGCGGAAGAGGAGAAGACGATGTTCTTCACGCCGTGATCCCGCATGGCCTCGCAGAGACGAACCGTGGAGAACAGGTTGTTGTCGTAGTATTCCAGCGGCATCGCGACGGACTCGCCCACAGCCTTCAAGCCGGCGAAGTGAATGGCACAGTTGATGTCGTGCTTTTCAAAAATCCGATCCAGAGCGGCGCGGTTGCGGACATCCTCCTGATAGAAGGAGACGGATTTGCCGGTGATTTGCTCAATGCGCTCCACGGCTTTGGCGGAGGAGTTCACAAGATTGTCGATGATGACGACGTCGAAGCCCTTTTCCAGAAGCTCCACGCAGGTGTGGCTGCCGATATATCCGGCGCCGCCGGTAACAAGTACGGTCATAACGGTGATTTCCTTTCTGTAATTCGGTTTCGCGGGAGGCTCAGTCGAGGAGGGTTTCGGGATAAATCCCGGCTTTTCTCATCTCGGCAATTGCGTCGATGACGCTCTGCAGGTCTTCGCGGTAGGTGATGCCGTGCCAGGTCTCGTCACAGTCCAGGACGCGGATCTTGCCCCGGCCTTCCTGAATCAGGGCGTTTGCAACAAAGGGGAGGAAGTATTCGCACTTCTCGGGATTGGCGGGGATGTTTTCCTTCAGCCAGGCGGGGAAATCGGCGCGGAGCTCCTCCATCATCTCCGGACCGAAGGCCCAGCAGTTCATGCTGACGCTGGAATCTCCGGAGAGCGGCTCCCAATGGACGCCGTCCTCGGTGTACGCGGCGTCGTCCCCGCGCTTTTCAATCTTTGTGCGCTCGACAACATCGGTGAGATAGCCGTTTTCAACGGTGCAGATGCCGCGGGCAACGGTGCCGTTCTCGGTGACGGTGTTGCGCAGACGGTAGGCGACCATGGCGTGCTCATGTTCCGCACGCGGACCGGTCATGAAGCGGTAGAGCGCGCGATAGGCGCCGGGACCGTAAAAATCATCCGCGTTGATGACGGCGAAGGGTCCGTCGATCTCGCCCGCGGCACAGAGCGTCGCGTGAGCGGTTCCCCAGGGCTTTATGCGGCCTTCCGGCACGGAGAAGCCCTCCGGCAGCTTGTCCAGCTCCTGGAAGACCAGGCGGACGTCAAAATACTTCGCCATGCGGTCCGCGACCGCGGCGCGGAAGTCGGCTTCGATGGCGTGCTTGATGATGAACACGACCTTGCGGAAGCCTGCCTGCCAGGCGTCATAGAGAGAAAAATCAATGATGGCATGTCCGTGGTCGTCGACGGCGGTAATCTGCTTGAGACCTCCGAAGCGGCTGCCCATGCCGGCAGCCAGAATTACCAAACAGGGATCACCCATGGCTTAAAATCTCCTTTTTGCTTCTCTGCAGTAATAGTTGAAATTGCGCTCGCGCTCAAGGCTGCTGCTGTCCATGTGGCCGGGATAGACTTCATAATCCCCCGGGAGATCGCAGAGCTTCTTCAGGCTTCGAAGCTCCTCGTCCATGTCTCCGCCGGGAAGATCGGTCCGGCCGCAGCTGCCGCGGAAGAGCGTGTCGCCGGTGAAGAGCGCGTCTTCACAGATGATGCTGACGCCGCCGGGCGTGTGGCCGGGGGTGGCGAGAATCTCAAAGCTCAGCCCGGCAAAGCGGAGAATGTCGCCGTCGTCGTAATAGCGTCCGCCCTCCGGCAGCAGATAGGAATAATGCGTGTCGCCGGTGGAGTGGGCGTCGTCGCGGGGACAGAGATAAACCGGCGCGCCGGTCTCCTCGGTGACGGCCTCCACGGCCCCGACGTGGTCGTAATGGCCGTGGGTGAGGAAGACAGCCTCACAGTGCAAATGGTTGTCTTCCAGATAATTCAGAATGGTGTTGCTCTCATCGCCGGGGTCAATGACGACGCAGCCGAGGGTTTCCTCGTTCGTCACCACATAGCAGTTTGTTTCCAGCTGCCCGACCGGGATGGTTTTTACTAACATAAGCAGGCCTCTTCTCTTGTCTGATTTTATGGGAGTATGCTTACTTTCCGTTGCGCTGGACGCTGGATACGCCCGCGACACCGGAGAGCCGGTTCATGATGTAGCGCAGCTCGGAGGCGTTCTTCACCTCCAGGGTGATGACCGTGACCGCCTGGCCGTAGCCGACACTGCGGGAGGAGAGATTGCGCACCTTCGCGTTCATGGAGTTGAGCACCGTGGCAATGTCCATGACGAGACCGTTGCGGTCCTTGGAGGCGATGGTCATGGTGGTCACATAGATGTCGGAGATGTTGTCCGCCCATTCCACCTTGATCCAGCGGCCCTCGTTCTCGGGGGAGGTGTCGCGGTTGGTGTAGTTCTGGCAGTCTTTCCGGTGGATCGAGACGCCCTGACCGCGGGTGATGAAGCCGATGATGTCGTCGCCGGGAACCGGCGTGCAGCAGCGGGAGAACTTGATCAGGCAGTTGTCCAGCCCCTCAACCAGAATGCCGTGCACCGCCTTGGCGTTGTGCTTTGCCTGCTGCTCCCGGCGCTCGGCGGCGTCGTTGACCTTCTCAATGGCGTTGCGGTGCTCGGGCTTTGCGCTCTTGACATCGTCGCGCAGACGGTTCGCCACGCGGATCGCCGTGATGCCGCCGTATCCGATGGCGGCGTAGAGATCGTCCTCCTCGTTGAAGGAGAGCTTCTTCATCACGGGATGGAGCAGGTCCGGATTCATCGCCTCGTCCAGGCTGACGCCCATGTGCCGGAGCTCGTCCTCAAGCATGGCGCGGCCGCGCAGGATGTTCTCCTCCCGGCGCTCCTTCTTGTACCACTGCTTGATCTTGGTGCGGGCCGAGCCGCTCTTGACGAAGTTCAGCCAGTCGCGGCTGGGGCCGGGAGCGGACTTGGAGGTGCGGATTTCAACAATGTCGCCGTTCTGAAGCACCGTGTCGTAGGGAACAATCCGCCCGTTGACCTTGGCGCCAACCATGTGGTTGCCGATATCCGAGTGAATGCTGTAGGCGAAGTCGACCGGGGTCGCGCCGGCGGGGAGGTTGATGACATCTCCCTTGGGTGAGAAGACAAAGACTTCGTCGGCGAACATGTCGATCTTCAGGTCGTGGACAAAGTCGGTGGCGTCGGATTCCTGCTGGCTCTCCAGCAGACGGCGGACCCAGGCGAACTTGTCTTCATCGCCGTTTCGCAGGGCGCTGCTTCCGTCGCCCATTTTGTATTTCCAGTGCGCGGCAATGCCGTACTCGGCGGTATAGTGCATCTCCCAGGTCCGGATCTGGACCTCGAAGGGAATGCCTTCCGAGCCGATGACGGTGGTGTGGACGCTCTGGTACATGTTCGGCTTGGGGGTGGAGATGTAGTCCTTGAAACGGCCCGGAACGGGCTTGAACATGTCGTGGATGATGCCCAGAACATTGTAGCAGTCGGGGATGGAGTCCACGATTACACGGAAGGCGCAGAGGTCGAAGATGCCGTTGAGGGCAAGCTTCTGGGTGTACATCTTGCGATAAATGCTGTAGACATGCTTGATGCGGCAGAAGATGGAGGCGTTGATCCCCTCCTGCTCGAGACGGATGCGGATTTTCTCCTTCATGCTGTCCATGAAGGCTTCCAGTTCGGGCATCCGCCGATCCAGCGTCTCGGTGATTTCCTTATACCCCTGAGGGTCCAGGTACTGCAGAGAGAGGTCTTCCAGCTCCCACTTGGCGCGCTGCATGCCCAGACGGTGCGCGATGGGGGCGTAGATCTCCATGGTCTCCAGCGACTTGCTCCGCTGCTTTTCGGGAGACTGATAGTCCATCGTGCGCATGTTGTGCAGGCGGTCGGCGATCTTGATGAGGATGACGCGGATGTCCTTGGCCATGGCCAGAAGCATCTTGCGCAGGTTCTCCATCTGCTCGTCTTCCTTGCTGGTGTACTGGACGCGGGTCAGCTTGGAGACGCCTTCCACGATGTCGGCGACGGAGTTCCCGAACTGGCGGGCAATGTCCTCGTGCGTGAGACTGGTGTCCTCAATCACGTCGTGAAGCAGGGCGGCGACGATGCTGTCCTCATCAAGCCCCATGTCCGCCGCAATGTCCGCCGCGGCGACGCAATGGGTGACGTACGGGCTGCCGTCCTTTCGCTTCTGACCGTTGTGGGCGGCTTTGGCCGTCTCATAGGCGGAGCGGATCCGGTTAAGATCCACAGGGTGCACCTGCTGCAGAAGCTTTTCCTCCAGCTCGGCAAACATCCGGTCGGGATCGAGAGGAGCGTGGTTTTTCAGAATGTCGGTTTGATCGGCCATGACAATATCCTCATAAAACTCATAAACGCAGAACTCAGAGGCTGCGAAGAATTCTCATGATTTCGGTGGCATCGAGATCGGCTTTCTTTTCCTGACGGATATAGCGGCTTCGGTAGACGCTTCCGTCGTCACTGCAGAGAAGACCGGCCTCCGAGAAGACCGCGAGGCAGAGACAGAAGCGCTCCGGAGACATCTCGGGCGGACAGAGGGAGAGCACCCCCTCCAGGGAAGAGGCCACATGCAGCTCGGCGCCGTAGCGCCGCCAGAGCGAGACGAAGTCATTGCGGGTCGGACGGAAGGAGACGGCGGCCCATAGCGCACTGCAGTCCTTCTCCAGAATCCTGGCGCAAAGCCCCTGCGGGCAGTGCGTCCGCATGGCACAGGCGGTCAGCTGGACCGAAACATTGCCCATGTAGTCGTTGATCTGCGGGGTGAAGGCGAGGTCGATGCGGTCGCCGACCTGGAGCCCCAGCGCGTCTTTCGAGTGAGAAAAGAAGATCCCGTCGAAGCGGAGTCCGTCGAACTCGACGCTGAATTTCAGATGCTGCTTCTGGGCGCCGACACCGTAGGCGGAGAGCAGCAGCACGTCGCTGATGCAGAGAACCGGTTTGGGGTTCGCGCTTCCGTAGGGTTCCAGAAGGTCCAGCGCCCGGACATTTTCAATGCTGAGCAGGGAACTGTCGCAGAGCAGAAGGTCACAGCTGACATCCGGCTGAGGCTCCGGGCGGTGTTCGGCATAATAGCGGTTGAGCGCATTGCGGAAGCCCTCGATCTGGTCACGGCGGATGGTGAGCCCCGCGGCCAGCGCGTGGCCGCCGAAGCCCTCCAGGTACTCGCTGCAGGCCGAGAGGGCTTCATAGAGGTTAAAGCCTTTGCAGCTGCGGCAGGAGCCCTTTCCGTTTTCACCGGACAGACTGATCATCACCGTCGGCAGACCGTACTGCTCCGCCAGACGGGAGGCGGCAATGCCGATGACGCCCTGGTGCCAGCCTTCGGCAGAGAGAACAATCGGCCCTGTGGGAGTCTCCGTACGGAGCTGCTTCTGGGCGTCACGCCAGATGTCGTTTTCGATCTTCTGGCGCTGGCGGTTCAGCTCGCCGAGCTCCGCCGTGAGGCGGGCGGCCTCTTCCGCGTCCTCGGTCAGCATCAGTTCCTCCGCTTTTTCGGTCTGACCGAGGCGGCCCGCGGCGTTCAGACGCGGCGCCAGCGTAAAACCGATGAATCCGGCGTTGGGCTTGCGCGGGAGCGTGCCCGGCTCGTTCATGATGGCGTAGAAGCCCGGACGGGGATCGGTCTCCAGCTTTTGAAGACCCTTCTGCACCAGGTAGCGGTTTTCCCCGGTCAGCGGCATCACATCGGCGACGGTTCCCACGGCGACCAGGTCGGCATAGCGCTCAAGGACGGCAAGCTGATCTCCGCTGCAGGCGCTGACCAACTTGAAGGCAACGCCGACACCGGCAAGATGAGGATTTTTATAGGTATCATCGGGACGCTTGGGGTCGACGACGGCACAGGCCTCGGGAATGGAACCATTTTTGCACTCATGGTGGTCGGTGATCACGAGATCGAGGCCGAGACTTTGGGCAAAAACCGCCTCTTCCGTGGCGGTCACGCCGCAGTCGACGGAGATGACGAGGGTGCAGCCCTCTTCCCAGAGCTTCTGCAGGGCAGAGGAGTTCAGGCCGTAGCCTTCATCGTTGCGGTCGGGAATGTACCAGCGGCAGTCCACCCCGCAGCTGCGCAGATAATCCGTGAGAAGACAGGTGGCGGTAATGCCGTCGACGTCATAGTCGCCGTAGACCGTGACGTGCTCCTTCTGCCGGATCGCCCGGAGAACCCGGTCGCGGGCTTCCTTCATCCCCAGAATCTCCAGCGGGTCCAGAAGACTTGCCGCACCGGCACTGTAGAGCGCGTGCGCCTGGGAAGGGGAGACAATTCCACGGGAAGCGAGAACCTCTGCCAGCAGTCTCGGAATGCCGGCCTGTTCCAGAGCCTGGCTGTCCGGCTTTTTGTATGGGATTTTCCAGATAGACTCTGACATTTCCTTTATCCTTAGTAATTATGAATAAATTATTATAGCAAATGTGATGGGCAAATTCAACTGTTTGTGATGCTGTTTTGGCAAGATGCCCGTGAAACTGCCACTTTCTCTTGACAAGCTTTCCGGCGCATGGTAATGTTGCAGACAATGCGTAACCGGAAAGGGGGAAGAGAGGAAATGGAAGAGAAACTGTTGTTCTGCCTGAACAGCATTCTGTTCGGCGTCGGGCTTGCGATGGACGCCTTTTCCGTCTCCATGGCCAACGGCCTTCATGAGCCCCGGATGAAAACGGAGAGAATGTGCCTGATCGCCGGAACGTTCGGCGTGTTTCAGGTCCTGATGCCCCTGCTGGGCTGGGCCTGTGTTCATACCATTGCGGAGCTGTTCGAGGGCTTTCATCGCCTGATCCCCTGGATTGCCCTGCTGCTTCTGGGCTATATCGGAGGCAAAATGCTTCTGGAGGGCCTTCGGGGAGAAGGCGGCGATGCCGAACCCGCCGCGGTGGGCTTGGGCGGCCTGCTTCTGCAGGGCGTCGCGACCTCCATTGACGCGCTCTCGGTGGGCTTCACCATTGCCGATTTCAGCTGGACCGCGGCGATGACGGAGGCGCTGATCATCGGACTTGTGACCTTCGGCCTCTGCATGGCGGGGCTGAGAATCGGAAAACACTTCGGAACGAAGCTCGCCGGAAAGGCCTCCGTGCTCGGCGGCGTCATCCTGATCGGGATCGGGCTGGAAATCTTTCTGAAAGGGATTTTGTGAACCGCGGGTATGGCAATTCGTGCCGCGCTGTGATATACTTTTTGTAAAACACAGGGAAGAAAGGGCGTGTCGGGGATGGAGTTTACCCATTTTGACGACCGGGGAAATGCCAGAATGGTGGATGTCTCCGGGAAAGAAATCACGGCCAGAACCGCGGTTGCCGAGGGAACGATCCAGGTCAGTCCGGAGGTCTTTCAGGCGATCGAGCAGAAGACCGTCAAGAAGGGCGATGTCCTGACGGTGGCGCAGGTGGCGGGGATTCTGGGCTGCAAGCGCACCTCGGAGCTGATCCCGATGTGCCATCTGCTGAATCTCACAAACGCGACGCTTACATTTGAGCTCCTGCCGGAAAGCTGCGAGGTGCGGGCCCTCTGCACCGTGAAGACCGAGGGCAAAACCGGCGTCGAGATGGAAGCGCTGACCGGGGTTTCCGTGGCGCTGCTGACCGTGTATGACATGTGCAAGGCCATTGACAAGCGCATGGTCATGAAGGAAATCCACCTTGTCGAGAAGCACGGCGGGAAGAGCGGAGACTTCTTCTTTCAGGAGGACAGGGGATGAAACTGATCTGGAACTGGCCGGGGGCGCGCTGGCGGCGCTTTCCATGAAATGGAACGAGGACCTCTGGAAGCCGAATAAACAATAGGAAAAGCATCAGAAAAGCGGAGTCGCGTCAGACTCCGCCGATTTTTTTCTGAAACACGCGAAAGGCCGTGGGCAGGGAATAGTCCCGGGAGATCTCCTCCGGGGTCTTCCAGAGGAAGAAGGGCGATTCGCTGTCACAGTCGACAAGAAAGCCGGTCATATGCCACTCCACATGGGTGAAGACATGCTTTGCACGGCCAAAGGGCTCGGCCCGGCGCGGCGCGGCCTCCCAGCCGGAGGCGAGGGCGAGAACGGCTTCTTCCGTGAGGCGGCCGTCCGCGTTGGGAAACTCCCACAGGCCTGCCAGCATGCCGCTGCCGGGGCGCTTGCGGATGGCATACCGCGTGCCGCAGCGAAAAAGAAGCACGGTCCTGTCCTCGATGCGCCGCGGCTTTTTGACCGCCTTGACCGGATAGGAGAGCTCTTTTCCCTCTTGATGGGCGAGACAGAGCCCGCGGAGCGGACAGCGCTCGCAGAGCGGAGAACCGTTCGGCAGACAGACCGTTTCACCCAGCTCCATGATCCCCTCGGTCAGCAGAGCGGCGTCGTCTCCACTGGGATAGTGCGCGCGCAGAAGCTCGGTCACGGCGCGTTTGGTCGCGGGTGCGGCGATGTCATCGGCGCAGGCGAGAAGCCGGGTCATCACGCGCAGAACATTTCCGTCCACCGCCGGCTCCGGCAGACCGAAGGAGATGGACGCGATGGAGCCCGCGGTATAGTCCCCGATCCCGGGGAGCTTCCGAAGCTCGGCCGCCGAAGCGGGCAGCTCACCGCCGTAGTGTTCCATGAGGAGAAGGGCGGCTTTTTTGAGATTGCGGGCGCGGCTGTAATAGCCGAGACCCTCCCAGAGCTTCAGCAGGCGGTCCTCGGGAACGGCGGCCAGCGCCGAAACATCCGGAAGCTCTCGAAGAAAGCGCTCGTAATAGGGGATCACGGCTTCGATGCGCGTCTGCTGCAGCATGATTTCGGCGATCCAGGTATGGTAGGGGGTGGGATCCTGTCGCCAGGGCAGGAGCCTGCGGCCGGCGGAATACCATTCCGGAATCAGAGAGACGGCGTCGGGAAGACGCTCCGTGTTTTCGATCATGTAAGCATCACCGTGGGTGATTATAGCGCAGAACGGATAATTTGTCACGCCCGGAAGGAAAGAGAGACCGATCCTTGACATCGCGCCTGCAGGAGTTGTAAAATATTACTGATTTCTATAGAAAGGAAAGGGAAAAATGAAAAAGATCATCGCACTGATTTTGACACTTGTTGTACTCACGGCGCTGCTGACCGTCCCGGCCATGGCAGAGGAAACCATCTCCATCGATTTCGAGGGAGTCGGGGTGACGCTGGAAGTGCCCCAGGCTTTCCAAGAGACCAAGGGTGTCCTTGACGCCGGAGACGGCAACGAGCTGGGTTATAATACCGGCTGGTATTATATGGAAATGGACTACGTTGCCATGTCGATGGACGAATACATCGATTTGATGAACAAGGACGAATGGACTGAAGAGGATCAGGATAACTACCGTGCCAGCATGGGCAACCTCTTTATGATGTTCAGCGTGGCCCCCACCACCAGCTTGGAAAAAATGGCCGACTATCTTGCGACCATGGGCATGACCCTGAATATGGATGATGTGACCGAGATCGGAGAGGCAGACGGCTATACCTTCTATCTTTTCCAGGATCTTGACGATGACATCAGCGCGTTCCGCCCCGAGTTTGCCGAGGAGTTTACGTCTCTGCGGGCCATGGTTCCGGAGATCGCTGCCGGCGCGACGCTCTATGTCCCCGCAAAGCCCTATGCCGATGTGATCGGCAAGACCCTGACCTTCACGACCACAGACGTCGAAGGCAACCCCGTCACCAGCGAGGAGCTTTTCGGACAGCACGAGATCACCATGCTGAATCTCTGGACAAGCCAGTGCCACTTCTGCATCGAAGAGCTGCC
>CADAPN010000023.1 GCA_902789835.1 Oscillospiraceae bacterium
GTTATCCGCTGTGAGAGAACCCATAACTTATCTCTCATCTCAGACCGAAGGTCTGTTGGCACTTTAAGCTTTAGGTCCTACAATTCCGACTAACACCAATATTTTGTTGCTGCATGGCGATCAAACAGGCTTTTGACTGAGCTCAATCGGGAGGTGTAAAGGAAAAATGGACCCCTATCGGAGACACGTTCTGATCTATCGATTCCTTGCCTGCCTGCTCCGGCCTGTGATCTGCGCAAAATTTAATCTCAGTGTCGAGACGCTGCATGCTGACGGGCCGTTTCTCCTCATCTCCAACCATGTGACGAGCTGGGACCCGCTGCTTGTCGGCGTCTGTCTGGGCGGAAAACAGGCATATTTCGTAGCCAGCGAGCATCTGTTCCGTCTCGGTTTGCTGTCGAAACTTATCCGCTGGCTTCTTGCTCCGATCCCGAGACGCAAGGCCTCTACCGGCATGGATACCGTGAAGGCCTGTCTCCGGCATCTGCACGCGGGGCATTCCGTCTGCCTTTTCGCGGAAGGAGAGCAGTGCTGGGACGGGCGGACCGGTCCGATTTTCCCGGCCACGGGAAAGCTTGTGAAGAGCAGCGGCGCCTCCCTGGTGACGTTTCGCCTGGAGGGCGGCTATCTCAGTCTGCCGCGCTGGGGAAAGAACATCTGCCGCGGAGCCGTCCGCGGGCATCCGGTCGCCTGCTATTCACCGGAACAGCTCAAAGCTCTGTCGGCCGCGGAAGTCAACGCCCTGATCGAACGGGACATCTCGGAAGATGCCTGGCAGAGGCAGCGTACCCATCCCGTCCGCTATCGCGGCAAGCATCGCGCCGAAGGGATGGAACGCGCTCTGTACGCCTGTCCCGGCTGCCGGAGAATCGGAACCCTCCGGACCGGCGGGGCGCGGATTTCCTGTTCCTGCGGATTTGAACGGACCTACACGGAATACGGATTTTTCGATCCGAAGGAGCCGTTTGAAACCCTGGCGGACTGGAGTCTCTGGCAGAAAGAGCTGCTGCACAGCGGGGAATTTGCGCATGACGGCGAGCTTCTGTTTGAGGACGGCGGGCTGGAGCTCAAGCGCGTTCACCCGGATCACAGCGAAGAAGTCCTTGCCGTCGGAGCCCTGCGTCAGTATGACGACAGGCTCGAATGCGGGGATCAGCGCTTTTTCATGACGGAAATCAGCAGCATGGCAATGGTGCAGACGCACCTTCTGCTCTTCACCTGCAAGGACGCATACTACGAGCTCCGCTCGTCAGCCGGAGTCAACCTTCGGAAATATCTCGATATCTGGAAGGAGATCTGACATGGATTATTCAGCCGCCAATCACGCATTGTGGAACATCATCATTCAGTTCGGCCTGATCGCAGGCGCGGTACTGTTTGCAAACTTTCTGCGTCAGAAGGTCCCCTTCATCCGAAAGAGCCTGATGCCGATTGCGGTGCTGGCCGGCTTTCTGCTGCTGGCGCTGAAATACACCGGGCTCATCTCCATCGACGGCGCGCTGTTTGAGATGCTGGTCTATCACGGGATTGCCCTGGGCTTTATTGCCATGAGCCTTCGTGTCCCGGTCAGGGAAGCCGCCGGCGGGGATCTCACGGGCCTTAAATCCGGCGCCGTCATTGTCAGCACCTACCTCATTCAGGGCGTTTTCGGTCTGATGATTACCCTGCTTCTGAGCTACACGCTGATGCCCGGCATGTTCAAGGCCGCCGGTCTGCTGCTCCCGATGGGTTACGGCCAGGGCCCCGGTCAGGCCAACAACGTCGGCTCGAGCTATGAGGCGCTGGGCTTCGCCGGCGGACGCAGCTTCGGTCTGTCCATTGCCGCCGCGGGATATCTTGTCGCCTGTGTCGTCGGTGTTGTGATCCTGAACCTCCTGGCGCGCAAAAACAAGATCCCCAGTGCCCGTCAGACCGCACCGGAGCACTTTCCTCCCGACTATTTCCAGTCCGTCGATGAAATTCCCATTTCCGATTCCATCGACAAGCTCTCCGTTCAGATCTGTATGGTGCTTCTGGTGTACCTGGCGACTTATCTCGCCGCCCGGGGCCTGACCGCCGGAATCGCCGCGCTCTCTCCCGGTCTGGCCGGAACGGTCAACACCCTGATCTGGGGCTTTAACTTCATCATCGGTTCGGCACTGGCGATTCTCCTCCGTGTCCTGCTGGAAAACGGGAAAAAACGCGGCCTGATCCGTCGGCAGTACCAGAACAACTATCTTCTCAACCGCATTTCCGGCTTCTTCTTTGACATCATGATCGTCGCGGGCATTGCCTCGATCAATCTTGAGGACATTCGCGGCCTCTGGCTCCCGTTCCTGCTTCTCACCGCGGGCGGTGCCGTCGTCACCTGGCTGCATCTGCGTTTCGTATGCAAAAAGGTATACCCGGGCTATTATTATGAGGGCCTGATTTCCATGTACGGCATGCTGACCGGCACCATCAGTTCCGGCGTACTGCTGCTTCGCGAGATTGACCCGAATCTTGAAACCCCGGCGGCAAACAACCTCGTCGTCGGAAGCAGCTTCGGCATTATTCTCGGCGCGCCGGTGCTGATTCTGGTCGGTCTTGCGCCGAAATCCGATCTTCTGTGCTGGGTCACGCTGGGTCTGGCCGCTTTGTATATGGGCCTGCTGGTTCTGCTGATCACAAAGCTCCACAAAAGGAGGCCTTCTGTTCATTGAAACACCATGCCCTTTCAAGGCAGTCGCCCGAATCCAAATTCCTGCGCATGACGACGGAGCCCGTCGAAACGCTGATCCTGAAACTCGCGATCCCCACCATGATTAGCATGCTTGTGACGGCTTTTTACAATCTGGCGGATACCTTCTTTATCCGTCAGCTGAACAGTGACAGCATGGTCGCCGCCATCGGGGTGGTCATGCCGCTGATGAATATTATCCAGGCCATCGGCTTCTACCACGGCCACGGCTCCGGCAATTACATCTCCCGCGCTTTCGGGCGTCAGGATCTGAAGGATGCCGAAAAGATGGCCGCCACCGGCTTCTTCTGCGCGGTCTCCTTCGGGCTTCTGCTCGCCGCGCTCGGTCTTTGTTTCTGCCGCGGTCTCGCCGGTCTTCTGGGCGCCAAGACGGAAGAGACCATGGTCAACACCATCCGATACATGCGCTATATCCTTCTCGCAGCGCCGATCATGATGGGAAGCATCGTGATGAACAATCAGCTTCGCTTTCAGGGAAACGCACTCTTCTCGATGATCGGATTGACTTCCGGGGCAGTGCTGAATCTTCTCCTGGATCCGATTCTGATCTTCCGTGCCGGAGACCCCATCGGCCTTGCCGGTTTCCACGCCCGCTTCGGCGCCGGTATAGGCGTCTCCGGCGCGGCGCTTGCAACGGCAATCAGCCAGTGTGTGAGCTTCACGGTTCTCGCGATCGGTCTGCAGCGAAGTGACAACGTGAAAATTCGGCTGAAAAACTTCTGTCCCACCGCCTATTATCTGAAAGGCATCATGCAGGGCGGTCTTCCCTCCCTTGCCCGCCAGGGAATCGCCAGCATCTCCTCGGCAAGCCTGAATCATTCCATCGGCCTGTTTGTCACCGGTGCCGCGATGGTTGACGCGGCCCAGGCGGCCATGACCGGTGTCAACCGGATTATGATGGTGCTTGCATCGCTCCTGATCGGATTCGGCCAGGGCTTTCAGCCAGTCTGCGGGTTTAATTACGGCGCGAAAAAGTATGACCGGGTCCGTCAGGCCTTCTGGTTCTGTGTGCGGCTCGCGGTGCTTGTTTTGGTCGGACTGTCTGCCCTTGGGTTTGTCTTCGCAAAGCCCATTACCAATCTTGTCACCGGGGCAAGCCCGGAAGCCTCGCAAATCGCGGTCTTTGCGTTCCGCGCACAGCTCGTGACACTTCCGCTCTCCGCGTGGATCGTCCTTTGCAATATGATGCTGCAGAATATCGGCGCCACGGCCAAGGCAACCATGCTTGCCATTTCCCGTCAGGGCCTCGCCTTCATCCCGATGGTGCTCCTGCTCCCGCTCGGAATGAAGGCCGTCGGATTGTCTTCGATTCTGGGCATTGAGCTTGCCCAGCCCTTTGCCGATCTCATCAGCGCTCTTATCGCCATCCCCATCGGTGCAGGAGAACTGAAGAAGATGTCCCGCCCCGAGCCTTTCCCGGACTCCTGAGGAAACGCCGGACCGCAAAGCACTCTCCTCCCGTCTTTTCGGCCTGACGCTTCTTCCCCGCCGCGGCAAAAGCCGGGGCCTGAAAACGAAACAGAATCTCACCGCATAGAAGTATCGACAAATCCGGATCCCGATTCCGGATTTGTCGATACTTTTTGTTGTGTATCTCTTTTTTTCAGGACTCGTCGTTCCTTGTACGGCGCTGTTCCTGGCGCGGCAGGAGGTAGTCGTTGTAGATAAAGCTCAGGATTGCCGCCGCCGGAATGGAGAGCACCATCCCAACAATGCCGAACATGTTCCCCAGCACGATGCTGGCCACCAGGATCAGCAGTCCGGAGACACCAAGCGAGTTCGAGAACAGCTTCGGCTTCAGGATGTATCCGTCTGCGAACTGAAGGACCATACAGAAGGCGACAAACATCAGGGCATGGAGCGGATTGACAAGAAAGAGCACAAAACCGCCGACCACTGCGCCGATGATGGGGCCGAAGTTGGGGATGAGATTGGTTACGGCGACGACGACCGATACAAGGCCGATATACTGCATGCGGCAGATGAGCATAAAGATCGCGTTCACGACGCCGATGATCAGGGAATCAAGCAGGCTCTGGACAAGAAAACTGATGAGAATGGCGTCGCAGCGCAGAGAAAAATCCATGATTCCCATGGTGGCATTCTGGCTGAAAAACGCCCGAACCAGACGCCACCACCCTCTCAGGACCCGTTTTTTGTCCATGAGGAGATAGATGGCAAGAATCACGGAGATCACGGCCGAGATGACATTTCTGCCCGAATTGGCCGCACTGCTCAGGATTCTTCCCGCGTTTTCCCGCACAAAGCTTATGATGCTGCTCAACGCGTTCTGCGACAGGGTCGTGAGCCGGTCCGCATTGAGGAAGCGCTCCAGGAAGCTGCCCTCCAGCATCCGGATCGCGGAGGCGGCGTAATCGTCAATGTTCTCCGAGAAGGCGGCAACACTCGTCACCAGTTGCGGAATCAGCGCCCCAATCAGGAAAAGCAACACCAAAAGCGCCGTCACCACAGCCAGCACAACAGACAGCGACCAGCGCCTGGGCCCGACCCTCATCTTCTTCAGCAGCTTATTGGAGAACAGGTTTGCCAGCGGATTCAGCATGTACGCAAAGACGATTCCCAGAAAAATCACCTTGAAGTTTCCGAGGAATCCGCTTACGGCGGACATCACCGTACTGAAGTTGGTCAGAAGCACATAGAACGCCACGCCGATACAGGCAATGACCGCGCCGTTATACCACTGTTTCTGTGACAGCTTTTTGAATTTCATCTTGTAATCTCCTTATCCCGTTTTCCTCTGATGGAATGATATTTTGTCTGCTCCGCATCCCGGGATACGATCCGGAGCACTTGGTACGCCTTATGCCGTCCGCAGCCGCAGACGATCTTTCCCTTCGGCCTACGCAAGCGGCTGAATCCTTCTGTTATAGGGCAGAATGCTTTCCGTGGGACAGACGAGCACGCAGAGATGGCATCCCACACATTTGCGCAGATTCAGGACCGGTTTCCGATCCCGATCCAGGGAAATGGCCTGATGCCCGCCGTCCGCGCAGGATATGGCGCAGCGCCCGCAGCCGATGCAGCCGTCCCGCTGAAAACGGGGATAGACCACCGTGTCCCGCTCCAGGACATCCGTCGAAGCATGGACCGCCGTAAGGCCGAGTCCGCGGGCATCCCGGATGCTGGCAAAGCCTTTCTCCAGCAGATAGCGGTTCATGCCAGATTTCAGGTCGTCGATGATGCGGTATCCGTACTGCATGACAGCTGTGGTCACCTGGACGCTGCTGCAGCCGAGCAGGATATACTCCATCGCATCCCGCCAGGTCTCAATCCCTCCCATCCCGCTGATATGAAGGGATTTCAGCTCTTCTTCCCAGCCGAGTTCCGCAATCATCCTGAGTGCAATGGGCTTCACGGCATTGCCGCTGTAGCCTCCGACCGCACTCATGCCGTGAACGGCGGGAGAGGACACATAGGTGTGAAGGTTTTCCCCCAGGATGCTTTTGATGGTGTTGATGGCCGCAAGCCCGTCGGCTCCCCCGCGTTTGGCGGCCAACGCGGCCGGTACAAGGCTCTGGACGTTCGGCGTCAGTTTTGCAAGGACCGGAATGCCGCAGCCGCTTTTGGCAGCCGCGGTATAGCGCTCAACCAGTTCCGGAATCTGGCCGATGTCCGAGCCCAGTCCGTCGCTGGCCATGTTGGGACATGAGAAATTCAGCTCGATCGCATCCGCTCCGTTTTCCTCGCACTGTCGTGCCAGGTCCGCCCATTCCCGCTCATTCTGTCCCATGATGGAGGCAAGGATGAACTTGCCGGGATAGTTCTTTTTGAGATCCCGGAAAATCTTCATGTTTTCGGCAACACTGTGGTCGGATAACTGCTCGATATTCTTGAAACCGATGATTGTCCCGTTATCTCCTTTGACAGCGGAAAAGCGCGGCGAGGCCTCGTGGATTTCAAAGTTGCAGATTGTCTTGAAACAGGCTCCGCCCCATCCGGCTTCAAAGGCGCGCGCACACATATCATAGGTGCTTGCAACAACCGAAGACGAAAGAAGAAACGGGTTTTCCAGGGGCACGCCGCAGAAGTCGGTTTTCAGCCGGTCTTCATCGGGAACCTGCTCGACTTCCGGAAGGACCTCATCATGCAGCCGGATCATCAGGGACCGGATGCCGACCTTCGACGGGGCCAGGCAGGCGGACTCACAGGGGGCCGTACATTCACGGCACGGGAATTCTTCGCTGAGCTTTTCCGCCGCGGATACTTCGTTGTCAAACCAGATGCTTCGCAGGAGATTACCCGCATCCAGCTTTCCGCAGGCTGCCGTGCAGGGAGCATCCTTGCACAGGACACAGCCGATCATATCTTTACGTCCGAGCAGATTGGAATAATGCATTGTTCCCTTCCTTTCCTATCAATATTCCGTTTCAGTCGTCTCTCACCATTCCGTTTACAATCCGCTGAACCAGGATCGGGTCGTATCCGGCCAGGGAAAGGGCCTTGAAGCGTGCCGCATCCTTTCCGTATTTGCCGTCGATGACATCCTGTGCCACCTGGCCGTAGCCCTGTGAAAGGGCGTTTGCCATATGCTGAACGCTCCAGTAGTCCAGTCCGAGAGCCGCAATCGCCGCTCGGCTGTCCTCACCTGAACCGAATTCGCCGTTCATCAGCCGGACCGCGGTGATATAGGCTTTTGTGGCGCCGCCGGCGACCTGTTCCAGCTCCTCGGATGACAGGGCTTTGATTTCACTTTTCTGCTGCATCGTCTTCCCCCTTTTCCATCGCTTCCGGATCCTGTACAGCCGATCCCACAGGCGCCGGACTCTTCTCCGGTCCGTGATAGACGAGGCACAGCATGGTCAGATCATCAAACTGCGGCGCCTCCCCGACAAATTCATTCACCGCTTCCCTGACCGTCTTCAGCACCTCCTCGGGGTTCTCGCCGGACACGCCGTTGAGTGCCCTCAGGGTGCGGTCTGTCCCGAAAAGGCGGCTGTTCCTGTCGGTTGCCTCCGGAAGGCCGTCGGAATATACGAACAGGATGCTGCCGGGCTCCAGCTTCAGCTCGTATTGTCTGTAGCGGAGGTCTTCCATGCTGCCGGCCGCCGGTCCGTGCCGGTCTTTATAGAGCTCGTAACAGCCCTCGGCACTTCTTATAATCGGATATTCATGCCCGGCGTTCACCGCCACCAGGCTGCCGTTCGACAGATCGAGGATTCCAAGCCAGACCGTGACAAACATGGACTCGGAATTGTCGACCGCGATCTGGTTGTTCAGCTGTTCCATCGCCTGCTTCGGACCGAGTCCGGCGAGCACACAGTTTCGCAGCAGTGTCATGGACTTCATCATAAACAGTGCCGCCGGGATGCCCTTGCCGGAGACATCCGCGATCACCAGGCCAAGATGATTGTCATCGATCAGGAAGTAATCGTAGAAGTCGCCGCCAACCTCTTTTGCCGGATCCATCACGGCAAAAAGGCTGATTTCCTTCCGTTCCGGGAACGGCGGAAAGATATGCGGAAGCATATCCTCCTGGATCCGCGCGGCAAGCGCAAGCTCCGTGTTGAGACGTTCTCTCTCTGCCGTGATCGCCGCGTTTTCGCGGATATAGTGCTTCAGACTGCGGTCCATTTCCTCCACCGAGTGGGCCAGGGCTTCCAGCTCGTCACCGGTATGCACGTCCGAGACGTATTCTTCCTCCCGCTCCAGATTTTCGACCAGCGAATCCGTCTCCTGTTTCAGGGCCTGAATGGGCCGAATCACCTTCCGGTTCAGGATCAGGTAATGTGCGACAATCCCGACAGCCGTAATCACGACAATGGTAATGGCCAGCATCACGTAGAGATTCATCTGTGCTTCGAAAATCTCGGCGATGGATACGTCAATTCCGATCAGGGCGGGCACTTCATCCTCCATATACCGGATAGGCACCAGTGCGGTGGCGAGTTTTTCCCCCTCCAGCTCTCTGAGGCCGACGAAGAGCTTCTCCTCCCTTGGAGCCATCCTGTTTTCCAGAAGCTCTGTCATGATTTCTTTTTCACCCGGCCGGTACGGCCGATGGTCCAGGAATTCCGCCTGGGAGTCCGAAAGGCTTTCATTTCCTTCGGACAGATTGTGATAGATCTCGCTGATATAAACCAGATCGTCTTCCTCCGGAACCACGAGATAGATGTCTTTGTACTCCTCGGCATAAATCCCGGCCGTCATGAACATATAGCGGATGCTATAGTACTCCTCGTCCTTCTTCTCGGTCTCCAGGAATTTTGTCGGGGCTATGCCGCTGATGTTGTCGGCTAGCAGGTGGGCATTGGCATAGGTGTAATCGGTATAGATTTTCAAGGCTCTGGCATACAGAAGCTGTCCCGCCACTATACCGACACCCAGGATCAGGAACAGGCCGAGGAAAACAAGGCTTCGGATGTTTCGGCCGGCAATGGTTCCCCGTCTGGTTTTGATTTTCTCATATACTTTCATGCATTTCCCCCTGCGCACTCACAGGCAGTATACAGAAATGATAAGGATCAGAAAAGTCCGCCCGAATCCCCCGGATTCAGGATCCTGATCCGAAGTTTGTCCAGTCCGCACTTCAGCGCGGCAGCCCAGCGATGGTGACCGTTCAGAATCCTGTACCCGCCGGATGCCAGTTTTGTGACATAAACCGGTTCGGGATAAATCGGTTCGTCCAGGCGTCGAAGCTGGGGAATCATTTTGACATATTCCGAGATGATGCGGTCATTGGGTCCGACCGAAGCTTTTGAAAATTCATCATCCGGGTTGGCGTGCAGCTCTTCCGGCGCAGCGGTATGTTTGAGCCTTTTTTCCAGGAAGCCCGCCCGGACGATGCTGTCCTTTTCTCCGTATTGTTCAAGATCGTCCAGCACATAGGGAAAGAAGGAAGACTGCTGTCCGATTCGAAAGCTGTCCTGGCGATCGGCTTCCCGGCTGATCTCCTGCAGCTTTTTGTTCAGCGCATCGCTTTTTTCGGCCCCGCTCTGATTGGCGGTTTCACTCTCCCTCAGCGTTCTGCACGCGGAATAGAAGCGGCCGTCCATCTCGCGGATCCGGGAACTCAGCTGCCGCATGATCCGGATCATCTGATCCGGCTGGTTCCGGAAGTAGAGGGCCATATCTTCTTCGGTCAGCTCGGTCAGGACCGCCGCATCATCCAGCACGACAGCCGTCGCCGTGCGCGGAAGGCCCTCGATCATTCCCATCTCACCCAGGAAGTCGCCCTGCTTCAGAACGGCAATCTGTTTTTCAAAGGATGTCCCGTAATCGGTATATACGCCGACCGTCCCCGCCTTGATGACGTACATGGTGAGGGCAAGATCACCCTCCCGGAAAAGAACCTTCCCTTTGGAATAAGTTATTGTCTCCATTTTACATTTCCCCTGCCGTCTCAGCCGTTTGCGGTCCGCTCTCTGTCAACCGCCGCGTATTTCGCGATTCTTTCCAGCAGCTCGTCGTTTTTCTGATACCCAAAGGTTTCCGCATCCAGCGCGTCGCGAACCGTATGACAGACATCGACATACCGCCGCGTGGTACTGCGCAGTCTGGAACACATCTGCATCAGCAACAGCATTCCGCTCTCGGGATTCTGCTCAAAAAAGCCGGAGGCGTCCTCTTCCGTAAAGGTTTCCAGCTCTGTTTCCTCTTCCAGAACAACCGCCGTGGCAGACCGCGGAACGTGGTCCAGCAGGCCCATTTCACCGAAAATCTGGTTCTCCAGAAGCTCTGCCAGTTTTACCTCGTCAGAACTGCCGTAGTCCAGAAACAGGCCGACTTTGCCGTGAAGGACGCGGTACATGAAGGCGCTCTCATCGCCCTGTCGGAAAACGATCTCGTTCAGGCGGTATTGTTTGCTCTCTTTCAAGGTGAATCCCTTCCCTTTCCCATTCATTTGCATCAAGAGTTCTTTTCAACTGTCCGTTTTTGTGCTATATTGATGTCAGATAACGTGAAACAAACCTGTAATAGCCAGAGGTTTTATCATGAGAATATCTTTTGATCTTGATGATGTGCTGTTTGTCTCACCGAAACGGTACGAAACCGAGCCTGCCCCGCACTTTCCCTTTAATCTTCTTTTCAAGGACCGTCTGCGGAAAGGCACCGTAAAGCTGATTCACGAACTTCAGCAAAGAGGTTTTGAAGTCTGGGTCTATACCTCGTCCTTTCGCTCGGAACAGTATATCCGCGCCCTTTTCCAGCGATACGGCGTCAAAATCGACCAGATCGTAAACGGCCAGCGCCACGAGAAAGAAGTCCAGCGCGGAAGAAAAACCCGTCTGCCCCAGAAAATGCCGAACTTCTATCACATCTCCCTGCATGTTGACGACGAAAAATCCATTGAAAAGAACGGCCGTATGTACGGGTTCCGGACCTTTCGGGTATTTGAGCCGGACAGCGGCTGGGCCAAAAAAGTTCTGGATGAAGCCCTTCGGGTTCGCAGAATCGAAGAGAAGAACGATGAAGACCGTGATTAATGACATCATATCATAAGACGCAAGCCAAGGCAAGCATGCAGTGTGCTTCTTGCAGAGCTTTCCCCTTGTCCGGGCTGTGACCGGAGTGTGACAAAACATGTGATACAATCCGGTTATAGGATATACAAAACAGACCGAATCAACAACCTGCAAGCGTCAAACACACAGAAAGGATTGAAGATCATGAAAAAAATAATTTGCATTCTCCTTACGCTTCTGCTTCTGGCGGGCCTGAGCTGCACGGCTTTTGCCGCCCAGGAGGGCATCCAGCCCGGTGACACCATGCCCGATTTCACAGTGGCTCTTTCCGATGGGACCAGCGCCACGCTCTCCGAGCTTCTGAAGGAAAATGACCTTGTTGTCCTGAACGTTTTTGCCACCTGGTGCGGTCCCTGCAAGTTGGAGTTTCCCGAGATGGAAAAAACCTATCAGGCCCACCGCGACCGGATGGTGATCCTCTCGGTATCCGGCGCCCCGGCGGATACGCGGGAGATGATCGCGGCCTATAAGGAAGAGAACGCACTGAGCTTTCCGATGGGCATGGCCGGCGACGCGCTGGACTTCCTGAATGTCACCGCATACCCGACCACCGTGTTTATTGACCGCGACGGAAAGGTCGGCTTCTACAAGGTCGGCTCCTTTGTGCAGGAGGGTGATTTTGAGGCCAAGGTGAACACCTTCCTCTCCGACGATTACGACGGAACGCCGCTGGCATCGGAAGTTGCCTCCGGCAGCCTCCCGATCATTCTGCTGGTCGGGGCCGCGCTCGCCGTCATTCTCGTTATCCTTCTCGTGATCGGAAGGTGGTGCCTCTTCCGCAAGGCCGGCAAGCCCGGCTGGCACAGCATCATCCCGATCCTGAGCACGTATCAGGAGTATGCCATCGGCTGGAAAGGCTGGGTCGGGCTTCTCTCTCTGCTCTGCGGTGCGGGGGCATCCGCGATCTATAGACTGCTCGGGCAGACCAATGCTTCATTCCTGCTCGTCCTCGCCTGTGTCCTTGCCTCCTTCGTGCTTCACGTGGTGGAAAGCTTCCGTCTGGCGAAGGCTTTCGGCAAAAAAGGCGGCACGGGAATCCTGTTGGTGCTGTTCCGGAATATCAGCCGCTTCTTCCTCGGCGTAGGGAAAGCCCGGTATCTCAGGGAAGAATAAAAATCACGCAAGTAAAGTCAATCATTAAAAGTCAACTGACTGCCAAGGAAGCTTTTGAGCCCGGCGCTCATCGGCATCATCTCCTTGGCAGTCAGTTTTTTCCATTGCCCGTCTCAGAGCTTTACGGTAAGCACGTTCAGCCCCAGAAGATTCTGGTAGCTGTGTTCCTTCGCAATCCGAAACACGATGCGAAGTCCGATGTTCTTCGCAGGGTCTTCGGGCGTCATTATGAGCTGACGCTCCTGCGGGTCAAAGGGTTTACAGTCATCCTTAAAGCGGATCATGATATCCCCGTTTTTAAACACAATCCTGAGGTCGACGCTGTGCCTTCTCCGATCCTTCGGAAATCCGTGTTCAATGATGTTCCCGGCCATCTCTTCCATCGCAAGGGCGGCAAATGCCGCCCGCCGGGGATCAATCCCCTTTTCAAGGCTGAATCCCTGTACCGTCCGGGACACCTGAACGACCTCTTCCAACTTGCGGACGCTGAGATCCAGGCGGTCCTCCTCCGCGGCGCCGAATGTATCCGGAATGACCATCAGCTCCTCCATGTTGGAGGGCAGCTTCCGCCGGATGATCCAGGAATAGATGAAAATGGCAGCGGCACAGCCAATGCCGTTTAAAACATTTGCGGCATAAACTCCGTTTAGACCGATTTTCGGCAGGAGCAGCGCGGAAAACAAGACGACAAAGACAATTCCGTCCAGCAGGGCCAGAAGACCGACCAGGAACCTTTTATTCGACGCCTGTCCATAGCAGGCAAAATGCATGGAGATCACGCTCAGCGGCATGCAGAGCGGCAGAATGCGAAATCCCCATTCCGTCATTTCAAAAACCGGGGTTGAAGCATCGTGATAGTACAGAAGTGTCAGCGGTCTCGCCAGCAGGATCAGCAGCGCGGAGATCCCCGCCATCAGCGGGACAAAGCGATACAGCGCGTTTCTCATCACATCGGCCAGTGTCTTTCGGTCCTCCTCCCCGATGCTCACACCGAAAACCATCCGTGAAACCGCAAGCATGCCGTTCGGTATCGCCCAGAACAGTCCCAGAAATGAATTCGCCGTGGAAAAGGCGGATATGCCAAGCTCACCGACATAACGGAGAATCAGCGCGTTAATGAGGACACCGCGGAGCGCGACATAGCCGGTGGTAAGGGAATTCGGCATGCCGACCCGGACAAGTTCCCTCAGCATGCTCCAGTCCCGAAGTCTCACATGAAGCCGAAAAATCGATCTTCCGCTCAGGAAATGAGCCGCCTCGACCAGCAGGAAAACCCACAGTCCCGCGGAGGATGCCAGGGCCAGGCCCAGCGTCCCGAGCCGAAACCGCCCCACCAGAAGGAAGTTCATGCCAACCGTGACCGCAACGGAGGCAAGGCTTGCCACCGTACTGCGCCAGGCACGGTTTTCCAGGGAGAGAAATGCGGAAAGCTGCTGGCCCCAAAGCAGCGGCAGTACCCCCGGCACCTGGCCGAGGATATACCGGTTGAGCAGGCGGCGCGTCTCGGGATCCCCGGAACCCCGGCCGGGAAAGCCGGGCATGGTATATGCCACCAGAAGCAGCATCGTCACCGCCGAAAAGAAGCCGGTGCCGAGCATGCTGACCGAAAAGAGCCTGCTGTTCTGTTCCACTTGATTGTTCCCGAGGAACTTGCCGCAGATGATCTGAGAGCCGCTTACAAAAAGCACGGAAACGGTCCCGATCAGGAGCCCGATGGGGGCATAGAGTCCGACCGCGCTCATCGCCTGCGCCCCGATATAATTGCTGGCAAAGAGGCTGGAGACGATTCCGTTGATCTGGCTGACTGCCGCGAGAAGAATCTGAACCGGCAGCAGGCGGAACAGGAGTCTGTGTACCAGATAGACATCCGGCTGCGGTTGTAAGGGAAGCTTTCTGCTCATAAAAACACCTGCCTCTTCTGGTATAAAACGAGTTTACACCAGAAGAGGCAGCATGACAAGCCTTTCTCTGTCTTATGCCCGGGCGGGGCGGTATCCTCTGTTTACATCTCTGTCGACTGGCCCGGTGAAAAAAACTCGACATTTTTGAAGCGCGGGGCTATAATAAATAAAATGTAATGTAGCTCTCTGCGCATGACGCTGAGAGCAAAGGCAGTTTTAGGTTTGGGTGCAGGCATTGGGGCAGCCCGCCACCCGAAGGAGGAAACCATTTGAGCACACTGAACGAACTCATTCACTACTGCAACGAAAATAATCCGATCGGTGCCTTGCTGCTCACGGGCGAATGGGGATGCGGCAAGACCTATCTGATTGAAAAAGACCTGACAAGAGCGCTCGAGAAAACGCATGTCATTGTCAAGGTCTCTCTGTTCGGAATAACGGATGCCAACGCACTGCGGAGTCTCATCCGGCAGAAATGGTTCGAAGTCTGCACCCCGATTCTCGGGCAGCTCCATAAAGCCAAGGAAAAGAGCAGCGGTTTTCTGGCCGCCTTTAACGCCGCGCTGCACGCTGTGAACCCCCTGGCCAGCAGCGCCGCAAATGTCATGGTTTCCATGAACATGATGGATGTGCTCCCCATCAAAGCGGAGGTCGAGGACCCCAAAACACTTGAGAAAAAACGAGTCGTCCTTGTATACGACGACTTGGAAAGAGTCAAGATGGATCCAGTCCAGTTGCTGGGCGTGATCAACGATTTCTGTGAGAATCAGAATTTCAACACCATCCTCGTCTCGGAAAGTGATGAGGTGCTCCGGCATTTGATGAAGGAAGACGCGACCACCTATCACATGCTGAGGGAAAAGACCATCTCCCAGTCGCTTCGGTATATCCCGGATTTTGCCGAGATCCTTCACTCCATCCTTCAGGAAAGAATATGGCCGTCCGACGATTATGCCGAATATCTTTCCGAGCATGAGGCGCTGATCCTGGATGTGTTTGCCTCAGACTACGGTCAGCGTGCGAAGATGCTTCTGGCTGTGGAAGACGGGAAGTATCACAACCTGCGCGCTCTGACAAAAGGTATGGAGAGCTTTTACCGGATCTACTATCACATGCAGGAAGCCGAAGTCGCGCTTCCGGACAGCCACCTCTATTCCTTCCTGGCATACTATCTCGCGGCAAAGAGCGGCATTCGCAAGGGCGGAGAGCTCGTGCTTGAATTTACGGAAAGCGATCTGACGCAGTTCTATCCGGGCTATTCTCCGGATGCACTTACGAACATCGAACGGGAATGGATTAAAAACGGCATCTGGGACACTAATCTTTTTCTGGATGAGATCGGCGTCCGGTCAGAGGCAGGCCAGACCGATAAAAACAATTGACAGCGCAAGGAAAACATAGTATAACATATTAAACAAGTATGTTATTCAGAGGTGTCAATGATGAACACACAGAGCGCTGTGATCAAAGCCGTCTGCATCAGTGAGAAGAAGGGGCAGCAGAAGCACCCGATCGAGAGCGTCCATCTCCGGCCGGAGCACGGCATCGATGGGGACGCACATGCAGGCAACTGGCACCGCCAGGTAAGCCTTCTGGGTCAGGAGAGTGTCGACCGCCTGCAGGAGAAAATCAGTATTCCTCTCTTTCCGGGGGCTTTTGCGGAAAACATTCTGTGTGAAGGGATTGAACTGTACAAGCTTCCGATCGGAACAAAGCTGCGCATCGGTTCAGCGCTGTGTGAGGTGACACAGATCGGCAAGGAATGTCACGCCGACTGTGCGATCCGTCAGCAGGCGGGAGACTGTGTCATGCCCCGCGAGGGGATCTTTGTCATAGTCCTCGAGGAGGGCGATGCCAAGGCCGGGGATCTGGTTACGCTCGAGGCATGAAATAGACTGACAAAAGGGATCGAGGCTTTGCGCAATGCAAAGCCTCGATCCCTTTTCTTTTCATATCTGAGAGCTTAATTACCTGTAAGGGTTTCTTACTTGCTTATTCCCACTCGCAAAATGAAACTTAATTCTAAACGCTTTTGTTTGGGGGATTTGATACCATTTGATTTTTCCTGATACCTATTATCCTTATCCTATGGGCTTGCCGAACTTTTGCTATCATTTGGCTATCAAGGAAATGGCTATCAACGGTAAAATTAGATTGGTTTCTCTGGTGGTTTACAACTACATTTTACCACGAAAGACAGGGAAATGCAATAACCTTCCTCGCTGTGGCGTATCAAGTGATCTTACTGAACATATGGCGCACCTTGTCCAGGCGGCTGTTTGGACGGCGGGGCTGGATGACCGGCTCGCCGACAGCGGCCTGATACCCTTTCAGTTCCGTCAGGCATACGCTCCGCCCGTTGGTGTAAAAGGCCAGATCAGTATGGTATGCCTGTATGCAGCGGACGGGAATCTCGCCCGTAAAGACAACTTCATCCTTTTTTACCTGGGCCGTTTCGATGGTGGCACAGTATTTCGGCGCATCATGATAAGCCCTGGAAAGGTATTCCTGGGGCGCATAGAGGGTGAAGGAGAGATAAGGTTC
>CADAPN010000024.1 GCA_902789835.1 Oscillospiraceae bacterium
GGGCGGCGGCAACGGTGACTATCACCTGCTGACCTACGCGCCGTCTTCCGTCCAGGAAGCCATCGACATCATGATGTTCGCCTTTGACAAGGCCGAGAAATACCGCATGCCGGTTCTCTTCCTCGCCGACGGCATCATCGCCCAGATGATGGAGCCGGTCGAGATGCCCGAGATGGTGGATTATAAGGTCGATCCGGAGAAGAAGCCCTGGGCCTGCACCGGCTGGAAGCCGGGCGACGACCCGAAAAAGCGCGGCGTCATCAACTCCATCTACATCGACACCGAATCCCTGACCGTACACAACGCCGAACTGCAGGCGGTCTACGCCGAGGCGCGCAAGAACGAGCAGATGTGGGAGTGCTACAAGACCGAGGATGCCGAGATCATCGTCACCGCCTTCGGCACGGTCGCCCGTATCGTGAAGACCGTTGTCGATCAGATGCGTGAAGAAGGCCACAAGGTCGGCCTGTTTCGTCCCATCTCCGTCTGGCCGTATCCCTATGATGCACTGAAAGAAGCCTGCTGCGCCGATCAGGTCAAGTCAGTCCTGGACGTCGAGGTCAACGAAGGCCAGATGCTGGAGGATGTCAAGCTCGCCATCAACGGCGCGAAGCCCGTTGAATTCTTCGGCCACCTCGGCAGCCAGTTCCCGACCACCGCAGAGATCAGACAGAAGATCCTCGAGATGAAGGAGGGTAAGTAAAATGTCCGTCGTATTTGAGAGAACCAAACTTCTTACCGATAAGCAGTTCCATTACTGCCCCGGCTGCAACCACGGCATTATCCACCGCCTGGTCGCAGAGAGCATCGACGAGCTGGTCCAGGAAGGCTCGGATGCTCGGTATTTGCCTATGATTACTTCAACTGTGACATGTTTGAGGCCGCCCACGGCCGTGCCCCGGCTGTCGCGACGGGTGCCAAGCGTGCCCGCCCCGGTACGCTGGTCTTCACCTATCAGGGCGACGGCGACCTGGCCTCCATCGGTACCGCCGAGATCGTCCACGCTGCCCACCGCGGTGAGAAGATCGTCACCATTTTTGTCAACAACGCCATTTACGGCATGACCGGCGGCCAGATGGCCCCGACCACCCTGGTGGGCCAGAAGACCACCACCTCTCCCTACGGCCGTGACGAGGCCTGGTGCGGCGCGCCGATCAAGATGTCCGAGATGCTCTCCGAGGTGCCCGGTTCCTACTACATCGAGCGCTGCGCGGTGAACACCAACGCGAACATCCTCAAGACCAAGAAGGCAATCAAGAAAGCGTTCGAGTATCAGCTGGATGGCAAGGGCTTCTGCATGATCGAGGTTCTGTCCACCTGCCCGACGAACTGGGGTCTGAGCCCGGTCGAGGCCATGAAGTGGCTGGAAGAGAACATGATCCCCTACTATCCACTGGGTGTGAAGAAAGACAAGGGGGCTGAATAATCATGATGAAACAGTATGTTTTCGCGGGCTTCGGCGGACAGGGAATGCTGCTCATCGGCAAGTTCCTTGCCATGGCCAATATGCTTGACGGCAAGCATGTCTCCTGGCTTCCCTCCTACGGCCCCGAGATGCGCGGCGGCACGGCGAACTGCTCCGTCGTCATCTCCGACGAGCCCATCGGCTCGCCCATGGTCGATAACTGCGACGTCCTGATCGCGATGAACCTGCCCTCTCTGGACAAGTTCGAGCACACGGTCAAGCCCGGCGGCCTGATCGTTGTCAACTGCTCCATCATCGACCGCAAGGTCCAGCGTGACGACGTGCGCGTGGTCTACTGTGACGCCGCTCACATTGCCGAAAATGTGAAGAACCCGAAGGGCGCCAACGTCGCCATCCTCGGCGCCATGATGGGCGCGGATGAAAACTCCGTCTCGGTGGACAAGATGGTCGACGCCATCAAGATCGAGCTCGGCGAGCGCAAGATGAAGTTCCTCGAGGGCAACAAGGCCGCCCTCGCTGCCGGCATGGAGGCCGCAAAGGCCTGAGCGAGATCCGGCACGGATTCATAAAGCGACAAACAATAAAAACACCGCCCGAGAGGGCGGTGTTTTGCTGTGTCAGATGTCATCGGTGCACGCAGCGCAAAAGGGCAAAACGTGTTAAGAAGCGCCTTTTCAATAAACAGGATCAGAGCCAGCGGAAGAGTCATATTCGGCGTCAATGTATTCTTTCAGACGGAAAAGCGCATAGAGCGGCACACTCCATAAATGAGTTTCACCTTCATAGGAATCTCCGACGTTTTTCAGAGACGTTTTCACGGCCAGTTCCGGATGATACCGGTTACAGAAGAGACGAAGACTTTTCGCTCGTGTATTGTCCGCGGATTTTACTTCGATTGGGAGAAGCATGCCTTTTTCTTCTGCCAGAAAATCCACTTCTGCGTTGGCATCCGAGCGCCAGAAACAGGGATGTATCCCCATTGCCATGAGCTCAGTCAGAACATAGTTCTCTGTCAATGCTCCCTTGTAACGGATGAATTGCTCGTCGCCATCCATGATCGTCCTGTAATAAACACCGGAACGGCGGCACAGAAGCCCGAGATCAGAAAGATAGACTTTGAAATACGTCTGGTCAGCCTCCCCGGAAAGGGGGATCTGAGGCTTTTCCACCAGACAGAGCTTATGAACAAGTCCCGCATGGATCAGCCACTCCAGAGCATCCTCCAAATCCTTCGCACGGGCGCCGCTCTTGACGTGAGAGAAGATGAACTTGTTGTTCTCCTTTGCAAGCTGTGTCGGAACAGATTCCCAGATCATCCGTATTTTGGGCAAGTCCTCTACGGGGGCGTGTTTTCCAAAGTCATCCGCATAATCCTGCAAGATCTCATTCTGTTTCTCGGCGACTTTGGCAAAATCATGTGTTTCGACCCAGAGACGGACCACTTCCGGCATTCCGCCGACCACATAATACAGCTTTAAATATTTTGTCAGCGGAACGGTATAATAAGCAGGGATTTCTTTTGTCAGATCCATTTTGTTCAGGCCCGCAATCAGCTTTGAACCGCCGTCTGCGCTGACAAACTCAGAAAAAGACATCGGAAACATATCAAGCCGGTTAACCTTCCCGACGGGGAAGGACATGTTTTCCCGGCGAATGGCGATCCCGAGCAGAGAGCCCGCAGCAACTACATGCAGTTCAGGCAGAGTCTCGCAAAAATACTTCAGACTTGTGATCGCACGCGGACAGGCCTGAATTTCATCCAGAATGAGCAGCGTTTTTCCCGGAATGATCTGTTTCCCGCGAATGACGCTGCCGAGTTCGTCCAGAATTCTGGAAATCTTAAAGTCATGGTCAAAAACAGAAGCGAGGGTATCATCCGCCTCAAAGTTAAAATAGGCAACATCTTCAAACTGCTGTTCCCCAAAGCGCTGCAGGGCGTATGTTTTACCGCACTGACGCACCCCGGTCAGCAGCAGAGGTTTCCTGTCCGAACGATCTTTCCATTCTATCAGCTTCGCCATGATGGTTCGTTCCATATTCGTGTTCCTCCCCCAAGAAGATTGCATGACTTATTTCAAGGCTTGCAAACTTAACTGCTGGATTTGTAAAACTTACTTCTGTTTTGAACCCTTACTTCCCGCGCTTTCTTTTGCAAACTCCGCCACGCTGGAACTTACTCCTGCAAACCGGAACCTCGGATTTCAATCGAGCCCTCTGTTTATCATTGTTTATCATCTTACACTTTTTCGATGGAAGAATCAAGGGGCGGTTGCGTTTTTCCATCGAAAAAATGTAAATTAGCTGCGTTTTTCGATGGAAAAACGCAGCTAATTCATTTCGAGCTCATCTCGAGGACTCCCGGATATAGTCCAGCGTCTCCTCCAGGCTTCCGCCGAAGACCGGGGCGGGATCCTCTTCCCGATACGCGAGACAGCGCCAGCGCGTCCCGTCCGGGTTTCGGTACAGGATCCGGATCCGGGCGCCGTTTGAATCCTCAAACCAGGCGTACTTCTCCGAACTCTCCGTGTAGTCGGCATGGTAAAACACCGGCAGGCCTCGCTTCCTTGCCTTCAGAAAGAGCACATAGCTGTAGTATTCCCGGCTGACGGAACCGGTCTGGGTTCGGGAGAGAAGCAGAATGTCGTCGGGATGATTCATGCGGATAAAGCGCTTTTCGGTCCGAAACACCCACTCGCCCATGGGGTCTGCCGCCTCAGCACCGGAGAGGCGCACCGAGGAAAGAATCTCCGGCATGGTGACAAAGTATTCCTTCCAGCGCTCGCCGTCACGGAACATTTTACGCGAGATGATCCGCTGCAGCTGGGGCGCCGCGGGCTGCTTTTCATCCAGGTCGTCCATAAGCCGCAGAAAAAGCGCCCGCCGGCCGTCGTTATCCTCCCACAGCAGGCGGCGGAAGCCGAAGTCCCGGTCCGTGCTGTCCAGAAAGCACAGGCGCGTCCTGCCGGATGGCAGCAGGTAGCACTCCTCTCCGCCGTAGCAGAGAAGCGCCCGCCGCAGAAGCGCCGACCGCTCCAGTTCCGGGCGGACGCCGTCCCGGTCAAAGAGCATTTCGACTCTGCGAAGGCAGCGCAAAAACAGGACGTATTCCTTCCCGCCCGCCTCGGGTACGGCAGGCGGGGAAGAGGAGAAAACATCCTCGGCCCGGATGCCGGAGTACATGAAAAGCAGGTCAATACGCCCGCCCAGGAAGGAGCGTCCGGCGGCCAGAATCGCCTTTTTCCACGAAGGGTTGCTCTGCATTAGTGCCGCTTTGAGCGCTTCTTCGGCCAGCTGGGGCGCGGGAAAGACGGAGAGCGCCTCGGGCAGATGGGGCCAGCGCAGGAGCGCTTTGCCGCAGCGCAGTGCGAAACCGCTCTCCACCAGACGGTCCGCGGCGCGGATCATGGCGAAGAAGGCATCGGCCTGCAGGGGCGCAGCGGCGTCGCTCAGGCGGGAGATCAGGCCCAGCCAGCGCGTGAGGGCGGCGCTGTAGCGGAAGCCGCCGTCGGGAAGAGCATAGCGCAGCAGGAAACGATACGCCGCATAGAGCAGGAGCAGCTCCCGGTACGCAAGCTCCCGGGAATCGAAGGCGATCAGACGACGGAAAGCGGCCTCCTCATCCAGAACAGGATCGGGATCCGCGGAGCGTTTCCGAAACGCAAGGCTCCCGGTCCTCTTTTTCCGGTCTGCAAGGAGGTCCAGAAGCCGCCGGATGTTCAGAAACGTCCGGAGGGTGACCGGCGGCCTGTCACAGTGCAGGCCTTCTACGGTGCGAAAGCCGTCCCGAAACAGACGGGAGAAAAACGACTCATCCGTCTCCCCCATGAGCGCGGTGAGGGCCGCTTGGAGATCTCCCCGGTCGGGGACGGGGTCCATGCCGGCGATACAGTCGGTCAGGATCACAAAACGGAAGAAGCGAAGCATCGGACGGTCCGTCGTCGGGAAGGGGCCGGATTCGCGATATTCCGGCCTCCAGAACAGAGCGCTCCAGGGCCCGTCCAGCTGCCGGAGAAAGGCCTCGGAGAAGCCGCTTTCCCCTTTATCGGCGGGCTCGGAAGCCAGAAAGGATGAGAGCTCTGCCTTGAAGCCTTCAAAGAAGCTCAGAGGCCTGCCCCGTGCGTTCATTTTGATGTAAGCGGAATCAGCGAGACCGGCATTGTCGAGATTCAGAAACAGGAAGGAGACCGGCGGCCGGGCAGAAATCAGAAGAGAGAAAAGCCGCTCTGCCGAAAAACCCGCAGCGGATAGACCCGTGAGCCGTTCCCCGAGAGCGTCGAGCATGACCAGCAGGCCCTGAACCGTAGGGTTCCGGTAACAGCCGTCAGAAAACCAGCTGCAACATCGGATCCGGGAAGATATAGAGCTGCTCCCGGATGCGGGATCGGATTCACACGGGCTCTGCAGAACCAGCTGACGGCAGAAGCGGTCGGCGGGCTCGCGGCCTTCATAGTGAAAGCGGAGCAGTGCTTCCCGGACGTGGGGATCCGCTTCCAGACGGCCGCTTCGGAAGGCGAGCAGCCAGTGCAGCAGGAACAGCGTGGTCAGGCGCTGCTGTCCGTCGACAGGAATCAGGAGGTGGTCCGGCTCGATATTGCCGCAGAGAAAGCCCAGATCCATCCCGGCGGAGGTGCCGGCGGGATCGGAGGCGGCCTCAAGGAGGGCGTCAGACAGATCGTCCAGAAGCTTCCGGCGAACGGATTCGGCTAGGGCATCCTGCCGCCCCTGGGCATAATCCCGATGAAGAGACGGGATGACGACGGTGAGGCCGCGCACCGAAAGAAGGCTCCAGAGGCTTTCACGTGTGGCGGCAACCGCGGAGAGGGACAGTGCCGCGCGGGAAAGAAAGCCGTCATAGAGTTCGGAATCCGTAATGGCCGTGATCGGATCAGATTCCCGCTCCCGGGAAGGGTCCGCGTTCTGCACCCCGCTCAGATAAGGGGCCCGAACTTCTGTAGCGGCAGGACTCACGGGCTCGGCCGTCACGGCTCCCGGGAAGGGACGGGAAGAATCTTCAGCTTTCATGTCCGGTATCCTCCAGCTTCAGAAAAGAACAGAGGGAACGGATGATTTCCTCCGTATAGGCTTTCTTGTCGGTTTCATCCCAGGTGAGCGTTGTTCCCGCTCCGGGAAAGTCCTTCCCGAAAACCTTCCGGGTGCACAGCGGGATAAAGGTTCCCCGGGCATTCTGCTCCAGGATTACCCTGCGCTTTACAATGAAGGCGTCGTTCTGATAGGCGCGGTTGATGAAGCCCGCGAGCAGGGTCAGGTTCCCGATGGAGTGGTCCGGCTCCCCCGCGCTTGTGTCCGCCACGGCGTTGATATGCTCCAGATCCCAGTTGAGCCGGGAATCGCGGTACAGTTCGAAGGGAAAACGGCCGTCGGCGTCGACAGCTTCCAGAGTCGCAAGATTGTGCAGAAGAAGGATCTGGCGGATGCGGTGGGCATCTTTCGGATATTGAAGGCCCGTAAGCCAGTCCCGAAAAGCCTCCGGTGAAAGGACCGCCGGGCCAAACAGCTCCCGGCGAATGAGCACGAGCAGCTCCCTGTCAAAGCCGTCTTCGGAGGGCGCAGGCCGGGCTTCCCGCTCAGATGCCGCGAGCTCCGCCATCAACTCCGCGGCCGGCCGGAGAGAAGCCATGGTCAGAAACCCGATCCGGTGATACCGGCGCGTGTCCTCAAACCAGTCTCGAAGCGTGCGGGAAAGGTCACAGATGCAGGCCCAGACCTGCATGACGGCATCCTCCGGGCTGTCGTCGTCTGGTCCCTGCCACCAGAGAAGCTTCAGCCAGGCCGAAAACACATAAAATGAAAAGTGCTCCCGGTTGGCCCCTTCTGGAACAGACCAGGGTGCCCCTTCCGGGAATTGCCGGTCTGCGACGGAAAGAAGGCTGCGGTTGACAAGGAGCGCAAGAATCTGAAGAATAAAATCAAGCCGTGTGGGGGAGAAAACCGCACGATCACCGGCCCGTCCGCCGGTGAGGAATTTCCAGAATGCTTCATCCCGGAGAGAAACCTCCATCTCATCCCAGCGCCGGGAGATGTCTGCCTGCCGGGCGGCTGCTTCTGAGGGATCCGGCGCGGTCCCGGTGCGTCCGGTTTCCCGCTGCAGAAGAAGCGCCCGGATGAGCTCTGCATCCGTCAAGGCGATCTTTCCGGTGTTGAGCATGGAAAACAGCGCCGCCTGATCTGCGGCGCTGAGACCCGGCAGCTCATACCAGATGAGCCGGACCCGGGTGTCAAAGGTATTCTTCAGTCTGCCAAGACCGGCGCGGGCAGAGGGGCTTTTCAGAAGCTCATGCAGCCAGTCACCGATGCAGCGGTAAGCCTCCAGAAGATAGTGGCAGTCGATATCGTCTTCATATTCCGCCATTTCGGCGGAAAAGCGTCCGGCGCCGACATATTCCTTCTCAGAAAGCGCCTCCAGGCATTCCTGGAGCCGGGGTCTGTGGAGATAGCGGAGTGAAAAAGGCAGAAGATTATAACGGGCAGAGGGCGGAAGCATCCAAGAACAGCAGCAGTAGAACAGATACAGGGTCGTGAGACGCTGCTGGCCGTCGATCACGGTCCAGGATCCGTCGGACGCGGGAGTGACCACAACAGGCTGAAGACAGTAGAAGGCGCCGCTTTCGGCAGGATAGGCAAGAGAGAACTCCCGCACGTCATCCAGAAGATCCCGGACTTCGGCCCGGGTCCAGCGAAAGCCCCTCTGGTATCCTGCAATCGTAAAGCATACGCCGTCCTGCTGAAGATGGGCAAGGGTCTTCAGGGTAATCTGTGCATCAGGCATGGATGCCTCCCATAAAACTATACCAGATGGCAGGCGACGAGGTGGCCGTCGGCTGTTTTTTTCGTCTCGGGAAAAACCGTGCGGCAGGCTTCCGTGCAGTGGGGGCAGCGCGTGTGGAAGGGACAGCCCGGCGGCGGAGAAAGCGGGGAGGGGAGTTCCCCTTCCAGCACGATCCGCTCCCGATGGGTCCGGGGGTCCGGCGTCGGCACCGCGCTGAGCAGAACCCGGGTATAGGGGTGCAGCGGATGGCTGAAGAGCTCGTCGGTTTCCGCTTCTTCCACCAGATGGCCGAGATACATCACCCCCACCCGGTCGGCCATGTAGCGGACCACCGACATGTCGTGGGAGATGAAAAGATAGCTGAGGTTCCGCTTTTCCTGAAGGTCCAGCAGCAGCCGGATGATCTGGGAGCGGACCGAGACGTCCAGCGCGGAAACCGGCTCGTCACAGATGATGAGCTCCGGCTCGGGCAGAAGGGCACGGGCGAGGCCGACGCGCTGGCGCTGGCCGCCCGAGAGCTCGTGGGGATAGCGGTAGAAGTGTTCCGGCAGAAGCCCCACCTGGTCCAGCAGCTGCAGAACCAGCTCCATGTTTTCCTTCCGGTTGCGCCGCTTCTGAATGACAAGGGTCTCCATCAGAATGTCGCCCACGTGCATCCGGCCGTCCAGGGAACTGTAGGGGTCCTGGAAGACCATCTGCATCCTGGCGCGCAGGGGGAGAAGCTGGCGGGAGGAGAGCCGGGTGATGTCCGTCCCGTCGAGAAGCAGCTGCCCGTCCGTGGGCTCCAGCAGGCGGATCAGGGTCCTGCCGAGGGTGGACTTTCCGCAGCCCGTCTCACCGACAAGACCGTAGGTCTCCCCGCGATACAGGGACAGAGAGACATCGTCGACGGCCTTGACGCTGCCGACGGCTTCCCCGACAAGGCCCCGGACGGGAAACCAGGTCCGGATTCCGCGGGCCTCCAGAATCGGCTGATCAGACATCAGGAAGCCTCCCTTCCGCGATCTCCGCCGCCCGGAAGCAGCGTACCGTCTGCCCGGAGGCCAGCGCGGTCAGTTCCGGCATCCGTTCGGCACAGGCATCGCAGGCGCAGGGACAGCGCGGCCGGAAGCGGCAGCCCTGCGGAATCTGGCTCAGCAGGGGCACGGTCCCTTCGATGATATACAGGTCCTCCCGTTTGCTGTCGCTGACGGAGGGGATGCTTTTGAGAAGGCCGCGGGTGTAGGGGTGACAGGGGTGCTCGAAGAGGGAGAATACATCCGCCTCTTCCACGATCTGGCCTAAGTACATGACCGCGACGCGGCTGCAGGTCTCAGCGACGACGGAGAGGTCGTGGGTGATGAGAATGACGCCCATGTCAAGCTCCCGGTTCAGCTCGACGATCAGCTCCATGATCTGGGCCTGAATCGTGACGTCCAGGGCGGTGGTCGGCTCGTCCGCAATCAGCAGCTTCGGCCGGCAGCTGAGCGCACAGGCGATCATCACGCGCTGGCGCATGCCGCCGGAGAGCTCATGGGGATACTGGGAAAAGCGCTTTTCCGGGTCCGGGATCCCGACGAGGCGCAGCATCTCAACGGCCTTTTCCTTGGCCTCCGCGCGAGAGAGCTTCCCGCCGTCGACACCGCGGGTGTGGATGAGCATGGATTCCATGATCTGATCGCCGCAGGTGAAAACGGGATTCAGAGAACTCAGACTGTCCTGGAAGACCATGGCGATCTTTCCGCCGCGCACGGCCTGCATCTGCTTCTCCGAGAGGCTGAGAAGGTTTTTCCCTTCAAAAAGGATCTCACCCTCGTAGCGGGCAAGACGCTTCTCGTCATAGAGGCGCATGATCGTCTGGCTGGTGACCGACTTGCCGCAGCCGGACTCGCCCACCAGGCCGAGAATCTCACCGCGCCGGACATGGAAGGAGACGCCCTGCACCGCGGTCATCAGACCGCGCTCCGTGCGGAAGCGGGTGGTGAGGTTATTGACTTCAAGAATGTTTTCGGTCATTGTGCTTTCCTCAAAAGAATCTGCAATCAGGTATAACAGATGCTCTTCTCCCCGCCTGCGGCGGGGAGAAGAGACCGATCGGGAGCCATTGTGCTTTCCTCAGTTGGTATGCGGGTCGAGGATGTCCCGAAGCCCGTCGCCGAAGATGTTGGTGCCCATGACGGCCAGGGCGGTCGCAAGTCCGGGATAGACCACCATCCACCAGGCCTTGGTGATGACCTCGCGACCTTCGGCGAGGATATTGCCCCAGCTGGGCTGCGGCGCGGGAACCCCGACGCCGAGGAAGCTCAGCGAGGCCTCGGTGATGATCGCGTCGGCAAAGTTGAAGGAGGCCTGCACCACCACCGCCGGAAGAATATTCGGCGCGATGTGCCGCCAGATGATGCGGAAGGAGGAAGCGCCCTGAGAGCGGAGCGCTTCGATGTAGGTCTGCTCCTTCACCACCAGGGCGGCGGAGCGGGAGATGCGCGCCATGCGGGGGATGTAGACGATGCTCAGGGCGAAAATGACGTTGACAAGACTCTGCCCCAGCACCGCCATCAGGGCGATGGCAAGCAGGATGGAAGGAATGGCGCTGAGCCCGTCGCAGATCCGCATCAGGACGTTGTCGATGGCCTTGTAGTAGCAGGCGTAGAGGCCGATGATCATGCCGAAGAGCATGGAGCACAGGCTCGAGGACACGCCGACGATCATGGAGACCCTTGCGCCGTAGATGATCCGGCTCAGGAGGTCCCGGCCAAGCTTGTCCGCCCCGAGAAGATAGCCTTCCGTGCCGGGCTTGGCAAAGCGGTTGGCAACGGTCTGGGCCAGGGGGTCCGCCGGGGCCAGAAGAGGCGCAAACACGGCGAGCAGGACCATGGCCAGGATGATCAGGGCGCCGGCAACGGCGTGGCCGTTTCGGAAGAAGCGCCGGAGGTTGAGGCGCCTCTGCTCCCGAAGGAGCTCACGCCGGCGCTCGGAAAGCCGGCTGCGGTCGGCGGAAGAGAGAGAAAACTCCGTCATGGGCGCACCTCAGTTCAGGCGCACGCGCGGGTCGATCAGGGCATAGAGCAGATCGAGGATCAGCGTGCACAGCACATTCATCAGGGAAACCAGCAGTACAACGGCCTGGACAACCTCATAGTCGCGCCGCATGACGGCGTTGAGCGTGAGCTTCCCGAGGCCGGGGATGTTGAAGATCGTCTCCGTCACGATGGCGCCGCCCAGGCAGGAGATGAAGGAGAGCCCCACCACGGTGAGAATTCCGATCAGCGCGTTCATCAGCGCGTGCCGGAAGAACATCCTGCGCCGGGAAACGCCCTTGGCCTTGGCCATGCGCATATAGTCCGCGCTCAGAATCTCCAGCATAGAGGAGCGGGTCATGCGGATGATCAGGCCCATCTCGATAAAGCCGAGGGCGATGCCCGGAAGCAGCATGTAGCGGATGTGGGTCTGCCAGCCGAAGTCGGCGATGGACTTGTACCCCGAGGACGGGAGCCAGCGCAGCTTCACGGAAATGAGAAGCACCAGGCACAGGCCCATCAGAAAGCTCGGCAGCGAGATGCCGACCGAGGAGAAGGCCGAGATGATCCGGTCCAGGGGGCTTCCGTGGCGGATGGCGGCGAGCATGCCGAGGGGGACGCCGATCAGCGTCGCAAAGCCGACGGCGACCAGGGTCTGCTGCAGGGTGGGAATCATATGCGCCCCGATGATCTCCAGCATGGTCCCTTCCATGAAGAAGCTGGTCCCCCAGTCGCCGCGGAACAGGCCGCCGACCCAGCGAAGATACTGCAGCGGCAGCGGGTCGTTGAAGCCCAGCGTCTCCCGCAGGGCGGCGATCTGCTCCGGGCTGGCCTCCTCGCCGAGAATGGCGGCGGCGGGGTCGCCGGGGACCAGATGGATCAGCAGAAAGATGGCCAGCGATACCACAAACAGAACCGGAATCAGCGACAGGAGCCGCTTCAGGAGGTACTTATGCATGGAAAAACGTCTCCTTTCGCAGAAATATGTCTCACTATATCACAAAACAGGGCGGGGGGCAATCCGCAAATCCCGCCCCCGAAAAGGGGCGGGATGGAATCATACCGATTAACGAAATGCAGGGCCGGTATCTCTTGCCGGACAGTCAGTTCCGTTAAGCAGGTTCTTTCATGCGGCTGTCTGGAAAAGCGGATCAGCCCTCGACCGGGTGGGCGTCCACCCACACCAGGCGCTCCATGATGAAGGCGCCGGTAATATCGCTGCGGCAGACACCGCTCAGGTTGTTGGTGCCGAACTTCACCACGGGGACGAACTCCTCGTACATATAGGCCTGCAGGTCGGCCCAGGTCTGCTGGGCAGCCTGAAGATCGGTCCCGGAGGCGATGGCGGCCAGGTCGTTCTGGATGCGCTCATCGGCGCACCAGCCTGCCCAGGAGGAGGAGAGGAAGAGGTTCATGTTCGGCAGGACCTTCGGTCCGAAGTTGGTGATGAAGGCATCCCAGGCTTCGGGGTGGTTGTTGCGCACATCGCTGTAGGTGGAGGCGTCATAGGCCACCAGTTCACAGTTGACGCCGATGGAGCGGAGCTCTTCCTGGATCACCTGAGCCTGGGCGAAGAAGTCGGAGACATCGGTGCGGACCAGAATCCGGAACACGTCCTCATTGGTCCAGCCGGCTTCGGCAAAGAGCGCTTTGGCGGCTTCGGGATCGTTCTGGTTGTACTTCTCGCTGCCGGCGTCGGTATACCAGGTGGGGGAGCTTTCAAACATGTAGGAGGAATAGAGCTTGTAGCGGTCGGGGCTTGCATAGGCCGCGAACATCACGTCTTCGCAGTTGACAACGGCCTGGACCGCCTGGCGCACCAGCGCGTTGGAGGCGACACCCTCGGCCTTGTTGAAGATCAGCATGGGAAGCTCGGCCTCGGCGGAGAAGATGGTGAAGTTCTCATCGTCCACAAAGGTGTCATAGTCGTCGCCGTTGAGACGGTCGGAGATGTCGAACTCGCCGGTCTGGATGCCGGAGACGACGGTGGCGTTGTCGCCGGGGAAGTAGAAGTACACCTCGTCATACCACGCGGTCTTGTAGCCGCCCCAGCCGGAGTAGTCCCCCTCGGTGCCGTAGGGCTGATAATCGGGGTTGGCCTTCAGGCGGATGAACTGGTCGGCTTTCCACTCGTCATAGACATAGGGGCCGGTGCCGATGTATTCCTGGACGAGTTCGCCCTCGCCGACGGCGCCGATGACGGAGGCGGGCATGATGACGGCCTGCTGGCCGAGTCCGGCGATCATTTCGTTGAGGTAGAGGGTGCCGTGCTCCATGGTGATTTCAACCGTATAGTCGTCCACGGCGGTGAAGTGCGCGCCGCCCACCAGGGAGTTGGCGTTGTCCGCCGCGTCGATCCAGCGGTTCATGGAGGCGACGACGTCGGCGGCCTTCATCTCTTCGCCGTTGTGGAAGAGAACACCCTGACGCAGGTGATAGGTGTAGACGGTGTTGTCCTCGCTGACCTCCCAGGATTCGGCCAGCTCGGGAATCACCTGGCTGTCGCCGTTGAAGGCGACGAGTTTTTCAAAGACCGGACCGAAGACGACCTCGGATGCCATGTCCATGCTGCTCATGGTGACATCCAGATGCTCCGGCTGCCCGTCGAGGGCGATGTTCAGGACGCTTCCGCCCGCGGCAAAGGACGTCGGGGCGAGGGCGCAGATGCTCAGACAGAGGGCGAGCACCAGGGTAAGGGTGAGTACTTTTTTCATGTGTGTCCTCCTTGGGTACAGCGTGATCCGCGCACCGATTTCCCGGCACGGCGGTCCAGAATGACTCCGTCCCGAAGGACGGGCTTCCCACCGACAAAGACCAGCTCGATCCCGTCGGGCGGGGTCAGCGGGGCTTCGAAGGTGGCACGGTCAATAAGCTTCTCCGGGTCGAAGATCACCACGTCGGCATCCGCGCCCACAGAGAGCCGGCCCTTTTGAGAAAGGCCGAGCTGAGCCGCCGGCAGAACGGTCATCCGCCGGATGGCATCATCCAGAGTCAGTATCCCGCCGCGGACGTAGCGGGAGAGCACCCGGGGGAAGGTGCCGCAGGCGCGGGGGTGGCCCATGCCGCGGTCCAGGGTGGCGTCGCTGGCCACCATGACGGCCTCATGCCGATAGGCCAGGTCCACGTCTTCCTGGCGCATCACGTGGCAGACGGTCTTGCAGTCCGGCTTCTCCCGGCGGATGCGGTAGAAGAGCTCCTCGGTACAGCGCTGCCCGAAGTATTCCGGCAGGCAGAGCTCCAGCACGCTGTAGTCGCAGCCGTAGCGCTCCAGCCAGCCGTCGTCATAGGTGGCCGAGCCGAGGTCCGTGGAGAAGGCGTCGTAGGGGTAGCAGTCGCAGCAGATGTCCGAACGGAGCGCGCGATAGGAATCGATCAGCTCCAGAAACTCCGCCATCTGGCCGAAGCCGGCCATGCTTCCGATGTGAGAGACCTGCAGCGGCACATCCAGCTGAAGCCCGGCGTCGAGAAACTCCCGTGTGGCCGAAAAGATCTGGGCCGCGTCGTCCCGGACGTGGGCCGCAAGGAGCTTTCCCGTGCCGCGGATCCCGGCCGCGGCCTCAAGAAACTCGCGCCGGTCCGTACCGGGCTCGTAGCGGATCCCGAAGGAGACGCCGATGCAGCCGCGCTGCAGAGCCTCCCGGATCTCAGCGGCCATCCGGTCGCGCTGGGCGGCGGTGGCGGGGGCGTAGCGGTCCAGGCAGCCGGCCTCGTGCCGGAAGAAGCCGTGACCGGCCAGCATGGCCACATTCACCGGCGCGCCGTCCCGGTCCACAAGATCGAGATAGTCCGCCGGATGGAACTTGTTCTCGCCGCAGTTGCCCGCGACGGCGGTGGTTACGCCCATGTGCAGCATGCAGGCGAAGACCGACTTTTCGTCATAGGACTCCAGCTTCCCGTCGGCATCGACGGGGTCTTCGTGCATGTGAATGTCAAGAAAGCCGGGGCAGACGATTTTCCCCTTCGCGTCGATTACCCGGTCGGCCTGTCCGGCGGACTCGGCAATCCGCGACCCGTCGATCCAGAGGTCCCGGACCTCATGCACGCCGGAGGCGGGGTCGACGACGGTTCCGTTTTGAATGAGAGTAATCATAAGCTGTTTGAATCAGCCAGTCCTTCTTTTCAGGATACGCAAATTTTATCAGATACGAATTGCAAAAACAATTGCATGATATGTCAAATAGATTGCAAAACGTGCTATATCGGATGCTTCCTGAACGTCCGGTACAGCACGTTTTCAACTTCGCTTTGATTTTTAACAATGGAATTCCGGTCTCTCTCCTGATCACTGGTCCAGCGCGACCAGGTCCTCCAGGGTCTCGCGGCGGACGGCAAGGCGGCTTTCCTCCTCGGTGAGCATCACGACGGGCGGCCGCGGGAGACGGTTGTAGTTGGAGGCCATGGAATAGTTGTAAGCCCCGGTGGTGCAGACGGCGATGTGATCGCCGCGCTGGGTGTCGATGGGGAGCTTAACGGCGGGCTGGATGATGTCCCCGGATTCACAGCAGCGTCCGGCCAGGTCGTAGACCGCGTAGAACTGTGCCTCGCGGTCGGCGTGCAGAACGGTATAGGGCGCCCCGTAGAGGGGATAGCGAGGATTGTCCGTCATGCCGCCGTCGATGACGACATAGTATTTGTAACCCGGGATGCGCTTGACGCTGGAGACGGTGTAGACCGTCATGCCGGCGTCGGCGACGATGCTGCGGCCCGGCTCCATCAGGAAGAAGGGAAGCTTCAGGCCGTATTCGGTGCAGCGCTGCTTCAGGTGGGCGGCGACGCTGCGGATGCGGGCGGGAATGTCGATTTGCTTGTCCGTGTCAAGATAGCGCACACCGTAGCCGCCGCCCACGTTCAGCATTTCGGTCACATAGCCGAAGCCCTTATAAAGCTCGGCCATAAAGGCGGTCATGACGTCGACGGTATCCTCGAAAACCGTCTCGTCGAAGACCTCGGAGCCCACGTGGCAGTGCAGGCCGCAGACCGAAAGAGAGGGCAGGCAGAGCGCGTCCTGTACAAAGGCATAGGCCTGGCCGGTCTCCATCGGGACGCCGAATTTCACGTCGACGGTGCCGGTGTTGACGGCCTTGTAGGTGTGCGGGTCGATGCCGGGCGTGACGCGGAGCAGCACCTTCTGAACGAGGCGCATGCGCGCGGCCTCCTCGGCCAGCCGGCGCAGCTCGTCGGGATTGTCCACGATGAAGTAGCCGACACCGTGTTCCAGGGCGTAGCGGATGTCGGCGTCGGTCTTTCCGTCGCCGTGGAAGAAGATCTTTTTCGCGGGGAAGCCCGCCGAGAGCGCGGTGTGGATCTCACCCGGCGAGACGGCGTCGATGCCCATGCCCTCTTCCTTCACAATCCGGTACATCGCCCGGAAGGAGGCGGCCTTCCCGGCGTAGAGGGGGAGGGCGGCTTCCCCGAAGCATTCGCGGAAGGTCTCGGTGTACATGCGGCAGTTGTGACGCAGCCGCCTCTCGTCCATCAGGTAGAGCGGGGTGCCGTACTGCTCCGCCAGAGCCGGAACCGAGTGCCCGGCAAAGCGCAGAGCCCCGTTCGGGGCGCGCTGAATGTTGTCAGAAAGCATTTTGCTCTGCCGGCTCAGAAGCCGATCTCCTCCTTGTGAGCGGTCATGCCGTCAATGCAGGCCTGCATCACGACTGCGGGCTCCAGGCCCAGCATCTCGAAGCCCCGGTTGATGACTTCGCGGTCGCACTTGGCGGCAAACTTCAGGTCCTTGAATTTTTTCTTAAAGCTCTTGACGCTCATGCCGTCCATCTTCTCCGGCCGCATCAGGGCGTAGGCGTGGACAATGCCGGTCAGCTCGTCGACGGTGAAGAGGCTCTTCTCGAGATTGGTCTCGGGTTTCACCTCGTCCGTGGTGATGCCGTAGCCGTGGGAGATGATGCTGCGGATGTCGGCCTCGTCCACACCCTCCGGCTCGAGAAACTCCCGCACATGGTGGCAGTGCTCCTCGGTGGAGGGATACTGCTCATAGTCCACGTCATGAAGCCAGCCGATGGCCTCCCAGTGGTCCCGGTCCTCGCCGAAGTAATCCGCCATCGCGCCCATGGCCGCGCTGACGCAGGCGGCGTGGACAAAAAGATGGTCCTCGGTGGTGTGCTTGGGAAGAAGCTCCTTGGCTGGGAAGAAGCTCCTTGGCCCGTTCCAGCGTTAATTTGCTCATGAATACCACATCCTCTGAAGATACTTTCCGTCAGAATAACGCAGAGAGAGTTGAATTGCAAGCATTTTTTGCCTTGCAGACGGAGCGCGGGAATGGTAAAATATAGATTCCATGAAAATACTGCGGAAATCAGGTAACAGCCTTATGGAAGAAACCATGAAACGGGACCGGCTGATCGTCCGAACCAGTGTCATAGGCATCGTCGCAAACCTGTTCCTCGCCGCGTTCAAGGCGGCGGTGGGCCTGCTCTCCCACTCCATTGCGGTGACGCTGGACGCGGTGAACAACCTCTCGGACGCCCTCTCCTCGGACGCCCTCTCCTCGGTCATCACCATCATCGGAACCAAGCTTGCCAACCGCCAGCCGGACAAGAAGCATCCGCTGGGCCACGGCAGAACGGAATACCTCAGCGCCATGATCGTCGCGGCCATCGTGCTCTATGCCGGCGTCACCTCCCTGGTGGAGTCGATCAAGAAGATCATTCACCCCGAGACCCCGGACTATTCCGTCGTCTCCCTTGTCATCATCGCCTCGGCGGTGGCGGTAAAGCTGATCCTTGGCCGCTATGTGAAAGCCCAGGGGCAGAAGGCCAACTCCGGCGCGCTCATCGCCTCGGGAGAGGATGCCCGCTTCGACGCGATCCTCTCGGCCTCGGTCCTGGCCTCGGCGGTGATCTTCATGCTCACGGGCCTCTCCCTCGAGGCCTGGGTCGGCGTGGTGATCTCCGGCTTCATCATCAAGTCGGGCATTGAGATGATGATGGAGACGCTGGACGACATCATCGGCCACCGGGCGGACCCGGAGCTCACGCAGAAGATCCGCCGTCTGCTCAACGAGGAGCCCGAGGTCCGGGGCGCCTATGACCTGTTCCTGGACAACTACGGCCCGGACCGGAACTACGCCTCGGTCCATTTGGAGCTGCCGGATGTGATGACGGTGGAAGAGGTGGACCGCCTGACCCGCCGCGTGCAGGCAAAGGTCTTCCGGGAGACCGGCGTCATCCTCACGGGCGTCGGCGTCTACTCCTACAACACCGGAAGCGACGATGTCGCCGCCATCCGCAACGCCGTACAGGAAAAGGTCATGGCCCACGACTGGGCCCTGCAGATCCACGGCTTCCACCTCAATCCCGAGACGAAGGAACTGCGCTTCGACGTGGTGACGAGCTTCGACGTGGATCCGAAGGAGGCCATCGCCACCCTGCAGAAGGAGGTACAGGCGATCTGCCCGGACTACAAGGTGATGATCACCCGGGACGTGGATATTGCGGACTGAAAAACAGAGAATACAGAAACCCTCGGAATCCCGAGCGAATCACCCCGGTCAGAGTTCTTCCGATCGGGGATTTTTGCGGCAAAATAATCCCCCTGCGCAAAAAAGGCGAAATTATTGACGCTTTTATTGACGCCGGGTCTGGTATACTTGCAGGTGAGAATGGAAAAAATGTGCGCAGATGCATGAAAAAATACTGAAAAAACTTGTCCCTTTCCGGTACTTGTGCTATATTAATATCTGTATAATTGGGCTTAAACCAGGCTGTTTCCGAACCGAATCCAAAATGTATACAATATGACATTCTGATAGAAGGCAGGACTGAAAAAATGAATGAATCTCTGTTGAACCGGATCCTGAAAGACCGCAAAAGACGGACCAGATCGCTTGCGCTGATTCTGTGTCTGTCGATGATCGTCTCTCTGGGGACCTTTGCCGGCTTCCACAAGAACGCCATCGCGAAGGTCTATACCCGGGAGGTCCTGGACTGTCCCTATACCCACGAGGGGGCGGAGCCGGTGGCGCATGTGCACAACGACGACTGCTACGACGGGAAGACCCTTGTCTGCACGCTGCCGGAGCTGGAAGCGCACACGCATTCCGACGCGTGCTACACCGAGAGCCAGGTGCTTACCTGCACCCTGGAGGAGAATCCGGGGCATCAGCACGGTGACGCATGCTATACCGAGCGGGAAGAGCTCCGCTGCGGCCTGGAAGAGAACCCGGGGCATCAGCACGGTGACGCGTGCTACACCGAGCGCGAAGTGCTGCGCTGCGGCCTGGAAGAGAACCCCGGTCATCAGCACGGTGAAGCCTGCTATGATGAAAACGGCGTCCTGACCTGCCAGATTCCGGAGGGCGAGGGCGCGCATACCCATACCGCCGAGCTGCCAGATTCCGGAAGGCGAGGGCGCGCATGCCCACACCGCCGAGTGCTACGAGACCGTTCGGGAGCTCACCTGCGGCAAGCAGGAGCTGACACCCCATGTCCACGGGCCGGAATGCATCCGCAAGGAAGAGATCACCGTCGATGAGCCGGAAGTAAGTACCGAGCCTGAAGCGACTACCGTTCCCGAGATGCCCGTCAGCGATCCGAACGCGGACCTTGAGAGCGCGTCCGACTGGGAGCGCGACTTCGACGGCATGGAGCTCAGCGGAAACTGGG
>CADAPN010000025.1 GCA_902789835.1 Oscillospiraceae bacterium
GCCCAGTATCCTGCTGATTGCGATCTTTGTCGTGTTCCCGATTCTGATCGTCTTCAAGCTTTCCTTCAGTGAGATCTCAAAGGCCGGCGTGATCGGCGGATTTGTCGGCTTTGACAACTATGTCGAGGCGGTGCATCTGCCCGCGTTCAAAACCGTGATGCTGAACACCCTCTGGTGGGTGCTCTCGGTGGTCATCCTGTCCACACTGCTCGGCTTCATCATTGCCATGGTCCTGAACCAGAAGTTTCACGGACAGAAGATCGCCCGCGCCATTATGGTATTCCCTTGGGCAACTTCGCTCGTCATTCAGGCTTCGGTCTGGAACTACATCATCAAGGCCGAATACGGCAACCTGAACAACGTTCTGCTGAACCTGGGTATTATCCGGCAGGCCATCAACTGGCGCTCCAGTTATCAGATCGAATTTGTCTGGGAATGCTGGGTCGGCATTTTCGTCACGGTTCCGTTTGTCACCTTCTGTGTGCTCTCCGGCCATTTTCGTCACGGTTCCGTTTGTCACCTTCTGTGTGCTCTCCGGCCTGCAGTCCATCGACGGATCGCTCTATGAGGCGGCCACCATGGACGGGGCGGGCTTCTGGCACAAGCTGCGCCATATCACGCTGCCGATGGTCCGGCCGTCTCTTACCGTAAGTACGGTTCTGAACATCATCTATGTCTTCAACTCCTTCCCGATCGTCTATACCATGACGAAGGGAGCGCCGGCCCATAAGACAGATACGATGATTACGTATCTTTACATGCTGTCGTTCTATGAGCGGAAGAAGGGACCGGCTACCGCGCTGTCGGTGATCGGCTTCCTGATCCTCTGTGTCTGTGCCGGAATCTACATGATGACGGTGATGCGGAAGGAGGAAGAGCTGTGAGATATCCGGAAGTGCGTCAAAAAAACCGGCGGATGCTGTTGCTTCTGATTGTCGGTCTTGTACTGACGCTGATCCTGATGAGCCTTCCGCTGTACAGCTTTGACGTGGGGGTGTTCACCAAGAAATCGGGAAACACCTTTGTCGGAGACGAAAAATATCAGGCCGCCCGGGCAGAGGTCGAAGCCGTGGCGGAGGACTATCGCGCACAGGGCTTCGACGTGGAGATCCAGGAGGATGTCCTGGAGCGTGTCAACTCCAAAGGGAAGACCACCTCCCTCATCACCTTTACGGTGACGGAGCGCTACAGCAAAAACATTTTCTCCTTCCTGGGAAAGGGACTCTCGTCCTCCCTGGTCGCGGCGGGCATCCTGGTGCTGATGGCGGCGGCGCTCGTCTGTGAGCTGGCAGGCCTGGCCGGGACGGACGATCTTGTGCCCCGGTATCTGGACCGGAAAAGCAGACGTCTGCGCAGCGGGGCAATTGCGGCCCTGGTGCTTTCGTTGCTGCTGGTACCGGTGTTTATCCTGATGAACAACGTCATCTTCTCACGGCAGCTCTCCCTGTATAACGCGGAGCTGATCACGGAAGGGAAGGACGCGCTCTTCGGCAGGCTGGACAGGTTTTTCTTTGACGGGAAAATGGGCGAGAGCATCGGCGATGTACTCGGCGGGCTGAAGATTTCGCACTCGCCGATGATCTGGCTCTGGGCTGCGACGCTGTTTGTCTCATTTCTCGCGGCGCTTTGCCTGCGCTATGGCGAAACCAAGAGCGGGCTTCTTCGCAGTGCGCTTTATGTGTTTGTGGTTGTCGTCTGCCTGATTACGCTCTATCCCTATTACGTCATGACCATCACGGCCTTTCGCTCCAACGCCGAGACCCTGGACATGTACTTCCTGCACATGTTCCCGACCAAGTGGATCTGGAGCAACCTGACGGATATTGTTCAGCGCGGGGTGCCGCGCTACCTGCTGAACTCCCTCTTTGTAGCGGGCGGGGCGACGGCGCTGGCCATGCTCTGCGGCATTCCGGCGGCCTATGCCATGGCCCGGATGAACTTCGTGGGGAAGAAGGCCTTCCTGGGCTTCGTGATCATGAGCCAGATGTTCTCGCCGGTGGTGCTGCTGATCGGCATCTCCCAGCTGATGAACACCCTGCATCTGAACAACACCCTCTGGGGCCTGATGCTGATTAACGCCGCCTTCAACCAGGCCTTTGCCATCTGGCTTCTGCGGGGGACCTTCGTGTCGATTTCCTCCGAGATGGAACAGGCGGCGATGATCGACGGCTGCGGCACGGTGGGGGCCTTGACGAAGGTCCTGATCCCGATGGCGGCGCCCGGAATCGTGACGGCGCTGATCTTCGTGTTCATCAACGCCTGGAACGAATACACCATTGCGACGGTGCTGATCTCGACGGCCCAGAACCGCCCGATCACCGTTGGCATCACGCAGTTCAGCTCCTTCAACATGATTGAGTGGCAGTACATGTTTGCAGCTTCGCTTCTGGCGACGATCCCGGTGGTGATCCTCTTCATGAGCATCGAGAAGTATCTGACCGCGGGACTGACCTCCGGCGGCGTCAAGGGGTAAAAAGCTTCCCCGCCGCAGGGCGGGGAAAGAGAAAGCCTGAGTGCAAGGTTTCCCTCGGACGGAATCAAAGGACAAAAGAAATACACTCCCTCGCCTTTCGGCGAGGGAGTGCTGCATTCAGAACTTATATTCACGGCAAAAAGCGGCGGATGACGGCGTCCATCTGCTCCCGCTTTTTCTCCATATCGGAGAGCAGCTTCAGCTGTGTCCGGCAGCGGTCAAGGTTGTGCTCCGGGTAGGCAATGTGGTAATAGTGATCCCCTTCAAGATAATCGGTCAGAAAGCGCATTCCGTTTTCCAGCGTCATAGTCCGTGCTCCGAGCGGGAGTGACATCAGCTCCGCCGGCGTAAGGCCGCCGCAGGCCGGGATAAAGCCCTCGGCGTAAGTCCGGAAGAGATCCAGACTCATTTCCACCCGGCTGAGGTCCTTCTCGTCCTCGGCGGCGGTGGAGGCGCCGAAACGAATGGAATCGCCGAAGTCATAGGCGACCAGCCCGGGCATCACGGTGTCCAGGTCAATGACGCAGAGCGGGAGACGGGTCTTGGCATCCAGCATGACGTTGTTGAGCTTGGTGTCGTTGTGCGTGACGCGGACGGGAAGCTCGCCCCGATCCCGCATCCGCTGCAGCGTTCCGGCTTCCTCCTCACGGGCGAGAAGAAAGTCTACCTCGGGACGGACTTCTGCCAGACGGCCGGCGGTGTCCGCCTCAATGGCGAGATGAAACTTCCAATAGCGGTCGGGGGTGTTGTGAAAATTCGGAATCGTCTCACAGAGCGTCTCCGCCGGAAAGTCTCTCAGCTGATTCTGGAAACGGCCGAAGGCAACCGCGCTCTGGTAGAAGTCCGAGGGAGATTCCGGCGTCTGGAGGCAGAGACTGTCTTCAACGAAATCATACACGCGCCAGTACTCTCCGACTTCATCCTGACACCAGGTCTGCCCGTCCTTTGTCGGCACCAGATGAAGAGAAGCGCGGGGATCGGAATTCCGGGCGGAGAGAAATTCCGTGACGGCGGTCACGTTGCGCATGAGACCGGGAATATCCGAAAAGGCGGCCCGGCTGAGCCGCTGGAGAATATAGCGTTTTCCGGTGTCGGTGACGACAAGGAAGGTGAGGTTGATATGTCCCTCGCCGTATCGCTCGCAGGAGACGGGGCAGCCGTCCAGACAGAAGCGATTCAGAACCTGTTCCATAGCCAGCACTCCTCCGAAGATAGCAAGATATTACAGATGTTTTTCCAGCAAGACGAGATTGACATCGGGAATGCCGTTGAAAACCGTGGGGACGATGGCAATCTCCCGATATCCGAGTTTCTGATACATGGCCCGGGCGCGCTCGTTGCGGGCATTGGTGTCGATGCGCAGCTCCGGCCACTCATGCTCCAGGGCATACTCCTCATAGAAGCGGACAAACTGTGGGCCGAGCCCTCTGCCGAAGCGTTTCGGCGAAATCATCAGCGTGTGCAGGACGCAGACCTGATCCGGCGGAACGTCATACTCCCAGGGGGCACCCTCATAGACATCCACCTGAATCTGGTTGATCAGGGCGGAGCCATAGATTTGGTTGTTCTCCTCCATCACAAAGAGGTCACCCCGCTGCAGGGCGGCTTCCGCCGTGGCCCGGACGGGGTATACGCCCGGAAGCCATCCGGTGGTGATGAGGCCGCGCCGTTCGGCTTCGTGGGTATCGTCATAGAGCTTGACGACACCGGGAAGATCAAAGACCATTGCTCTTCGGATATTCATGCAGGACACTCCCATCTTGCGTTGTTTTTCCGCGTCAGGCAGCAAGGCGCCTGCGGCTCGGAGGGGGGGGCTGGAAGGTCAGAAGGTGACCTCTCCGTCGTGCTTGAGCAGGGAAGCGGAGCCGACGCCTTCCAGCGCCAGCAGCTCCTGAAGAAGATCGCTTCCGGCGTCGGTGCGCAGCTCGACAATCATTTCCAGGGAGGCTTCGGTCATGTTCCTGGACTTGACGGTGCTGGAGCGCGAATGCCGCTTCACGATTTCCATGATCGGTGCTTCGGAGGCACGATCAGAGGAGCGGACGACGAGAATCTGAGGTGCTTTGGCGACCGGCAGGCGGTCCAGAATCAGGATTCCCACGGTCAGGGCGATGCTCAGAATCAGCGCGATCTTTGCCAGCCCCACACCGCAGATAATGCCGACGGTGATGGACCAGAACAGGAACATAAGATCCATCGGGTCCTTGATGGCCGTGCGGAAGCGCACGATGGAAAGCGCGCCCACCATGCCCAGGGACACGACGATGCTGGATTGAATCGTGAGAATGACCGCAGCGGTGATCAGGGTAATTCCGGCCAGAGAGATGTTAAAGGTCTTGGAGTAGAAGGCCTTTCGGGTCAGCAGCCGGTAGACGACAAAAATGTAGAGGGCGAACAGACTTGAGGTCAGCATGACCGCCACGGCCGCCGTCGTCCCGATGTCGTAGCTGGTAAAGCCGTCCAGAAATGATTTCTTAAAAACGTCCGAAACAGACATCATAAACCGTCATCCTATCTTAAAGAGTATTTTCTGCAGAGATAATACTTGGAGAAACTGGTCTGCCGCAGCTGCCCGAGATTCAGACTGCGGTAAATGAAGTCGGGCAGAAAATTGTCATACTTGACTTCCATCAGGTGACAGCCCGACGGCAGAACCGGTCTGGCGGGCAGCTCCGGTGAAAAGAAGCCTTCCGGATCAGGCGCCGCGGAAGCAATGTCCGTGTCAAAGGTGACGCGCACGTTCCCGTCGGCATAGACAAAGGGCTCGCGCACATAGTTTACGGTTACCACCGGATGCATCAGCTCCGTCTGCCGAAGCAGATCCAGCTTTCGCAGCAGGGGAGGCATTGGTTCCGCCTCCGGAAGCGGAAGGCTCCCAAGCAGGCTTCCGGCCTGTTCCCGGGTGAGCGGACAGGCGGTCTTGAGCGTCATTCCATGCTCTTTCCGCTTGCACTCCAGCGTGATGCGGGAAGCAGAGGCGTTGTAAATCCGGATTCGGAATTTCTCCCGGGGTTCTGTTCCGTTTTCGTTTTCATAGAAGCAGCAGTTGTGGTAATCATCGAAATACAGACTGCGTATTTCGTAATCCCCCCGGGGACCGGTATGAGGATCCGGCGCCATGAAGCAGGAAATCCGGCTTCTCAGGAGCGGAATCTGCGCTGCACTGACAAGGTACTTGAATTCATGCCGATACTGCGGCGCATCCGTGCTCATGCGGACATGGGCCTCCTCTCATACCGAAATAGCAATAACAGGGGAAATGCGGAACTGCCCGGGACAGGGTATCCTGGGACGGCCGGGCCTATTCGCCGATATCACCCCGTACGACTTTGCCGATGTTCCAAAGATGCGCGGCCGTCTGTGCGGCTTCCTCGCGCTCTTCGGCAGTACGGAATTCCATGGCGGCGGTCTGGGCGCCGCAGTCCATGCACATCACATACCAGCACCAGTTGTTTTCTTCCTCCAGCAGGCCGGCGCCGCCGCAAAAGGGGCAGTCCTGCAGCTCAAGCTTCGCGTGTAAATCCAAAGCGCTGTTCCTTCTTCCGTGAGATTTGATTCCGTGTGCCGCTTAAGCCTGCGGTACAAAAGTGTGTGAAATCATACTGCTATCATACCAGAGATTCGGAAAATCTTCAATATCATTCCATGTAAAAGATGAAGAAGCAACACGTGGGCTTTCTTTTGGAAAAGCTATTGCAAAACGGGAGAGGACCTGTTATAATGCATCACCGTGAAACCAATTTGAAAAGGAGCTATTGCTATGAATAAGACCGAACTCGTCAAGAAAGTTGCCGCTGAGAACGCACTCAGCCAGAAGCAGGCTGCCGCCGTTGTCGACAGCGTCCTGGATGCGGTTGTTGATACCGTCGCCGCCGGCGAGCCCGTTGCTCTGCTGGGATTCGGCACCTTCTCCGTGAAGCATCGTGACGCCCGCCAGGGCCGCAACCCCGCCACCGGCGAGGCCATGGAGTTCGCTGCCAGCGACACCCCTGTCTTCAAGGCAGGCAAGGCGTTCAAGGAAAAGGTCAACGGATAATCCGGGACCGATCATACGCAAGAAAAGAGCTGCCTTCGGGCAGCTCTTTTGCATGGAAGAAAAATGCTTGGGCATTTTGGCCCGCGTGCACAAAAAATCGCCGGAAAGAGCGGAATGGCTTGCTTTTTTCCACTGACAAGAGGTATAATACAGTTCGGTTGAATGCAGGGTTTATGCAGCGATGATTTTACCGGGAATCTTTGGAAGGGAGGCGGCTGCTTGAACCGTTTCGGAACAAAACTATGCAGCATTGTCCTTTGCACCTTGATGCTCGGCACGACAATGCTTGGCGCGGGGATGCCGTCTGCTTCTGCGGACGGACTGTTCGGAGGGACGAGCCTCTCGGAGCGGCTGCAGAGCCGCGGAACGGGAGAAGGCTCTCTGCTGGACGGCCTCGGAGATGCGGCAGATCGCTTTGCGGAAGGCCGTGAAGAACGGCAGGCCAGAGCGGAGGCCTTTCTGGAAGATGCCAGAGGTTCAGCCGAGGAGTTTCGCGAGAACCATCCGGAACTCACAGCGGGCGCGGATGAAGCGAGAGAGACGCTGCGCGAGGCAGCCGACGGCCTGCGTGAGAATCTGGAGGAGCGCAGCCGGGAGATCGGCGAAACGGCCGGGCTTGCCGGCTTTGGAGCCGGCGAAGCGCAGTCTTCAACAGACGGCGCGCAGAATGAAAGCGGAGAGACACCGGCAACAGAACGCTTTGTCCTGGATGTGACAAAACGGATCGAAGAGCGGCGGGCAGAGCGCGAGGTGCAGATGAACCGCCTGCAGGAAGGCGTGGAGAGCGTCGCCGCGCAGATTGATGAAAAGCGCAGAGAAGCGGAAGACCGCGCTGCCGCCGTACGGGAAGAACTGGAGACCGGAATCGCGAAGAGAGCCGCTTCCTCCTCTCTCCTGGCAGAGGGAAACACGGAAGGGCAGAGCGGAACAGAGCCGGGCGGCACAGAGCCAAGCGGCATCCCGAGCGTGCTCGACAATCTTCATGAGCGCATCGAAGATATCCGGAAGCAGCTGGAGGAGAATCGCGACAGCTGGGTCCAGCCGGAGGAAAAACTGGAAGAACTTAAAACCCGTGTGGAAGAGATCCGCACCGAACTGGAAAAAGCCGCAAACAGCGAAAACGGCGGAAACAGCCGGGTGGAAGAATTAAAGAAACAGCTTCGTGAAATGGAGCTGAAGATCCAGCAGGCGAAAGAGGAGCTTGAAGCGAAAAAGACAGTTTTCCAGAAATTGAAGAACTGGATTGCGCATCCTGAATCGATGCTGATCTTCCGTGTGCTGCAGAGACTTTCCACGCCGAAAGAACATAAGACGGTTCAGCGGGCCGAGCGAGATACCTCCCCGACCGGCGCGGCCAATTATCAGCCTACAGCCGCCGCTGCGGTTTCGCCTTCGCCGTCTCCGTCCCCGTCGCCTTCTCCGACTCCGCAGCCGGCGAAAAAAACACCGCTTGCCAAACAGGAAGAGATCGAGGAAGAGGAAATCCCCCTGGCTCTTCCGGAACCGGCACCCATAAAGGTAACGCCCTGGTACCTGAAGCCGGAATTCATCATTGCGATATGCGTCGTACTCGGTCTGGGAAGCATCTCGGCGGTCCCGATGCTGAAGTCGGGAATCCGTTCCCTGCGCCGGAAGCCGGAAGGCGGACAGACCGCATAGATCATCATTACCCACGAGATCAAGAGAATATAAGAATCAGCAAAGCAGGCTGCGTGAGAGTATCTCACGCAGCCTGCTTTGCCGGGTTATAAAAGGAGAAAACCGGAAGAAGCTTCCGTTCTGCGCCTCGGATCAGTGCCCCTTGTGATCCTCGGTGACGGCACCGTCGCGGTAGGCTACCACCAGCGCGCGCAGATCGTCGATCTGCATCTGCAGCTCCCGGCCGATGTCGGTGTCGGCGATACGCTGGCGAAGCTCCTGGCGCTCAAAGATTTCTGTCGAATGGGCAATGCCGTAATTGTCCCGGATGGCCTTTTCCCGGCCGACGAAGGGCTGGTGCGCGACGATGCGGTAGGACTGGGAGGTGCTGATGAGGGTGTAGCCGGCAATTCCGGAGGTGGGCTGGTAGGCCTTGCAGAAGCCGCCGTCAATGACCAGCAGCTTTCCGCCGCCCTTGATGGGACTCTCGCCCTTGCGGACCTTCACGGGAACATGTCCGTTGATGATATGACAATGGGGCCCTTCGAGGCCGAATTCCTTCAGAATGAAGTCACAGATCGCCGGATCCTGGTAGAGGGTGTAATAGGCGTTCTTTGGCTCCGCCCAGGCACTTTCGTCATTAATCAGACGGCGTTCAAAGGTGGTCATACGGTCGCGGCCGAAGATGGGGCTGTTGCGGCCTGCCCACAGGAACCAAAGGAGGTCCATCCCGAGCTTCCGCTCCGGGGAACCGGACTTGTAATAATAGGCCTGACGTGCGGCGGTGTCCGCAAAATCGAGGAAGTCTTTCCCGGCTCGTTCCGTCCCGTCGAGCTTGAAGCGCATCATCTCGCCGTCGGCGGTGAGAGGGATGCAGCCGTGGAAGAGCAGGTTTCCGTTGTGAATCTTATAGAGACTGCCCTTGGAATAAAGAAAGCGGACATGATTCTGAAGCTTTTCACTGCGCTCGAATGACTTGGTGAGCTGGTCAATGACCGCGGCTTCCTCCGCGGTCAGCTCGTAGGGGTTCGCCGGATCCACGGTCGGGAAATCGGTGTCCTCCAGCGGATAGACGGTGCCGTCGATGGTGATGCAGCGGTTTTTATAATCAATCTTATCCAGCAGCAGGCGGTCTTCCATGCCGTATTCCGGATGACGGAGAATCTTCTGGCCTTCCAGCTTGAAGAGAATGACGGTGATGGCCTTGTGCATGCGGGCGGAGAGAAGCTTGTCCTTTTCGGAATAATGCGAGGCATCGGCCTCGGTGAGCTTCACGGCGAAACGCGACACGTCGCAGTCCTTGTAGACCTCGTTTGCGAAAACCGAGAGCGGCCGCAGAGAAATGCCGTAGCCCGTCTCCAGGACTTCGAGGTTGTTGTAGTGAATGGAGTTGGAGAGCACGGTGGCCACCAGGGTGCGGCTGCCGGAAGCGGCGCCCATCCACAGAATGTCATGGTTGCCCCACTGGATGTCAACGCTGTGATAGTTCAGCAGCGAGTCCATGATGATGTCCGCGCGGGGACCGCGGTCGAAGATGTCGCCGACGATGTGCATGTGATCCACGGCCAGCCGCTTAATGACGGCGCAAAGAGAGGAAATGAAGTCGGGCGCCTGGCCGATGTCGACGATGGTGGAGATGATATTCTTGTAATACTCCTGTTTGTCGAACTCGTCGCTGTGCGTGTGCAGGAGCTCTTCGATGATGTATTCGTAGTCGGCAGGCAGGGCCTTGCGGACTTTGGAGCGGGAGTAGCGCGAGCTCACGCTGCGGCAGAGTTCGATCAGACGGTAGAGTGTAATGCGGTACCACTCGTCCAGGTCGTCAATCTCGGGCTTGAGCTGTTCCAGCTTCTCCTCGGGATAGATGATCAGCGTGGCGAGCTGATCCAGCTCCGAGCGGGGGACGCTGTCCTTGAAAAGGAGGTCCAGACGCTCCCGGATGACACCGGAGCAGGAGTTGAGAATGTGCAGAAAGGCTTCGTGTTCTCCGTGCACGTCGGAGATGAAGTGCTCACAGCCTTTCGGAAGGTTCAGAATTGCCTGCAGATTGATGATTTCGGTTCCGGCGGAGCGGAGCGTGGGATACTGCCGGGAGAGCATTCTCAGGTAACGCAGTTCCTCTGCGGTATAGGATTTATGTTGCTTCATCAGGCGCGGTCTCCTTCTTCACAATCGGTTATGATGTCACGGCGGTTTGTGACCGAATGAAAAGCTGCCGCGGCACGAAAGGCCGCGGCGGCAGGGAAATCAGGTAAGGGATTCAAATCCACCGGTGCTCTTTTTCTTCTTTTGGGGCGCTTCACCCTTTTGCATGTTCTTGACCATGACCCAGCAGCAGTACAGAAGCGAGGCGGTCAGCCCGACAAAGATGATCTGCATGCCAAGATAGCGCTCGTCCGCAAGGCAGGTGATGCAGAGCATGGCGGCCAGCATGCAGCTGAAAAGGCAGCGCTTCCATTTCGGCCGACCGAAGACGTATCCGCCCAGCCGGAAAAAGGCAAACATGGCGGCGGCAACGGCGACCATTTCCGGTCCGTAGGACCAGATCACACTGTTGATGGTATTGACCTTGTAGCAGATTACCATCCACGCCGCGAGAAACAGCATCGGAACGAAGCTCAGGACGCAGAGAATCCAGACGGCCGGCTGGGGATCGGCGTTGGCAAAGGTCAACCAGAGTACATAGCAGATCCCGGAAGCAATGGCGAGAATCGCAATGAGCTGATAATCGGTGCTGTTCCGATCGGCGCCGGACTGCATATAGAGCAGGACGCCGCCTGCGCAGATCAGAAGCCCCGCAACGACGCGGACGGCCAGATAAAGCCTGCCCGTATTCGAAAACGCCGCCGGAAACTCATCCGGCAGATACAGCCGCTGTTTTTCATAGCGGTTGACAAAATACAGAAAGACAAGCGCAGCGGCGGCAACATACAGGATCAGCCCGATGTGAAACGCGCTCGGATCGGGAAGACCGAGCTCGTTGAACGCCAGCTGCAGCTGCAGCCAGCGCAGAAACACACCGAAGGCGCCCGCGCCGCCAATATAGCAGGCGAGCTCCAGAGACTTTTTCCCGCTGCGATATTCTTCCATTTCCATTTCAGTCGTCCTCCTTTATCCGTACATAAGTGGCAAAGCGATAGGGGATTCCGTCCTCCTCCAGCCACGGGCCGCAGCTGAGGCAGCGCCAGTCCGGGGCCGCGTCGAGATCCGGGAAAAACCGGTCCGACTTCGGACAGAGATTGATCTGGGTGAGGTGAACCGTGTCCACATAGGGCATCATCTGGCGGTAGACGCTCGCCCCGCCGATCACAAGACAGCGGGGATATGCCTTCGCCGCCTCGGCCGCCTCGGCTTCGCTGTGTACCACTTCGGCGCCCTCGATCTCCACCGCCTGGCGGGTGAGAACGATGTTGTGCCGCCCCTTCAGCGGCCTGCCGCCCGGAAAATCGCCCAGGGTCCGGCGCCCGACCAGCACGGCGGCGCCGTCGGTCAGCTCCCGGAAGTGCCGGCGATCGGCTTTCAGGACAACCTGCTGGGTGCCCTCGCTGCCGATGCCCCAATCGGAGAATACAGCTACGATTGCTTCCATGGCTTACACCGCCACCGGAATTTTGCCGGTAAACTCGGAGTATTCATAGTTCTCCATGCGGAAGCTGTCCCGGGTAAAGGCATAGAAGTCCGTCACCTCGGGATCGAGGAAGAACTGCGGCGCGGGCTTCGGCTCATTCCGGATAATCTCCTCGATGGCGGGAACGTGGCGGTCATAGATGTGCGCGTCGGCGATCACATGAACAAACTCGCCCGGTTCGAAACCGGAGACCTGGGCGATCATCATGGTCAGTACGGCGTACTGTACGACGTTCCAGTTGTTTGCGGCAAGCATGTCCTGGGAGCGCTGGTTCAGGATCGCATTCAGGCGATTCCCGGTGACATTGAAGGTCATGGAATAGGCGCAGGGATAGAGGGCCATCTCCGACAGATCCGCAAAGGTGTAGATGTTGGTCATGATCCGGCGGGAGGCGGGATTGTGCTTCAGGTCCCAGAGAACCTTGTCAACCTGGTCCATGTCCCCTTCGGGATAATGGTGTTTGACCCCCAGCTGATAACCGTAGGCCTTGCCGATGGAACCGTTCTCATCCGCCCAGGCGTCCCAGACGCGGGTGCGCAGATCGTGGACATTGTTGCTCTTGGCCTGCCAGATCCAGAGAAGCTCGTCAATGGCGGACTTCCAGTAGGTCCGGCGAAGGGTCAGGATGGGGAATTCTTCCGAGAGATCGTAGCGGTTTACAATCCCGAATTTTTTTACCGTATGGGCGGGAGCGCCGTCTTCCCAGCGCGGCCGGACCTCGCGGTCGGTGTCCCAGATGCCGTGGTCGAGAATGTCACGGCAGTTTTGAATGAAGATTTCGTCTGCTCTGCTCATGGTTTTCCTCCTGTGTCGCAGGCTGTCTGTGGTCCGGCGCTCCGTACGGTATTCGGTAACAGACGGTACGGCTGCCGACGCAGTTTCACGAACAAGCATTATAACACAGCTTTAACATCACAGCAACGGCAAATTTGGGAGAAAAAGAAGCTTTTCCCCCGGTGGGAGGGCTGAACTCGGCACTCTTTCAAAAATTTGAAAATAATTACGCTTTGAAACGGGCAGAAACAAAATACATAAGAAACACTAGATTTTGTGGTCAAATTGGTTACAATGAGATAAAACTTCAATATCTTGTGATTTTGGGCTTGACAAGTACAAGATACGGCATTATCATGTGCAAGGAAGACGATGGGAAAGGAGTGGAGACAATGTACCTCGCAGGGATGCAGAAGCTTTCTCTCCTGGACTATCCGGGGGTCGTGGCCTGTACGCTGTTTACGCCCGGATGCAACTTCCGCTGCCCCTGGTGCCACAACGCCAGCCTGGTCCTGCCGGAGCAGTTTCCGGCGGATCTACCGGACCCGGAAGAGGTCCTTGCCTTCCTCAGGAAGCGGCAGGGAATCCTGGACGGGGTGTGCATCACCGGGGGAGAACCGCTTCTTCATGCGGAGATCCCGGACTTCATCCGACGGCTGAAGGCTCTGGGCTACCGGGTCAAGCTCGACACCAACGGAAGCTTCCCGGAGCGCCTCAAGGCCCTGGCAGAGGAAAAGCTGGTCGACTATGTGGCGATGGATATCAAAAACGGCCCGTCGCATTATGGTGAGACCATCGGGATTCCCGGATATCTGCCCGAAGCGGTGGAGGAATCAAAGAACTTTCTGCTGACAGAGAAGGTCCCCTACGAGTTTCGCACAACCGTGGTGCGCGGCCTGCATACGGAGGAAAGCCTGCTGGAAGCGGCGGAGTGGATCCGCGGCGCGAAAGCCTGGTATCTGCAGCAGTTTCGTGATTCCGGTGCGCTGATCTGCGGTGACGGACTCAGCGCGTTTTCCGAGGAGGAGATGCAGCAGCTCCTCCGTGCGGTACAGGAAAAGCTGCCCGCGGCAAAGCTCCGCGGATTATAATAGTTCATCGTAAGGAACATCAGGAGGAAGAGACATGTATAACGTAGTCAAGCGAGACGGACAGATTGTAAGTTTCGATATCAGCAAGATTGCATCCGCCCTCAAGAAGGCATTTGAAGCCACAAACACCGATTACACCGAGAGTGTAATTGACTTTCTGGCGCTGAAGGTTACGGCGGATTTCCTGCCGAAGATCAAAGACGGCCTGATCACGGTGGAAGATATTCAGGACAGCGCGGAAGCGGTTCTGTCCCGTGCGGGCTACGAAGCGGTAGGAAAAGCCTATATTCTTTACCGTAAGCAGCGCGAGAAAATGCGCAACCTCAAGAACACCTATCTCGACTACAAGGAGACCGTCAACAAGTATCTGAATGTCTCCGACTGGCGTGTGAAGGAAAACTCCACCGTCACCTATTCTGTCGGCGGTCTGATCCTTTCCAACTCCGGCGCGGTCACGGCCAACTACTGGCTGAGCGAGGTCTATGACCAGGAAATCGCGGATGCCCACCGCAACTGCGATCTGCACCTGCACGATCTGAGCATGCTGACCGGCTACTGTGCCGGCTGGAGCCTGAAGCAGCTGATTACCGAAGGTCTCGGCATCCCCGGCAAGATCAACTCCGCCCCCGCCAGCCACCTCTCCACGCTCTGCAACCAGATGGTGAACTTCCTCGGCATCATGCAGAACGAGTGGGCCGGCGCACAGGCCTTTTCCTCCTTTGACACCTATCTCGCGCCCTTTGTGAAGGTGGACAAGCTGAAGTATTCCGAAGTCAAGCAGTGCATCCAGAGCTTCATCTTCGGCGTCAACACGCCGTCCCGCTGGGGCTCTCAGGCACCGTTTACGAACATCACGCTGGACTGGACCGTCCCCGCGGACCTGAAGGACCTGCCCGCCATCGTCGGCGGCAAGGAGATGGACTTCACCTACGGCGACTGCAAGCCGGAGATGGATCTGGTGAACAAGGCCTTTATCGAGCTGATGATCGAAGGCGACCGCAACGGCCGCGGTTTTCAGTATCCGATCCCGACCTACTCCATCACCCGCGACTTTGACTGGTCTCCCACGGAGAACAATAAGCTGCTCTTCGAGATGACGGCCAAGTACGGCACCCCGTACTTCTCCAACTACATCAACTCCGACATGGAGCCTTCCGATGTGCGCTCGATGTGCTGCCGCCTGCGCCTGGACCTGCGTGAACTGCGCAAGAAGTCCGGCGGATTCTTCGGCTCCGGTGAGAGCACCGGCTCCATCGGCGTCGTGACGCTGAATATGCCGCGCCTGGCATATCTCGCCGCCGATGAGAAGGACTTCTATGCCCGCCTGGACAAGCTGATGGACATCGCGGCCCGCTCCCTCAAGATCAAGCGCGACGTCATCACCAAGCTCCTTGACGAAGGCCTCTATCCCTACACGAAGCATTATCTGGGCACCTTCAACAACCACTTTTCCACCATCGGCCTCGTCGGCATGAACGAGGCGGGCCTGAACGCCAAGTGGATCCGCGCCGACATGACCGATCCGAAGTGTCAGAAGTTCTCCCGCGACGTGCTCGATCATATGCGCGAGCGTCTCAGCGATTATCAGGAGCTGTACGGCGACCTGTATAACCTTGAAGCCACTCCGGCGGAATCCACGGCCTACCGTCTGGCCAAGCACGACGTCGAGACCTATCCCGACATCATCACCGCAGCGGAACCGGGCGGAACCCCGTACTATACCAACAGCTCCCACCTGCCGGTGGGCTATACGGAGGATGTCTTCGCCGCGCTGGACGTGCAGGATGAACTGCAGACCCGCTATACCTCCGGGACCGTCTTCCATGCCTTCCTGGGTGAGAAGCTGCCCGACTGGCAGGCCGCGGCAAGCCTGGTGCGCAAGATCGCCGAGAACTACCGCCTTCCGTACTACACGCTCTCTCCGACCTATTCCGTGTGCAAGACGCATGGCTATCTGACCGGCGAGCACTTCACCTGCCCGATCTGCGGCGAGAAGGCCGAGGTCTACAGCCGCATCACCGGCTACTACCGCCCGGTGCAGAACTGGAACGCCGGCAAGACCCAGGAGTTCAAAGAGAGGCGCGAGTATGTGATCGCAAATTCCATCCTGAAGCATGTGGGTCCCGTCCCCGTGGAGAGCAGGACGGAGGACAAACCGCAGCAGAATGAACCGAAGGCCGAGCAGGCGGGCGACCCGATCCTCTTTATCTCCGCGACCTGCCCCAACTGCAAGATCGCCATGGGATTCATGGACAAGATGGGCTTCTCTTATCGGAAGGTTCTGGCCACGGAAGAGACGGAGCTGGCCAAGTCCTACGGGGTGCGGCAGGCGCCCACACTGGTGCTGCCGGACGGCACGAAGTTTGCCGGCGCCGGTGCCATCAAGACCTACGTCAGCAAGACCGCCTGAAGCTCCTCGGCTGCCGAATCCCTGAGCAGAAGTCAGGATGCAGCCTCAGCAACTGAATGAAACCGTGAACAGCGTATGGAATGACCACCATACGCTGTTCGTAAATGGCCCTCTTAAACAGCAATCTTTGCAAAATAGCATAATTTTGTATCTCCCGCCGGAGGCGGGGATACAGGTTGACAGTTCCGGTTTATCCGGCTTAGGTGAAAAAACAGGAGGATGGCATGTACGATATCATCATCATCGGCGGGGGACCGGCGGGACTGACCGCCGCGATCTATGCACGCAGGGCGGGAAAATCCGTTCTGGTTCTGGAGAAAGATGCACTGGGCGGGCAGATCACCTGGTCCCCGCGGGTGGAGAATTATCCGGCAATCCCGTCCGTCAGCGGCATGGACCTGGGAAACCTGATGGCTGAACAGGCGATAGAGCAGGGCACGGAGGTCGAGATCGACGAGGCTGTCGAGATCCGGGACTGCATCGACCACAAACTGGTGCGCTGCGCCTTCGGGACGGAATATGAGGGCCGGGCCGTCATTCTGGCCACCGGCGCGAAGCCGCGGACACTGGGCGTCGCGAGGGAGGACGAGCTCGTGGGCAGCGGCGTCGGCTACTGCGCCGTGTGTGACGGCGCTTTCTATAAGGACCAGATTGTCGCGGTCAACGGCGGTGGGAACAGCGCGCTGCAGGACGCGCTTCTGCTCAGCGAAACCTGCAGTCGGGTCTATCTGATCCACCGGAGGGACCGCTTCCGGGGAGAAGAGAAGCTTGTCGAAGCTCTGCGGGGCAGGGAGAATGTGGAATTCGTCCTCAATGCCTCGGTTACGGAGCTGTTGGGCGAAGATGAACTGAACGGCATTGTGGTCGAGCAGAACGGCGAGCGGAGATGGATTGA